>JBCDLR010000039.1:0-17263 GCA_038745205.1 Verrucomicrobiota bacterium
CCGGTTCCCAGCATGATACAACTCGCAAAACAACTCAACGACCCCGAGGCCAGCGTCGAAGAGGACCTCGACGTAGTTCGGGGCCTCATCGACTACTATCGGAAACAGAATCGCATCGTTCCGCCAGGAGGATTGAATGAGGAAATCGTGGCTGGCCTCCGTGGCGATAACCCGCGGAAACTGCGCCTCATCGAGGATTCCCACCTGAAACTCAGCCCCGGTGGCGAACTCCTCGATCGCTTCGGAACCCCCTACTACCTCCATCCTCTCTCCGAGGAGATGATCGAAATCCGCTCGGCCGGACCCGATCAAACCCTCTGGACCGAGGATGATATCGCACTCGAGGACGAAACCGGCGGGCAAATGCAGGACAGGCTCTGAAGGATCCGGCTGGAACTCAGCTCCCTCAAGGTCAGTCGTTTACGAGGATCCGTTTTGTAGAATTCTGCTCGAAGTCTCAAATGACCAGGAAGGAAGTGACTGAACACTATTGATATTTTAGTTTTCTTAACTATTTTTAAGGTTATTTAAAAACTGACTCCTGCGTGCGCTTTCATTTTTCACTACGAGGACCCGGCATGTCGGCGGCCAAAGCCGTTCACGGCCTTCCTCGTGGCCCTTTGACCGAGAAAAAGGTCCGGAAGCAGGCCGATCGCATTTTCCGATTTCTCTTTCCCCGCAGCTACCCCGGCGAAGTCTTTCTCTGCGGGGGCGCCTTCAAGCCAGCACTTCATCCGAAACTCCGCACCAATGACATCGACCTCTGGGTCCGGGATCGAAAGGAACGCAATCGACTCCTGAGATTTCTCCTCGAACGCGGCGCCACCCTCGACCGGGATTTCCATCCATTCTGTATCCGCCTTCTCCTCGACGGCTGCGCGGTCGAGATCACCTATCACAACATCAAGAAAGGGACGATCAAGGAACTGGTCCACGGCTTCGACATTGCAGGCTGCGCCATCGGTGCGCGTTACAGTTGTCGGCGTCTTCGCGAAGTCTACATCAGCCCGGGTGCCCACGAGACCATTGCCACCGGCGAGGTTCTCCTCGAAGAGGGCTACCTGAGAACACTGGTCAACGAGCGGCTACCCACCGTCCTCCGGGGAATTGATCGGATGCAGTCCTTCGCTGACGAGACAGGGTTGCGCGTCCGGGAGCGAGACATGGAGACCCTTTGGAAGATCTATCTCCACAACTACACCGTCGAGGAACAGAGAAAGTGCGTCGACGTCTACCTCGAAACGACCGTCGGCTTCAAGCAGGGGTGCAATAAGGAGTTGCTCCAGCGGGCAACTACAGCGTAAGAAACGGTGTGGAAGCGACGAACCCCTACGAGCAGCCTAAACTTGTCGACGAGTATCTCCTTTTCCATTACGGCGAACCCCAACTTGTCCTGCCCCACGAATCCGGGCCGCATGACGCCCTGAATTTTGCGGTTCGGACAGTCACAGAGACCATCGATACCGGCATACCCCGAGAGCGCGCCCTCGACATCGGCTGTTCCGTCGGCCGCTCCAGCTTAGAGCTCTCGCGTTTTTGCCACGAGGTCGTCGGAATAGATTTTTCAAGTGCCTTCATCGATGCCGCAAACGGACTGCGCGCCGAGGGCAAGATGGATTACGAGGTTCTAATCGAAGGGCACGCGACCACGCCAGCCACCGCCGTCGTCCCATCGGGAACTCAACCGGAACACGTCCGCTTCGAAACCGGCGATGCCATGAACCTGCGGGATGAACTCGGCCTTTTCGAACTGGTCCATGCCGCCAACCTTGTCTGCCGCCTCCCTGAGCCGATGAAGTTCCTGGACCGCCTTCCGTCACTCGTCTCTCCCGGCGGGCAACTCGTCCTCACCACGCCATGCACCTGGCTCGGTGAGTTCACCCCGCCCGAAAACTGGCCGGACAAACCCACGATCGATTGGTTGCAGGAGGCGCTTGGCGACGCCTTCAAGCTTGAACGCACCCTTGACCTCCCCTTTCTCATCCGCGAGACCGCCCGTAAATTCCAGTGGTCGGTCGCGCAGGGCAGCGTATGGACGAGAGAGTAGCCGCCTACACCAGTTCGACTTCCTTGAATCCGCGCTCCACGGTTGCCCTCCGGGAGAACCCGACTTTCTCCAATGCCACTTCCTCGCCGTCGACCGTGCACTTCTCGGCGTCGAAAGGCATGCCGTGAAAAATAAGGGTAAACTCGGCGTAGGCTGGTTCGAAGGCACCCTCGGTATTTTGCTTCACGACGATCGAGGATTCCGACCCTTCCACGGAAAACGTCTTCACTGATTTCTCCCCGTGGAGATAGGCTTCCCCGTCACCCGCATCTTCGTAGAGTTCGCTCTCATGCCGCCCGTCGATGTGGTAGACGTGCAATTCCAGTCCTGCATCAGGACGATCGCCGACAAATTGTCGGACAGGGCCTTGGGGAAGCACGGCCCCAGCGCGGACGAAGAGCGGAATGCGGTCCAGCGGCGCATCCGCCCAGATTTCGTTTCGCCCTTCCTCCAACTGGTCGCTCCAGAAATTGAACCACTGGCCTTCCGGAAGGTATAGCCACCGCCCGGACGCCTTTTTCTTCGAAACCGGGCAGACGAGAATGTTGTCCCCAACGGCGAATTCCTCCGCCCGGTGATAGGTCTCGACGTTCTCCTGGTCGAGGAAGAACAACGATCTCAACATCGGGATTCCCGTCTGCGTGTGCTGCCAAAAAGTCGTGTAGAGATATGGCAGCATTCGATAACGCATTTCAATCCAGTGACGAGAGATGCGCGTGAACTTCTCCCCGAATGACCACGGCTCTTGCGAGCCATGTTCACCGGATGAGTGCGTGCGGCAAAGAGGATGGAAGACGCCCATGGCCAGCCATCGGACGTAAAGCTCTCCGTCGGGTTGCTCGATGAAGCCGCCGATATCCGACCCGGCGAAGGAGTAGCCCGAAGAAGCCAGTCGCTGGCACTGCGTGTTCGCAATTCGCAAATGCTCCCAACTCGCCACGTTGTCACCCGTCCATGTCGAGGCATAACGCTGAACCCCGGCATACCCCGAACGCGTGATCGTGAAGGGCCGACCATGGCCAAGAGCCTTGATGCCGTCATTGGTCGCACGAACCATCTGCATCCCGAAGATGTTGTGAGCCTTACGGTGCGAGCACCTGTTTCCTTCGTAGTGAAATCGGACGTCCCGCGGAAAGGTTCCCTCTTCGAAGACCGCCGGTTCGTTCATGTCATTCCAGACGCCGGCAACACCATCTTCCTGCATGAGTCCCTTGAAAAGTTGCCCCCACCACTCACGCACTTCGTCGCGGGTATAGTCGGGAAAAACACAAAGTCCCGGCCAGACCGAGCCTTTCATATGGGGGCCGTCCCCGCGGCGGCAGAAGTAATCCTTTTCCATCCCGTCCACGTAGACTCGGTAGTTCCTGTCGATCTTGATCCCGGGATCAATCATGACGACCCTCTGGAACCCATCGTCCTTCAATTCCCGGATCATTTTCGGCGGGTCCGGAAAGTTCTCGCGGTTCCAGGTGAAACAACGGTAGCCATCCATGTAGTCGATGTCGAGATAGATGGCGTCGCACGGAATCTTGAGTTCACGAAACTTCGACGCGATCCCCTTGAACTCCTCTTCCGTCCGGTAACTCCACTTGCACTGGTGATAGCCAAGCGCCCACATCGGCGGGAGTTGCGGCTTGCCCGTGAGACGCGCGTAGGTCTGAAGCACTTCATCGGCCGATGGTCCGTGGATGTAGTAGTAATTCATCTCCCCGCCCTGCGCCCAGAAGCTCGTCACATTGCTGCGCTCATTCCCGAAATCGAAGAAACTGCGGAAAGAGTTGTCAAAGAACGTCCCGTAACAAGTGCCGTTGTGAAGGCCGAGGTAGAACGGTATGTTCTTGTAGAGGGGATCGCTCTTCGGCCCAAAGCCATAGGTGTCCGATCCCCAAAGCTGCATGCGCTTGCCGCGAAGGTTCAGTTCACAGGACTTGTCGCCGAGGCCGAAAAAAGCCTCACCGCCCTGCAAGCGCCTGCTCATCTTCACAATGTCACCACCGTAGTCGTTGTTGGTTTCCCAGTGAAAACCACGCTCGTCCTCGCAGACCGGCTTGCCAACCTCGTCCAGGACCTCGACTCGAAGCGCCTTCTTCTCAACCCTGACGGCAACGAGTTCCGTCTTGATCTCGTAAAAGTCCGCCTCCTCGGAAAAAACTGCCACCCCGGAGGCCGGAACGTATTCCGGGTCGATGGCATAGCTGAATTCCTCTTCAAATAAACCGTCCGGGCAGTAGCGGAACCGAATCAACCCGTTCTCCAGGACGATCACGCGGAGCACGACATCGTTCTCGCAGAAGAAACGAAATTCATTCTCTCCGACCGCTTCGTGGCGAACCACCGCGTCCGGGAAGAAATCGCTCGCCGAGGACGCGAGGTCATTCTCCATATAGTTCCCTTGAAAGGCGTGATCGTGCATTAAAGTTCAGTCAATTGTATGGGGTCCTTAAGCGCAGGAATTGATCCAACTCGTTGCGCGAACTGCAAAGTTAAAGCATTTTTTCATGCCAAAAGTGAATATTTTGCGACCTTGGCAAGTCTCTTGCTCTGAGGCCTGAGAGCACAACCGGTGCCATTTGATATATGTCGAGACTGCGAGTTCTGATGCTGGGATGGGAGTTCCCGCCAATTATCAACGGAGGATTGGGCGTCGCCTGCCTCGGACTTGGGAAGGCCATGGGCAAATTCGTCGACCTCACTTTTGTCGTCCCGAAAATCGACCCCGACTTCGCCGTCGAAAACGTGCGCCTCGTCGGACTCGACAATCTTCCTCTCGATGAATTCGCACTCGTCAAGAATGCGAGGGAACTCAGCAGCGTCGCCGAGGTCATCGAGATTGAAAGTGACCTTTCCCCATACGTTGATGCAGATCCCAGCGTCCTCCTGCGGAATGGACCGGCCACCATGGCCGAAGACAACCCCACGCCGGGGCGCCGCTCCGTCGAGGCCTTCCGGGGGGCGAACCTCTACGGCAACGACGTCCACTACAAGGTCACGGAATTTGCCCGCGCCGCAGGCGTCATCGCCAGCCACGGCCATTACGATGTCATCCATGCCCACGACTGGATGACTTTTCCGGCGGGACTTGAAGCCAAGCACATTACAGGAAAGCCGCTCGCCCTTCACGTGCACAGCCTCAGCTACGACCGGGCGGGACCGGAAGGCCGGGGCTGGGTCTACGAGGTCGAGATGAGCGCCATGAAGGAGGCGGACATCATCATTCCCGTCAGTCAGTACACGGGGTCGATCATCACCGGCCATTACGGCATCGATCCGAGCAAGGTCTTTCCCGTTCACAACGGTGCAGAGACGGTCGAGACCTTCCGCACGCGCAAGCCGTTCCCGGAGAAGCTGGTGCTTTTCCTCGGCCGTCTGACTTTTCAAAAAGGACCCGAGTATTTTCTCAATATCGCGGCAAAGGTCCTCGAGAAGAATCGCAACGTTCGCTTCGTCGTGGCTGGCACGGGCGACAAGCTCAAGCAACTCATCGAACACGGGGCCTACAAGGACGTGGGCGATCGACTGCACTTTACGGGCTTCCTTAACAAGGCGAAGGTCAACGAGTTGCTCTCCATGACCGATGTCTACTGCATGCCTTCCGTTTCCGAACCTTTTGGGCTCTCCGCCATTGAGGCCGCCCAATACGGCATCCCCGCCGTCATTTCCAAGCAATCCGGCGTGGCCGAGGTGCTTCGAAGGGCGCGGAAGGCGGATTTCTGGGACGTCGATCTCATGGCGGCGCACATCCTCGATCTCCTTGCGGACCCGGACGCGCGGGAGGAAGCCATTCGCGCTTCCCTGGAGGACCAGAAGAATTGCACGTGGGAGCGGGCCGCGGAGCGCATCGTAGATATCTACGACCAGACCCTCCATGAGTACGAACCCGTCTTCGCCTGAGGCTGTCTGCATTTACTTCCAGGCTCATCAGCCCAACCGCCTCAAGCCCTTTTCCTTCTTCGACGTCGGACGTGACCCGTTTTACGAGAATGACGAACTGAACCAGCAGATCGTCAGCAAGGTTTCCGACAAGTGCTATCTCCCGGCAAATCGAGTGTTCACCGAACTCCTCCGGGAGTTGAAAGGCCGCGCCAAGATCAGCTTTTCCATCAGTGGTGTGCTCCTTGAACAGCTTGAGCACCATCGCCCGGATACCCTCGAGTCCTTTGCCGACCTCGTCAGCACCGGGAACGTCGAACTGCTTGCTGAAACCTACTATCACTCCCTCTGCTTCCGCCACTCAGGTACGGAGTTCCGCCGGCAGGTCAGGAAGCAGGAAGGGAAAATCGACGCTCTCTTCGGCGTAAAACCGCGCGTTTTTCGGCACACGGAGCTGATCTACTTTAATGAGTTGGCCGCATTCGTGGAGTCCTTGGGCTACGAGGCCATGCTCGCGGAGGGCATCCCTTGGATCCTCGCTGATCGCACACCCAACGGCTTCTATCAGTCACCAAACGTGAAGAATCTCAAGGTTCTGACGAGGAACTTCCAGCTCTCCGACGATCTCGCCTTCCGCTTTGCGGACGCGAACTGGGCGGAATACCCGCTTTCCGCAAAGAAGTTCGCTGACTGGATTGAACGGGAGGAGGGCTGCCTCGTGAATCTGTTCATCGACTACGAAACCATTGGTGAGCATCAATGGGAGGACACCGGCATTTTCGATTTCTGGCGTGAGCTTCCCAAGACACTGCTTGATCGCAAAATCGATCTCATCACGCCCTCCGAAGCCATCGCCCGCTTTGAATCCCTGGGTAGTTACGACGCGAACTACCCGACATCGTGGGCCGATTCCGAAAAAGACCTCTCCGCGTGGAAAGGCAATCCCATGCAGAATGAAGCAACCCGGAAGATCCTTGAACTGGAGAGCAAAGTCCTCGCCAAAGGCAACGAATCACTCCTTCACCAGTGGTCGAAAATGCAGACCTCCGACCATTTCTACTACATGTGCACGAAAGGCGCCGATGACGGTGCGGTCCACGACTACTTTAATCCCTATCCGTCTCCTTATGAGGGCTATATCTACTTCATGAATGCCCTTTCCGACCTTCAACTTCGCATCGAAGGCATGCCTGACGCACCCGAATCATCGAAACTTTCACCGTAACGGCGGGATTCCATCGATACGTATTTGCACGGAGGCTTCCTCCGACTAAAATTTAGGAAAATGACGAAAGAACATTGGTTCGCCCATGGAGTCCGGTAATGGCCTGAATGATCGCCGCAATACCCATCTCCACGGACGCTGCCGGGGAAGGCAGCGTCACTGCCCTCATCGTCTTTCTTCTCGTAGCGCTTCTTGTCTCTTCGTTTTGCTCACTCGCCGAAGCCGCCCTCCTCAGCGTTTCTGATGCGAGGGTAAAATTCCTTTTGAAGAAGAAACGCGCGGGCTCGAAACGCCTTGCCGCGGCACGTGATCACATGGGGCGCCCGCTTGCCTCGATACTGACCCTGAACACGATCGCCCATACTGCGGGAACGGCAGGAGTCGCCACACAGGCCACTCTCATCTTTGGCGAAGCCTGGGTTTTTGTCGTTTCCACCGTTGTCACCATTCTCATCCTCGTCATCTCGGAAATCATTCCAAAGACCCTCGGGGCACGGTTTGCCAATAGCCTCGCCGCACCGATGGCCATCCTTGTTTCGTGGCTGACTGTGGTCCTGACTCCCATCATCTTTGTCTTGGAGATTATCTCCGGAATCATCGACAAGATTCCACGCGGAGCGGGAGAAAATGATGGTTCCGCCGCCGACGTCGCTGCCGCCCAGGTCGATGTCGCTCTCGATCAAGGCCACGTCGATTCCTGGCAGGGACAGCTGATGCACAACGTCATCAGGCTCAACGAAATTACGGCCCGGGAAATCATGACGCCCCGCACCGTGGTCTTTTCGCTCCCGGCCACGACCTCCATCAAGGAGTTCATGAAGAACCATCTCGACAACCAGTTCACGCGCGTCCCCCTCTACGAGGGAAGTGATCCCGCGGATCTCATCGGCTACGTGTTGCGCAGCGACCTCCTGACCGCACCAGACAAGAAAGCACCGCTCAAGAGCCTCGTTCGCAAGTTCGACACCTTCTTTGACCGCACGAGAGCCTCAGAGTTGTTCCGCTCGCTGGGTAGCAAGCGGGTCCCCATCGCCATGCTCGTGAATGAGCACGGCATCCTTTCCGGCATCGTCACCATGGAAGACATCGTGGAAGAAATGCTCGGACATGAAATCATCGACGAGCGAGACACCGTCACCGACATGCGCGCCCATGCCCTCGAAAAGGCGGACAACGGAGACGGGGATCCGGAGGAAGAGAAAGCTTCGGCGAAGAAAACGGAGGCCCTCAAGCAAGGCTAGCACTTCGCCACGCGGTTTTCATCAGTTCCTGCAAGCGGCTCTTATCCACAGCCGATGTCTTCGCGACGAATCCCCGGGCGTGGGCAAAGTGCACCTCCGGCTCACCTTCAATCTCCGTGAATTCCAGACGCGGATCGTCATTGTGCCGTGAGAGTCCGTAGCCCGTCCCCCGCCGGTCCGGGTAGACCAAACCAGCAACTTTTTCGCCCAATCCCACCGAATCCAGGTAGCGTTCCAGCCCGGCTGACGGCTCCGCGGGCAAAGGGTCAGTTCGAGGCATGAATAGAACCTTGAAAGCCTCGTCCTCCGCGGGCACCAACTCCCAGACCTCCGAGTGATCCCCGATGAACTTGAGACGGTCGCGGAGCGAAACAATGTAATCGAGCAGGTCCTCTCCCACCCAGCGCATCATCTCATAGAGCACGTCTCCCGTTTCCAGGCGTTCTTCACGCGCGAATCGACGGAGCAGGGTCACGTCCATCGGCGAATTCAGTTTGAACAGGATGTCCCTGCTTACGCCGAGCCACTTGGCGGTTCCCTTCGCCCCGCGCGTATCGAACCACTCCGCCGGTTCCAGCCAGTCGCAGAACTTCCGGGCATCCTCATAGAGTCCAAGATCCTGCAAAACGAGGGAAAGCGCACAAACCGGTTCATGCTCACGCGGAAACTGGTGGTGATCGAAGTTCCCCCGCGCCGGATCGTGCTCGCCCCCGACATCAACGACGAGGATCGAGGGGTCATCGAGGTCCGATGGCACAGGCTCGCGACGCACAACCGGGACACCGTGCTTCGCAAGCAGGAGACAGCACGCCAGAAACTCGTCCTTATGGGAACTGCCCGGGTGGGTAAGTATCAATTCTACCGACATCAACCGCGATCCTAGTCGTTCCGAGTCATTGCGCAAATCCCCTTCATGAGTCCTTCACCTGTTGAAGAACCAGCGCTGTCCTGTTCGTCGCGTAGACCGACAATTCCCCGTCCTCGTTGGTGGGATACTCCACCGCTGCATTCACCCGCTGGTGCCCTCCGAACTCCGCGTCATCCGACGAAAGAACGACCCGGTAATTGCCGGCCTCGTGCGCCCTGAAGCGATAGTCGGGAATTGATTTCTCAGGATGGAAATTAAAAAGGAAGATCAGGTTGTTCCGCTCGCAGGCGATTACCTTGTTCTCCTGATCCATGTTCAGTTGCGCTGCCGGGTCCGCGCCAAGAACTCCTGTTTCCTCCGCAAGTTTCAGCATTCCCGCTTCGAACGCTTCAAGGAATCGGTACTTCAAGTCCGGGTTCCCCGCCAGCCGCCACTGGCGTCGCGCATACTTGTAACTCCAACCATTGCCTTCCCGCGGAAAGTCCACCCACTCCGGGTGACCGAACTCGTTGCCAAAGAAAGTGAGATAGCCCTCACCGCCCAGCGCCAGCGTAATGAGCCGGATCATCTTATGCAGGGCGATACCGCGGTCGATCACGTGACTGTCATCCGTGACCCGCATGTGCCAGTACATCTCCTGGTCCATAAGCCAGAAAGCGATGGTTTTGTCGCCAACGAGCGCCTGATCGTGGCTCTCGCAGTAGGATATCGACTTCTCCCTCCATCGACGGTCCGTGAGGATATCCCAAATCTCGTGGATCTTCCAATCCTCGTCCAGAGTATGCTTCAGGAGCTTGATCCAGAAGTCCGGGATTCCCATTTGCAGGCGGTAGGCAAATCCCAGTCCGCCGTCCTCGATCTCCCGGCAGAGTCCCGGCATTCCGCTCATGTCTTCCGCCACCGAAATCGCGCCCGGTTTGACTTCCTGAATCAACTTGTTGGCGAGCTGGAGATAAGTCACCGCATCCCAGTCCACGCCGTCCTTAAAGTACTTGTCGTAGTGATCAAACGTGACGAAATCACCGTGATGGTGATACATCAGCGACGTCACGCCGTCGAAGCGAAAACCGTCAAAGTGAAACTCCTCCAGCCAGTAACGGAGGTTGGATAAAAGGAACCGAAGAACCTCTTCCTTCCCGTAGTCAAAGAGATAGGAATCCCACTGATTGTGGTATCCCTTGCTCCCGGAATGGAAGTAAAGCCCTTCCTCGCCATCATAGAATCCGAGACCTTCGGCGAGGTTCTTCACGGCGTGCGAATGGACGACATCCATGAGGACACCCAGCCCGAGCTTGTGCGCCTCATCGACGAGATACTTCAGGTCGTCAGGGGCTCCGAACCGCGACGAGGGTGCGAAGAAGTTGGAAACGTGGTAACCAAACGACCCGTAGTAAGGGTGCTCGGCCACGGCCATGAGTTGAATGAAGTTGTAACCCAGCCTTTTCGCCCTTGGCAGGACCACTTCCGCGAATTCCCGGTAACTTCCGACCCTTTCCTTTTCCTGTGCCATCCCGACGTGGCATTCGTAGATCCGCGGCTCCCCCAACGCCTTGATGTCGAAATTCGTGTCACTCCAGTCGTACGGCTCCTCCGGTGACCACACCCGCGCAACGAAGTCCTTGCTCGTTTCATCCTGTGTAAGATAACGGGCGTTGGATGGAATGCGGTCGTGCACACCGTTCGCCCCCGTGATCTGGACCTTGAACGCGTCCCCATGCCTCAAGACCGGGCCCATGTCACCATCGGGAACGAGACATTCCCAAACGCCTTCCTCGTTTTTCCTGAGAGGGTTTACCTGCGCGTCCCAGCCGTTGAAATCACCGATTAGGGAGAGCATGTGCGCGCGAGGCGCCCATTCACGAAAGACCCATCCACATTTTTCCGCACTGTAGTGCAAGCCGCGCAATTCATGCATGCCGGCAAAACTGCGAAGCGATCCCCAGGCGGCCTTGATCTCACCTTCACGCGCGAGGAAACGATCCAGACGGCATTCTATATCGGCCGCATACGGCTCCAGCCAGGGATCGTCGACGAGAAGTTGCAAGGACATCGACTACAGAGTTAGCAGGGAAACGGCTTGGCGCACGCACTTCGTCCCCGTCTCTGCGGGTTGAGTCAGGGGGCAGGCGCGGCGATCAACTGGCGAAGAGCCTCAATTCTCTTTTCATCCGTGGGGTGTGTGCTGAACAACTCCGGCGATTGATCGACACCACCACTTTCCTTTTCCTTGAAGGCCGCAAACTGGAGCCAGAAATCCAGTGCTTCCTGGGGATCATACCCCGCCCTCCGGAGGTATCGCACGCTCAACTCGTCCGCCTCAAGTTCCTGCCGCCGGGAAAACGACCGGATAACGAGGCCGTCGCCGCCGAGGGTGAGCGCCTCGGCGAGTGCGGACCGCGTCAACCGTTCGCCGGAATGCCGCGAGATGATGTGACCGGCCTCATGCCCGATCACGGTCGCGAGTTGTCCATCCGTTTTCGCGATTTGAAAAATGGACGAGTTCAGCCCGATCTTTCCCCCCGGCAACGAAAAGGCGTTGGGGGACTCGTCCTCGAAGACAACCACCTCCCATTGACCGCCCGGGCTGGGGATGTTCGCAAAAAGCCGCGAAGCCACGGCCTCGGCCCTCGCGCTCAGGGACGCGTCCTTCGCGCGGGGATGCTTGAGCTTGTAGTTCCGGAAAAATGCCTCGCCCAATTCCACCTCCTGCTGCGGGTCGACGAGATTCAACCGCTCCTTGCCACGGTCCGTGATGGGATCGTTGGACACACAACACGCGAGCAGGACGGCTCCCGCGACCGCCACTCCGAAAGGCACCAGACGTGACATGTTCACGGCCCAAGTTTATCTACTTTTTTGAATTGTCATTCCCCGATTCCCACGCTCAAACTGGGGAAAATGAAAATCCCGATTGTTGTTCTCCTTTGCGGATTGCTGGTCGGTTGCCTGAGCTACGACGCTCAGCCCGTGTCATCCACCGCCGCCTTTCTCGCACAAAAGGAAATCACTACTCTCGAAGACGGCACCAAGCAGATCCTCATGGGCGGCGATATCCTGCGCAACCCGCTTATCGCCGTCGAAGCCTTCCACCGGCTTGCCGATCGCGAGTTCGGACGGACCCCTTACGACTTCGCCTTTGTCATCGGGGAGTTGATGCAGACGGTCGACATCCCCAAGGCCGCCCTCGAAAGCAACGACCCCAGCCTCACCGGACCCACTTCCCTCATTGGACTCTCCCGCAACATTCGAAACAGGAACCAGGCCATCATCGATACTTTGAACAAGGAATCGGACGCCCTCGAAGCCGGGGCGACCAAAGAGGAAGTCACCGAGACGGTCGTTGTGGATGACACCCTCGTCGTTTACGGGCTTGCCAAGGCAACGTCTCCACTTCGAATCGACCGTTCGCGCCCACTGGAGATAATCCACCCCGGAGAACCCGTCCTCGGGGCTTTCGAGACGGGGGACATGGCCTACTTCCTCGAGGTCGTTCGGGAAAAATTTTCCGGTTACAGCAACAATGCCATGGTCGTTCCGAATTCGAACAGAAACGGCTACGTTGTCGAAATGTCCATCCTCCGCTGGCAACGTGTGAGCCTCCAGGGTTACACCACTGTCGGATTCGAGATCAAGGACAGGAAGACCGACGAGTATGTCTGTGCCTTTCTCGTCATCGCCGAGCCACAACTCGTGCAAAAAGGCATGTCGTCGAGCCTTCGCGCCAATCCTGCCGACACGCTGAGGCGACCCCTGACCAAGTACCTTGAACGATATCTCCTGTAGTGGTCGCAGTCGAATGCCCTCGAAGTTTTCGCTGGCCATCCGCTCACCTGGTCGCGAGAATTCCAGGATAGCAAACCCCAAAGCCGATGGCCTTATTTTCCGATGAGCAGATCGCCGGGTATTCCCGGAACGGATACGTTTTCGCCCGCCAACTCTTTTCCGAAGAGGAGATCGGCCTCCTCGGCGAAACCGCTCGCAACGACCGTGCGATGGACAATGCATCCGCGACAAGGGATGACGGCAAGGGCAACGATGTCCGCCTCTCCCTGTGGAACCATCCCGGCGATGGCATCTATGGCATGGCCGCCCGCTGCCACCGCGTTGTCGATCGCGTCGAGCAACTTCTCGAGGACGAAGCCTATCATTACCACTCAAAAATGATCCTGAAGGACGCGCGAACCGGCGGCGCATGGGCGTGGCACCAGGACTATGGCTACTGGTATCAAAACGGCTTGCTCTTTCCCAACCTCTGCAGTGTCCTCATCGCGATTGATCGTGCCACGCAGGAGAACGGTTGCCTGCAGGTGCTGAAGGGCTCGCACAAGATGGGGCGCATCAATCATGTGCTCACCGGCGAGCAGGCAGGTGCGGACATGGAACGTGTCGAAGAAGCGAAGAAGCACCTGGAGCTCGTGCAATGTGAAATGGAACCCGGCGACGCCCTGTTCTTTCATTCGAATACCCTGCACTGCTCCGCCTCAAATCCGTCCAACCACTCCCGGTGGGCGTTGATTTGCTGCTACAACGCCAGGTTGAACGACCCCTACAAGGAATCGCACCATCCGGGCTATACCAAGCTGCAAAAGGTGGACGATTCCAGGGTCCTCGAGGTTGGTCGCGATGACGCGAAACGTTCGGGCGTGGAATTCGCAGACCTCGTCTCCAAGGATAGAAGTGCCACAAGTCTGGCTGAGACGGAGGCATAGGTCCCGGACCGGCTGATGGCCAGCGACGATCCATACGGCCTGAGCCCCGCGAAAAAGGCGGCGGCGATTCAAGCGCCGACCATCGATTACAAACCGCCACGCCCCCAGTCTTACCAACCAGGCATTGGCCTCATCGGCACCGGCGGCATCAGCGAAAGCCATCTCCACGTCTACGAGGAATGCGGATGGAAAGTCGTCGCGCTCGCCGACCGGACTCCGTCCAAGGCAGCGGCGAAGCGGGATGAGTTTTGCCCGGAAGCCAGCATCTACAACGACTACCGCGAGTTGCTCGATGACCCGGGTGTGACTGTCGTCGACGTCACACCCCATCCAGCCGATCGCCTGCCCATCGTCCGGGATGCCTTGATGGCGGGAAAACACGTCCTCAGCCAGAAGCCCTTCGTTCTTGATCTTCAGGACGGGGAGGAACTCGTCAAACTCGCCGAGACGCAGAATCTCAAGCTCGCCGTGAATCAAAACGGACGATGGGCGCCTCATTTCAGCTACCTGCGGAAGGCCGTCGCGAGCGGACTTATCGGCGAGGTAACAACGGTCGATTTTGTCCTGCATTGGGACCAAACCTGGATCGGGGGAAACGAGGCTTTCGAGAGCATCCACCACCTCTTGCTCTTCGATTTCGCCATTCATTGGTTCGACATCACCTCCTGCCTCATGGAGAGCCGGCGCGCAACTCGCCTTTTTGCCGCCGTCTCCAAGTTCGAAGGCCAGTCTTTCCGACCCCCGTCCCTCGGCTCCGTCCTCATCGAATATCCCGGTGCGCAGGCACGCATGGCTTTCAATGCCCACACCACCCTCGGCGAGGAAGACACGACGACCGTCGTCGGCACGAAGGGGACCCTCCGGTCACGCGGGCACGGACTCAATGATCAACCAGCCATGGAGATCTTCCTCGAGGAAGGGCACGTCACGGTTCCCTTGGAAGGTTGTTGGTTCGAATCCGGATTTCAAGGCGCCATGGGTGAATTGCTCTGCGCGATCGAGGAGGATCGCGACCCCTCTCACAGCGCCCGCAACAACCTCGCGTCGCTCGAACTCTGCTTTGCCGCCCTCAAGAGCGCCGACACCGGTCAACCCGTCGAACCGGGTAGCGTCCGGCAATACGCTCACTGACCCCCCCAAAAAAACCATGAAGCAAGCAACCCCCGCTCTTATCGCTCTCCTGCTCATGGCCGTTCTCGCCCTCGCCGCCGCCTCCCCCTCATTGCGGGTGGGACACGCCCATGATCAGAAAGCAGCCAAGGCCGAACTCGAATCCATCGTGGAAGCCGTCCCCGACCTGAAATCCTGGGAAAAGAGAAAAGCCATCGTCAAGGAGGGCATCCTTCGCGGAGCCAGGTTGACCGAATTGCCACCACGCACGCCACTCCATCCGCGCTTCGTCCGCAAGCGCGTCTACGAGGGCTACCAGGTCGAAAACGTCGCCATCGAAAGCGCCCCCGGCTTCTTCGTGACTGGATCGCTCTACCGTCCGACGGAGAAGTTTGACGGCAAACTCGCGGGCATCCTCTGCCCGCACGGTCACGGAGGAAGGTTCAAATTCTCTCGCCAACAGCGCTGCGCAGTCCTCGCGAAGATAGGCGCGATCGTTTTTCAATATGACATGGTCGGCTACGGCGATTCCAAGGAAGCTGGATGGGAACACAAGAGCACGCCGGAAGTCCTGCGACTGCAAACGTGGAACAGCATGCGCGCCCTCGATTTCCTCCTCACCTTTCCCGAAGTGGACCCCGAGCGCCTTGGCGTTACCGGCTGCTCGGGTGGCGGCACGCAGTCATTCATCCTCGCGGCTCTCGACGACCGCATCGCCGTCACCGTCCCGGTCTGCCAGGTTTCCGCACACTTCTTTGGTGGCTGCGTTTGCGAGAGCGGCATGCCCATCCATTGGAGCGGGTCCCATAAAACCAACAACCCGGAAATCGCCGCCCTCGCCGCCCCGCGACCCCAGCTTCTCATCTCCAACGGCGACGACTGGACCCTTAACACGCCCGAGGTCGAGTTCCCTTTTGTTCGATACATCTACTCGCTCTACGACGCCGAAGACAAAGTCGAGAACGCCCACTTCCCCGATGAAAAACACGACTACGGCGTCTCCAAGCGCATGGCCGCCTACCCATTTCTCGCCAAACATCTCCATCTCGATCTATCCCGTGTGCAAAATGATGCCGGCGAAATTGATGAATCCTTCGTCGTCGAGGAAACTCGGGAGGAGATGATGTTGTTTGGTGGAAAATTTCCTGAAGAAGCAGTCGCTCCCGGGACTCCGTTGCCTTAGCATCAGGAAGCGAACACTGAGTAACCCCATGAACCGCCGTTCCTTTCTCCGCAACACGGGCCTCGCCGCGGGCGCCACCGCTCTGCCCTTCACCTCTTCGGCCCAACTCCCCCGCTCCGCGATTCCGGCGGACTACACGATCCAGAACGGTCGCATTCGCCAATCCATCATGGGTTGGACCTTCAACGAACGGATGGAGATGCTGGATTTGGCGAAACTGTGCAAGAACATCGGCCTCGTGGCGATGGAAGGCATTCCCGACAAGATCTACCCGCAGGTGCGGGAACTAGGATTGGAGATTTCTCTCGTCAGCGGCGGACACGGCTTCAAGGACGGCCCCTGCAACCCCGCCAATCGCGAGAAATGCATCAACGGCCTGAAGAAAGGCATCGATCTCGCGAAGTCGGTGAGCTGTCCGAGCGTCATCACTTTCACTGGCATGAGATTTGACGACATGGACGACGAGGTGGCCGCGAAAAATTGCGTCGATGTCTGGAAGGAAGTGATGCCCCATGCGGAGAAAAACGGGATCTCGCTCGTGCTCGAACACCTCAACTCCCGCGATGACAGCCACCCGATGAAGGGTCATCCGGGTTACTTCGGCGACGATGTCGATTTCTGCGTCGACCTCATCAAGCAGGTGGGCTCGCCGAACATGAAACTGCTCTTCGACATCTACCACGTGTCGGTCATGAACGGCGATGTCATCCGCCGCATTCGGCAATACAAAGACTACATCGGGCACTACCACACCGCCGGAAATCCCGGGCGCGCCGAACTCGACGACACGCAGGAGATCAATTACCCGCCGATCCTCGAAGAGATTCTCGCCACCGGCTACGAGGGATACGTCGCCCAGGAATTCATCCCCACTTGGGACGACCACGAACTCGCGCTTCGTCACGCGGCCATGGTTTGCGATGTTTGAGAGTGATGGCTGAAGACGACTGGTATGACACCCCGCTCTATTACGACATCATTTTTGACGCCGACACGAAGCTGGAGGTCGA
>JBCDLR010000040.1:0-17230 GCA_038745205.1 Verrucomicrobiota bacterium
CCCCTTTTGCCGTGGCGACGTCGGACTCGATCGATTCCTTGGTCACGCTGTCGGAAGCGGACTTCTCCACCAAATCGTCATGCCTCGCCTGCAGACTGGCGAGTTCCTGCTCGAGATGTTTCTGCGCTTCGGCGTCCTCGCAGTATCCAATCAACTCCTGGCCCTTCGCCCGGTTTCCAAAGCGACGCGGATCGACGACCACCCTCATCCACCGCGCGTTCCGCTCCACGTCGACGAGGCGCACCGAGAGCTTCATCCGGCTCCCGGATTCGCGCAGGTCCGCGAGCGCCTCTTCGAATCGGGGCCGGTCGTCCACGTGCACCGCATCAATCAGAGATTCGCCTTCACCACTGCCCCGGAGGTCGGACCAGGCACGGTTGGACGAGACGATCAATGCGTCCGCCACCCGCACCTTGATGAAGGGCTGCGGCATGAGGTCCATCCAACTCTCGGCATCACCGGAGAGTCCCCCGCCTGCTCCGCTGACTTCCCGCGGGTCGACGCCGATGCGAATCATTCCCGCAATCGATCCATCGGTCGCGCGCCGGGGAAAATTATGCCATGCGAGCCGCCGCGTGCGCCCCTCGGCGTCCTCGGTGATATCGACCGACACGGCGGGAAACTCGAATTCGCCATCGCGCTCGGCCCGTTCCGCGAAGTGCTGGAACCCTTCGACAAATTCCGCTCGTGAGTCCCCCTGGAGGAAAATGTCGGCGTAACGCTGGCGGGCCCGGCCGGGCTGCCATTCCCCGATTTCACGCGCCTTGCGGTTGCTGCGCACAATGGATCCGTCGAGATCGAGAACGACCACAGGAGCGGCGCTGCTCTGGGCAAGGACCGAGGCAAGGTCGCTGTCCGTCTCGGAGGCTTCCTGGCGGAAGGAAAGCCGCGGGTCGGGAATCGATTCAAAGGTCACGGACATCCCGTCCTCTTCGCGCGCCTTGTCACTCCACGGCGTCATGGTCCACCGCACCCACTCCCGCTCTCCGTTGGCCCACTCGACGAGTTCGCTCCCGGTTTGCGGAACGCCCGCTTCCAGGCAATCGAGACAAAGTCTTTCCCAATCAGGCGAGACTTCGAGAAAGATGTCGTGGTGGGCGCGGCCCACGAGTTCGTCATCCTCCAGGGCAAACGCCTGCTTCCACTTCCGATTCGCGATGAGGTAGCGCATCTCGGAATCGAAGAGCGCCATTCCCGAAGGGCTCGCATCCACCAGAACCGCAAGCTGGCGCATCGATTCAATTTCATCGGCGCCAAACTTCTTTCGTGCGGCGGCCCGCAAAGGCTTTGGCTCATGTTCCTCCGCACCGGAAGGTTCTTCTTCCCCGGGCTTCTCCACACCCGCGACCATTTCTGGCTCGATATCCAGGCCTTCGTCATCCCCCAACCACAACTGCGCCGCCTCGAGCTTGAGTTCAAAGAGCGGGGTATCGACGGGTTTTGCCAAAACATCGTTCACGCCCGTGCCGGCGGGCTTCGTGTAGGCATCGTCTCCACTCAGCATGCGGATGACGTAGGGCTGTGAGTCTCCAGCCAGGTCACGGATGTAATCCACGAAAACCTGCGCGTCCCCGTTCTCGCCAAATTCACCAGCTAGGACGAGGGGATGCCGGCGGAAAAATCGCCGACCCGCTTCCAGCGAATCACAGGCGCTGACCTCGAATCCCCGCGCCGAAAGCAAATCGGCGACCCGGTTCCGCTGATCCGCGTCCGCTTCGATGACGAGAGCTTGCCTGGTCTTGGGTAATATTTTTTGCACTGGTGGCTCTATAATTTGAGAAAACTCTCAGAAAAGCACAGGATACGCGAAAAAATTTATTAAGCAAGGTTGATATATGGCTTTCTGAAAGGATTCTCCCGCCGGGTCCGCTCACGCGTCAGCAATCGCAGCCACCCCCGGCAGTTCTTTGCCTTCGAGCAACTCAAGACTCGCTCCCCCGCCGGTACTGATAAAGGTCACTTGATCGGCGAGGCCAAATTTGTTGATCGCGGTCACGGAATCACCGCCGCCGATGATGCTCGTCGCCCCGCTCGCGGCCACGGCTTCCGCCACCGCTTTCGTTCCCTTGGCGAAGGCCTCGATTTCGAAAACACCCATGGGACCGTTCCAGACGATCGTCTTTGCGTCTTTCACCACGGCACAAAATTCCTCGATCGCCTTGGCGCCGATGTCGAGCCCCTCCCAACCCGGACGGATGGATCCGCCGATGTCCCAAGGATCCGTGTTCTTCGTGTTCGCTTCGTTGCTGAAGTCGTCGGCTTCGAGGGAGTCGGCGGGGAGCAGCAACTTCACCCCCTTCGCCTCCGCCTGCTCCAGGAGTTCACTCGCAATGGGAAGGTCGTCATTATTGACATAGCTCTCGCCGATTTCCATCCCCTGCGCCTTGCGGAAGGCATACTGCATGGCACCGCCAACGAGTAGTGTGTCGGCCTTGTCGAAAAGGGCGCGGATTACGCCAATCTTGTCGCTGACCTTCTTGCCGCCGAGGATGACCACGAACGGCCGGCCAGGATTCGCGAGTTCATCCTGCAGGTATTTCAATTCCCGCTCCATGAGGAAACCGATCGCCGTCTCCTCGACGTGCGCGGTCACGCCCGTGGTCGATGCATGAGCGCGGTGGGCGGTGCCGAACGCGTCGTTGACGAAAACCTCCGCATACTCCGCCAGTTGACCGGCGAAGGCCTCATCATTGGCTGTTTCCTCATTATAAAAGCGGACGTTTTCAAGGACGAGGACTTCCCCAGCTTGCAGGTTCTCGATGGCATTTCCGGCAACGTCTCCCACGCAGTCATCGACGAACTTCACCGTGGCTTCGACGAGTTCACCGAGACGGTCAGCGGCAGGCTTCAGGGAAAACTCGGCCGCCTTCTCTCCCTTGGGTCGACCGAGGTGGCTCATCAAAACGACTTTGGCGCCAGCCTTGGAAAGGTGCTCGATGGTCGGGAGTGCGGCACGGATGCGGGTGTCGTCGGTGATGACTTGCTGCCCGTCGTTGTCCCTGAGCGGAACATTGAAATCCACGCGGACAAGGACGGTTTTTCCCGAAACTTCCAGGTCACGAATCGTTTTTTTGGCCATGGTATCTGTCGATTAGTAAAAAAGGCGCCCCCTGGTTTCTTTGCCGGCAAGGGACGCCTTTGTTGAAAAAGAGGAATGGACGAGGAGGGCGGCTTTAGCCTCCGAGGAGGTTGAGCGCATCCACCGCGCGATTGCTGTAACCCCATTCGTTGTCGTACCAGCCGACGACCTTCACAAGATCGCCGATGACGAGAGTGACGGCGGGGTCAAGAACGCAACTGTGGGGATTGCCCACGATGTCCTGCAGGACGGGAGCTTCGTCATTGTAGTCGAGAACGCCCTTGAGGCTGCCTTCGAAGGCTTCCTTGAACTTGGCATTCACGGCATCGGCGTCCGTGGGAGCGTTCTTCACCTTGGCGGTGAAATCGGTCACCGAACCTGTTGGAGTGGGAACGCGGAACGCGCCGCCGTTGAGTTTCCCTTTCAGGTCGGGAATGACCTCGCCGATCGCTTTGGCCGCGCCGGTGGAGGAAGGAATGATGTTGATGGCTGCCGCTCGCGCACGGCGCAGATCACTGTGCGGCAAGTCAAGGAGGCGCTGGTCGTTCGTGTAAGAGTGAATAGTGCTCATCACGCCTTGTTCGATCTCGAAGTTCTCGTGGAGAACCTTGACCATGGGCGCGAGACAGTTGGTTGTGCAGCTCGCATTGGAGACGATGTGGTGGTTGGCCGGGTCGTACTGGTCACTGTTGATCCCAATGCACATCGTGAGATCGGGATTCTTCGCCGGAGCGGAGATGAGGACCTTTTTCGCACCACCGCTGGTGATGTGGAGTTCGGCACTTTCGCGGGCGGTGAAAAAGCCGGTCGACTCGAGAACAACGTCGGCGCCGACGTCTCCCCAGGGGAGCTTGCCAGGATCGCGCTCCTCGGTGATCTTGATCTTGTGGCCGTCGATGGTGATACCTTCGCTGTCGTGCTCGATCGTGCCGTCGAACTTGCCCATGATCGAGTCCCACTTCAGGAGGTGCGCGAGTGTTCCGTTGTCGGTGAGGTCGTTGATCATGACGACGTTCTTCCGCTGTTCCGGAGTCATTGCGCGAAGAACGCTGCGTCCGATTCTGCCAAAGCCATTGATGCCGAATTGTGCCATTTGTTGAAGTGTGGTTCGAGGTGTCGTTTTTTGAGAAGGAGCGGAAAGAGTAGCGAGAGCGGCCCCTGAGTCAATGCGGAAGGTTTTGCCCGCTGGACGCGGGAAAAGCCGCAAAAATCCTTGTTTTCAAGGGATGAGGAGCGATTCGCAGTAGGCCAGGACATCCGCGAACGAATGGCC
Organism: Verrucomicrobiota bacterium; assembly: GCA_038745205.1. Classification (GTDB taxonomy): domain Bacteria; phylum Verrucomicrobiota; class Verrucomicrobiia; order Verrucomicrobiales; family DEV007; genus JBCCWV01. Next base: position 4,353 of record JBCDLR010000040.1, read on the forward strand.
TTCAAGGAGCGCAAAAGCCTCATGCCGCTGGAGCCGCGCACGGGTTGCGGCCGGCGAGGAAAGCCCGCATAGAAACCGCGCAAGCTGGCGCGGTGTGCGCAATGGTCCGTTTTTCTCACGCAAGAGGACTTGGACGGATTCGGTGTGCTCGAGGGTCATCTCAGGCTTCGGCGATCGGGGCAATACACCCTCGTCCCCTCTTCCGTCACACGTATCGCAGTGGCCACACGGATTCCTCATCGATTCGCCAAAATGGGTGAGCAGCCCCTCGTAGCGGCATCGGGAACTTTGCGCGAAGGCCACGACTTGCCGAAGACGCGCAAGATCGCGATCCTCCCGCTGTTGAAACATTTCCTGCATCTGCCGGGTCAGGGCAGGAAGCGAACTCACCTCCCGCAATCGGCGATAGCCATGGCGCACGCCGGCCGGTCGCAAGACCACGTCACCGTGGGTTTCAAGGTGACCGAGCGCCTTGACGATCCGCTCCCGGGATTCCTGCATCGACTCTACCGCCTCTTCCACATCGATCGCCAGCCACACCCTTCCCTCCTTGCCCGAAGAAAAAAGCGCCCGCAAGAACCGCTTCCGCCCGTCGCTGAATCCATGAAGGATCTCGTCACGATCCCGCATGAACTTCACCTTGTAACCGGCATAAAAAGGAGCCGTCGCCTCAACGTATCCTTCAAGCTCAAGATAAGTCAGCAGGGTGTGCAGGACCATGGGGCGAATGTCGTGCACGCCGGACATTTCATAGTGGGATAGATGGAATTCATCCTGCCGGTTCAGGATCTGGTCGAGGACGCGCCTGATCGCTTCCGGCGAGGGCGTGTCCGCAAAGACAAAATTCTCCAGCGCGCGCTCGTCGTCTCCGCAGGCGAAGAGTTCGCATGCGGCTTCTTTTCCATCCCGCCCTGCACGTCCGATTTCCTGCGTGTAGTTCTCGAGGCTCTTCGGAAGATTATAGTGAATGACACGCCGGATGTCCGCCTTGTCGATGCCCATGCCGAACGCGATGGTCGCCGTGATGATGGGCGCTTCCCCGGACATGAACGCCTCCTGGCATTCCGCCCGCGTCTCGTCCCGCAATCCCGCATGGTAGGGGCGCGCCGGAAGATCGTGGCGCTTCAGGAACGCGGCGAGCGATTCCGCCGTCTCCTGCCGGGTCCCGTAAATGATCGTCGGCGCGGAAGGGTCCTCCCGAAGACGCGCGAGCAGGAGAGCACGCTTCTCGTTCTCAAGGCAATGCGTAACCCGCAAATGGAGATTCGGACGATGGAAGGAAAGCTGGACATGATCGCTCCGCTCGATGCGGAAATTCTCGAGAATATCGTCGGCGACCTTCGGCGTGGCCGTGGCAGTCAAGGCAAGGACGCGGCTGGCGCGGATTTCACGCGAGAGATTGGCGAGCCGGAGATAGTCCGGACGAAAATTGTGCCCCCACTCGGAAATGCAGTGCGCCTCGTCCACGGCCATCAAGGGGATGGTCGATCCCGCGAGACGAGCCTGAAGTTTCTCATTGGACAAGCGCTCGGGGGAAACGAAAAGCAGTTTTAACTTCCCGGCTTCCATCTTCCGGTAGACGTCCGCCACCTCTGTCGCGGACAAGGTGGAATCCAATCGCTCCGCCGCCACCCCGCGAGCCTTCAAAGCGTCGACCTGGTCCTTCATCAGGGCGATCAACGGCGAGACAACGAGGGTCAATCCATCGAGGAGCAGGGCTGGAAGTTGATAGCAAAGCGACTTCCCGCCTCCGGTCGGGAACACGGCCAGTGCCGATCTTCCCGCAAGCAATGCATCGATGACCTCACGCTGCCCGCTCCGGAATCGCTCCAGGCCAAAACGGTCCCGCAGAACCCTCGTGCATTCGTCGTTGCTCAAGCCCACCGACTAAACACCGCTCGCCAAAAAAACGAGGAAATTCGCCGGCCGCTTCTCCCCTAGAGCCTCAGCTTTCTGGTTGATCCCGTGAACGGGTCAATCTGCACCGTAACGAAATCGGTGATGTCCGAATTCGCGATCTCATCATGAAGAAGGACGAAGGTGAGAAACCAATGCCCATTTCCCGAAGAACTCGCCGGCGGAAGAGTCGTCTCACCGTTGGGAAGGTACTGGAAGGAAAAATAGTCGGCCTTCTTCCCCGAATAAATCTCCCCGTCCCGTGTTGGCAAATCGACAAGCGATGAATACCTCCGCTGCTTGGAAATCACGACGCCGTCATTGAGAAGAAGCGGAGACCCGATGGGCTCCGCATCCGATCCGTCATTCTGAATCCGCCAGAGCTGGTATGCCCGGTATCTCTCCGATTCGTCGGGCAGGTCATCGGCCACGAAATTGTAGATTCTCACCTCCACGGGCCGATTCTCCGCAATCGCCGTTTGCTGGCCGAGCGAAAGCTGGATCATGAATTTCTCGGCGTCCCCGACGAGGCGGGTTGTGTCGAGGCCGGATGTGTTCAGTCCGATGGAGATGGTGATGAGAATGGAAACGACCAAGATGACGACGAGCAACTCCACCAGCGTGAAGGCACCACTCCCGGACTTGATTGATGAACTGCGTCCAATCACTCTTCTTCGGGCGCCTTCCATTTCGCCGTTTGCATGGGAACGGTGGTTGAGAAAATGCGGTATTCGATTTTTCTTTCCTCAAGCACTTCCTCCAGTTGCGCGAGGTCTGCTTCATAACGCTGGGCATCGGCAAACATGGCGTCGGTGACAAATCCAGGCGGACTGGATCCAAATTCCTCCCGCACGGCCGAGACTTCTCCGACCGCCACCATCGTGATGCGGATGACAGGCGGGAGTTGATGCCGGTATTCCTCATGCCTCCGCGAATCAAACTCATAGAACGGCGCAAGTTCCTCCGGAATCGTCAAGCGATCCGCTTCCGTCCTCATCGGCTGGATGACGAGGAGAATGATGTTCTCGGCGAGGATGCGGTTGCTCGCCGGAGAGCGATCCTGGTACCACAACGTGTAGTCCCCATTTTCCCGGTCCTGCTCATAGATATTCAGCTCTTCCGCCGGTTGACGAAATTCCATGAGGCGGTGCCGGAAACGCGGCTCGTAATTCTTATGACCCGCGATGAAGGACGGAAGGTAACTTCTCCCCTCTCCATACTCGACGTAGAAGCCCCACGCATTCAACAGATTTGAGAACTCACGGATCTCCGGATCCGTGGAGAACCCGAGGGGTGCCTGGAAAAACACTGCCTGCGATATCACGGTGCCGCCCTGGGATTGAATCAGTTTCGCGGCTTGCCCGTTGACGAAGTGAAGCTCGGACTGGGCGACGTAGTCCGTAGGCCGGTTTGGATCGTCGTAGTCCCAATAGGTGTTCAGGGTCGCCTGGTTGATTCGATGAATGATGGCGTCAAAGCCTGCGCGCGCCTCCTTGAACCGAGAGACCTTGCTCGACACGTCATTGGCCACCTTCTGTGTCTGGCCCAGCATTTGCACAATGATGATGATGAGAACCGAGAAGATCGACATCGCGACCATCAATTCGACGAGCGTGAACGCCCGCGCGCAGCTGCTTCCGGATTTCCTCATGTGGTGGTGTCCTCTTCGATTGGCTCCGTGCTGACAACCGTCTGCGTCATGACGAGAAACCGTCCGGAATTCAATGGATCGTCAAAGAACGACGTGTCGACCCCGGGAATGCTCGTGATCTCCACGAGGAGTGTACGGAGGAACGGATTCACGGGAAGGTTCTTGATGTGAGCGGCCTCGCCTGGAAGCTGGAACCCGCTGGGCAGCATACGCACCCGTGCCGTGTAGATGCGGAGGCGGTGGTCGTCGGTCTCCAATTCGTTCCCTTCATCGTCATAATACCGGACCTGGGACGGGAACTTGGTCGCGAGGTTGGCTTCGAACCCCTCATTCAGTTTCCACCCCGTCATCTGGACCTCGCTGACGATTGTCTGCATGATCCGCGCCTGAATATCGGTTTTTTTCGCCTCGGACAGCGAATCGAGTCCCACCGGCAGCATCGCAAGGAGGGAAATCATGACCGTCGCAACGATCGCAACCGCAATGACAGTCTCCACCAGCGAAAACCCGCGATTTCGCGGAGCTTTGGTTCGAATGCTGCTCATACAATGATTCTGTTGAATGACGATTTTGACACAGGACAAACGAGAAAATCGGGATACCAATGTATTTATATTGCAAATACATCAAGGTGTCGCAACCATACTTCGTCGCAGGTTCCACGCCAGACCGAAACTGTGTCAATTTTGCCTGAATTTGTTGGTTTCATGAGCTAATGCAGCCCCGGAAAAAATCTATCCAACGTCCTCAGAACAAAGGAGTCATCTTGATTACGGTGATTTTCTTAGTGGCGGCCATGTCGCTGCTCGTGATCTCGGTCTTCTCCATTTCAAGCAACGAATACCGCGCTTCGAGCACCTTTGCGGAGTCGATGCGGGTCCGCCAATTCGCCGACACCGCCATGCGCCTGGTCATTGGCCAGATTCGACAGGCCACGACCCACCCCACGGACCCCGACAAGCCCGTCTCCTGGGTCTCCCAGCCCGGGGCCATCCGCACGATTCCCCTTCCCTCCGACAGCGACACCACCCACAAGATCTTCAAGCTCTATTCCTCGTCGGAAATGATTGTTCCGCTCGCGGATGAGAGCGCGCTTCCCGTCCTCGACAGTGACATCGCGGCGCTGGCCGACTGGCAGACCAACCCCACGAAGGCCGCCCGCTACGTGGACCTCAACGAACCCGTTACCCGTTCCGTCGGCGGCACCGTGACCGAGACCTACTTCCCAATCCTCGATCCCCGGGCAAGGTCAGTCGATCTCGTCGAAGGGTTCGACTACACCACGGACGGGATTGAAGGCACTGTCCAGGGGGCAGAGGAAAACGACCGCATTCCCATGCCGGTCGAGTGGATTTACGTCCTTCGCGACGGCACCCTCGGCAGGCTCGATCCCAACGGCGTTTTTTCCGGCCCCCAGCCAGCGACGAAGGAAAACCCGATCGTGGCGCGGCTCGCGTTTTGGACCGATGACGAATCCTGCAAGATCAACGTCAACACCGCGTCCGAGGCGATTCCATGGGACACACCGAGGTGCATGAACGATGTCGATCTCGAATACGCGCAAAACCGGCCCGTCTACAATGAATTTCAACGCTTCCCCGGACACCCGGCGACGACCTCACTGAGCAGCGTGCTCTTTCCCGAGCGTCGGGCAAGCGGGCATGACGAGGACAGTTCCTCCAACGAACTGAGTGAAGACGAACTTCGCAGCATCTATGCCCTCGTCCCCCGAGTGAGTGCCGAAGATGGCGGGTTTCTCAATGGGAACCAGCAACGGATCGAACTGGATGACGACCGTCTTTACGCGACTTACGACGAAATGCTCTTTGCCATCGACCGGGAGGAAAACGAGGTCTTCGAAAGCCTCGACCGGGAAAAGCTTGAACGTGCCCGCGGATTCCTGACTGCCAATTCGAAAGCGCCTGAACTCAACGTCTTCGGGCGTCCCCGTGTTTCCATCTGGCCCATTGACGGCTCGCGGGAATATTCCAGCCTGCCGCCGAAAAGGAGCCCCTACGACGAGTTGATCGCCTTCTGCACGACAATCGGTGACATTGAGGCGGTGAGCCAGGTCACCGGATCGCGGGCAGGGCTCGGTTCCTACCACTTTTTTCGCGGCCAGGACAAGCGGGAAGGCTCCGACTGGTATCCACCGGTCAGTTCCTCCACTTACTGGGGCTTCTATGGCCCCGGCAACGAAGCCAGAAGCGATCAGGGTCCCGGCACGCACAAGCTCAATCACAATTACTGGCTCTACCGCTACCTAATCGACCAGACCAATTCGGGCATTCCTGGTTATGGGGGATCCCTCCGGGAGAAGTACGGAAAATATGTCCTTGGCGATGGTTCTGAGAGCCGCAACCACTCGCCCTACAACGCCCACTTCATTCCCTTCCTTTTTTACGACCAGATCATCTCCACCAACCTCTACGACACCACCCTTCGCGGCGACGGGAAGCGCGTTTATCCATTCGCCGGTGAGAATCGGACCGAGTACGGCCGAGGCTACCTGATGCCCAACCAGTGGATCGAGGAGCACAAGGGAGGCGGCAACAAGCCCCGGGAATCCACCTTCCGGGACCGCCGTGGTCCGAATCAAGGGTTCGGGCGATCCTTCACGCTCTCCGAAGTCGGAATGTCGTTGATCTGCATCGCGGAAAATGTGAACGGGGTGATCAACGGCAACAGAGCCGTCGTTTCCGAATTCCCTCCTGGCGCTCCGCCCAACAAGACCCAGGTGGAGAACAGTGAAAGGACTTATCTCGCCCCGGGAGAGAAGCTCGTTCAACTGGCCATCATCCCCGAAGTCTTCATTCCGGCGCAGGGCCACTCCATGACCTGGTGCAAAAGCATACTCCGGTTGAAATCGGCGCGAGGCGGCTTTGTCGGCCGCGTGCCCGGCGAAGGCAGCGATCACCTCGTCTCCAATCGGAACGCCCAGACGAATCCGCGGGATGACAAGCTTGTCTACGATGCCGCCACTGGCCGGATGCTCGAGCTCGAGCGTTACGTCAACTTCTCCGAACTCTTCGACCGGCTTTTCTACCGTGGCCAGGTTGGGGGCCCCCTCGATCCCATTTCGAAGAACGTACTGCTCCGCAACGACAACATGGCCTTCACTCCTTTCAGCGTGGAGGAGATCCCCGATGACTACGTGGCGTGGGGAGGATATGGGGGAATTGACTTCTTTACCTACAGGACACAGAAAACCGCGACGAATGAGATGCGGGCCATCTACTCCCAGCCCTTTATCGTGAGCGGAAATACGTTCCGCTATCCGGAGGGCACCACCTCATTCAGCTTTGAACTGGAGTCCATGGATCCGTTCGCCTTCAAGTTCAACAACGTCCGGGCCTACGAGGACTACCCTCAGGTCCTGCTTGCTCCCGCCCGGCGCAATCTACAGGGATTCTTCCTGGACTTCCCCATCGTCATCCAGGGCCAGGGCCTCCCCGTCCCGAGGGTCGCGCCGGGTACTTCGAATGTCGGTCCGAAATCTGAATACGCCTACACGTGGCCGGGCAGATTTTACGAGGTGGGAGCCAACAAGGAATCCGATATTCTCATCCAGGGTGACGGGCTGGATGGAAGCACGGATGTCATTCGCTCCATGCTCGTCTCCCACGGCGATTACCGAATCACCGCCGCGACCATCTACCCGGGACGGACCTCCAGAAATCACACGACCGCAGGCAACAGCAAAGATCGGAAAGGGGATGGACCTTCCCAGTTCGTCCCCCACCCAGGCTACTTTTCTGCGTCGAGGTATTCCGCCCATTCGCTGACCAAGAGCAATGGCCGCCCCTTCGAGACGACCGATCGGCGGTCAGGACTGCCCACCGAAAGGAGCTATTCGGGGAATGGCGTGTCGAGCGAATTCGCCCCCGACTTCCCCGTCAAACCCGACACTTCCGGCGGAAACTACGAGTTCACCTCATGGCCCTCCAGCGCCTCGAAGAACCGCTCCGCCCAGACGAGCTATCGCTATTCCGTCGATCCCTCCGAGACCCGGGACTGGGACAACGGCTCCGGTCTTTCCCCGGACGGCCCGTTCATTGGAAAGCCGGACGACGGTGCAAAGCAATCCGTGGGGAATCGTTTGCCTTATTTCGCACCCAGAGCGCGCGACTGGGGAGGCGAATTGAACGCGGACGAAGAGAGCTTTTCTCCCAACCGCCTGATTTCTTCCGTCGCGGGATTCGGCTCCCTCCCGTCCCTCGCCCCTTTGGCGGTTCCATGGACAACACTCCTTTTCCGACCTGACATATCTCCGCAAGGCCACATCGGAGCCGCGGGCGAAGGCCTCCGTCCAGACAGTGAACACCCGCCCGACCACCTGTGGCTCGACCTCTTCTGGATGCCGGTTGTCCAACCCTACGCCATCAGCCAGCCCTTCGCGACGGCAGGCAAGGTCAACATGAACTACCAGATCTTCCCGTTCACGAACATCAAGCGCTCCACCGCTCTTCACGCTGTCCTGAAGTCCGAGGAGATTCTCGCCATCCCGTCAGGTGGCGGGAACTCCTACAAGAACTGGAACGCGCGCCCCAGCGGCTGGCGCCATCGCATTGATCCGCTCGAGACCCTGGAGCAATGGGAAGACAAGTTCGAAAAGGGAGAGCTCTTCATTACCGAGTCCGAAATCTGCGAACAGTTTCTTGTTCCCGAGGATGAGAACGTCACGGGCATGGAAGGTTTCTGGAGAAATCATGCACTTACCGGCGACAACACCCTCGAGAAACCCTACGACCGCCTCTATCCACGCCTTTGCACGAAGTCGAACATTTACCGGATTCACATCCGTGCCCAAACCCTGAAGAAGTCCCGAGCATCTGCCGCCGACACCTTCGATCCGAACCGGGATTCCGTCGCTGGCGAGTACCGGGGCTCAACGGTCATCGAGCGCTATGTCGAGCCCAAGGACCCGGACATTCCCGACTACGTGGATGAGATACGCCGGCGCCCGCCAAGAGCCGGTGCTCGATCGCTCTCGGATAACTTTCCCTCCCTCGATCGCTTCTACCGGTATCGCGTCCTCAGCGTGAAGCGATTCTCACCGTGATTGCCTCGAAGCCGGTCAGTCGATGACCTCCGGCCAGTCGGTGTGGAAGAATTCGCCAGCGGGCTTGTCGAGACGTTCGTAGGTGTGGGCGCCAAAGAAATCGCGCTGGGCCTGCAGGAGGTTCGCCGGCAAGCGCTCGCTCCTGTAGCTGTCATAGTATCCAAGGCTGGCGGAGAAGGCGGGAACGGGAATGCCGTTCCTGACTGCAAGGGCGACCACTTCGCGCCAGGCTCCCTGTGTCCGGGCAAGGAGTTCCTTGAAAAAGGAATCCAGCATGAGGTTGCTCAAGCCGGCGTCGCGCTCGTAGGCCTCCGTGATGCGATTGAGGAACCGCGCACGGATGATACAGCCTCCGCGCCAAATCCTGGCAATGGACCCCAAGTCGAGATTCCATTCATACTTGTCTCCCGTCTGCCGGATCAGGTCCAGGCCTTGGGCGTAGGAAATGATCTTCGATGCATACAGCGCGTCATGCACCTTCGAGACGAGTTCATCCTTCGAAAGGCCGCCGAGGTCCACATCCGTGTTGGACGGACCCACGAGTTGGCCCGCGGCCTCGACCCGGGCTTCCTTCAATGAAGAAAGGATGCGCGCTTCCACCGCCGCGTTGATCGTGGAAATGACGATGGCGTTCTCCACCGCCCCCATGACCGTCCACCGTCCGGTCCCCTTCTGCCCGGCCCGGTCCATGATGACGTCGATGATCGGCTGGCCGGTTTCCCCGTCCTTCTCTTCGAAGATTTTGCTCGTGATCTGGATGAGGTAGCTCTCGAGTTCCCCCGCATTCCAACCGGCGAAAACCTTCGCCATCTCGTCCGCGCTGAAGCCCGCCGCCTTGAAGATGTTGTAGGCCTCGCAGATCAACTGCATGTCACCGTACTCGATGCCGTTGTGCACCATCTTCACGTAGTGCCCGGCGCCCCCCGGACCGATGTGCGCCACGCAGGGAACACCGTCGACCTTTGCGGAAATGGCCTCAAAAACCGGCTTGATGATCTCCCAACTCGACGCGGGACCACCCGGCATGATCGACGGCCCCTTCAACGCCCCTTCTTCCCCGCCCGAAACCCCGGAACCGACGAAAAGCAGCCCTTTCTCCTCCAGCCACGCCGAGCGCCGCTCGGTGTCCGTGTAAAGCGAATTGCCGCCGTCGATGATGAGATCGCCCTCGTCCAGAAGGGGAATCAGCGACTCGATCACCTTGTCGACCGGCCCGCCTGCCTTCACCATGATCATAACCTTGCGCGGCCGGGCGAGGCTCTGGACAAATTCCTCCAGCGTCGCAAAGCCCTCGATGCTTGCCTCGGCCGCGTCGCCGGCAATGAACTCCTCCATGACGGAGGTCGTGCGGTTGTAGACGGAGCACTTGAAGCCGCGGCTGGCGACGTTCATGACAAGGTTCTGGCCCATGACGGCCAATCCAATCAATCCGAAATCGTTCTCTGGCATTTCTTTACGGTGTGGGTGTTTGCGTTGGCGGTAATCTGGAGGGCCGGTTATGTAATGACGCTTTGCCCGCGTTGCAAATGAAAGACTTTCACCGCGAAATCACGATTTCCAGCGATCCTGTCCGGCTCCCGGAAAACCTCCACAATGCCGCCACGGGGGCCGTTTCCCAGTTCCTCGGGGTCGTCCGGGAAATGGAAAACGACGCTCCGATCGACGGCATCGACTATGAAGCGTACTTGCCGATGGCCGAACGCCAGTTGCGCCGGATCGCCATGGAGGCAACCGAAGAATTCGGGCTGCATCCCCTCCACATTCATCATCGGACAGGCTTTGTCGCCGCTGGCGAACCCAGTATCGGACTCGCCGTCGCCCTCCCCCACAGCCGCGAGGCCTTCGACCTTTGCCAGTACTACCTGCAACGCATCAAGACCGAAGTACCTGTTTGGAAAAATATCGTCTTCCGGCGATGAGGCCGTCGGCGAAACTCATGCCATTGCCGCTTGTTCCATCCCGCATGAAATCTGCGCTCCTCGCCTCCCCGTTGTTTCTCCTTCTCTTTGACTCCGGCTTTGCCACCGACTGGACCCGTTTTCGCGGACCGAACGGAACCGGAGTCTCCAACGAGTCCGTTCCAACCACCTGGAGCGAAACGGAAAACGTGGCCTGGAAGTCGCCGGTTGCAGGACCAGGCGCTTCCTCGCCGATCGTCGTCGGCGGGAAAGTCTTCGTCACCAGTTACTCAGGCTACGGTGAATCCGGCGGATCGCTGAATGACCTCGTCCGTCACCTTCAGTGTTTCGACGCGGCCACCGGGAAAGAACTTTGGGAACGTTCCGTGCCGGCAAGGCTCCCCGAGGACAACTTTTCCGGATTTCTCCGCGAACACGGATACGCGACCAATACTCCGGTCGGCGATGGCGAACATGTTTACGCATTCTTTGGAAAGTCGGGGCTCTACTGCTACGACCTTGAAGGAAACGAAGTCTGGTACAAGCACCTCGGCTCGAACTCGACACCGAAGCGCTGGGGATCGGCATCAAGTCCCATTCTCTACAAGGACCTCGTCATCGTCAACGCTGCCGAAGAAGCCCTCACCGTCTTCGCCTTCGACAAGAAAACCGGGGAAGAGAAGTGGAAGGCCGAAGGGTCGGGCCTGATGAACGCCTACAATACTCCGGTCCTTTTTCCGGCCGAAAACGGCGCGCGCGAGGATCTCATCGTGACCATGCCGAATGAAGTCTGGGGACTCAATCCGGACAGCGGCAAACTGCGCTGGCTTGCCGTCCATGGCCTGGGCGGAAACCTTGCCCCCGGACTCACGTTTGCCGAGGACACGGTTTTCATCTTCGGCGGCTTTCCCCGCACCGCCCGCGTCGCCATCAAGATCGATCGCAAGGGTGAGATCCCCGATGACAACGTCCTCTGGGACGAGAGATCCGCGAGTTATGTCCCCACACCCGTCGTCCATGGCGAATACCTTTACTGGATCAACGACCAGGGCTACGCCATGTGTTGCCGGCAGTCCGATGGAGAAGTCATTTACAAGGAACGGCTCGATGCCCAGACTTCCGGGAGCCGGGGAAAACCATTCTACGCCTCGACCATTCTCATCGACGGCAGGCTTTACGCGACCAGCCGCCGAGGAGGAACGTTCGTCGTCGCAGCTAAACCCGAATTCGAACTGCTCGCCCACAACAGGATCGCCGGGGACAATTCCACCTTCAATGCGACTCCCGCCGCTGCTGACGGAAGCCTGTTCCTCCGTTCGGATGGATTCCTCTATCGCATCGGCGGCGCGAATTAGGTCATCGACGCCGCCTGCTCACGCCACTTGTGCTTTTTCGACCGATCGGCAAAACCGGCTTTCACGGCCTCACTTTCCGGCCATTCCGCAAGTTGAGCGTAGGTCCCGACCCCTAACTCCTGCAACTTCTTCGCCGTCGCCGGTCCGATGCCCTTGATCTTGGTGAAATCATCCGTTCCCCCGGTCGATGCGTGGTCCCCGACATCAGACGGTTCTGATTCCGCTTCTGCCGCCCCTTTTTCCTCCGCCTCCGGTCCCGCTTCTTTCCCTACCGTCACGGGGGCGGGCGCCGGCAATTCGTCGTCCTGACTCCGGAGTTCGCTGCCTAACCCGGCCTTGACCGGAGCTGAAGTGCTGCTCTTGCCGAGGAACCCCCGGCTCCAATACCCGAGCCCAAAAAACAAGAGGGCCACGGGGAGGAGGATGATCGCGATCTGTCCGGCGAGGTACGGCATGCAACGAGGGATTCAAAGGCAACTCAACCACCTTCCCTGTCCATCGTCAAAGTGTCAGGATCGGCTGGACCGAGCGGATCCTCCGGGTCAGGGGCCGTGGGATCAACCACTCTCAGGTCAATGCGGTGGCGGAACTCGCTCATGGGGAAATATTTCTCCGCCAAGGCAAAGAGCGCATCCCACTTGGCATCGGACTCCACCCTCGCCTCGATGACCAACTGCTCATCGTCAATGGTCATACCCCCTCTTAACGCATACCCCGAATACCCGGGGAGCAACTCTGAACACGACTCGACCCATGCGGGCTCTACCGCATTTTTCCGCAATTCGATCTGGTCGACGATTTCCTTGCCCCGCACACGCTGCCCGGCGCGATCGAGGATCTTCTTCTTCACCTTCGGTGACGGCAAAACGCCCTTGAGGAATATCTGGTCGCCTGAAAAAACGATCACGCTCAAGCGCGAGGGAATGGGCGGCTCCAGGACATCGATCGAGAGTTCCCGCTTCCAGACCTCGCTGGGGAAGTTCTGCTCGATCACCGAAGTCAGCGAGACCCGCATC
>JBCDLR010000041.1:0-17205 GCA_038745205.1 Verrucomicrobiota bacterium
TCGATTTCCACACCCGACCACACTCATTACCCGGCGACTTTGGCCGCCATCGAACGGGGTATGCACGTCTACACGCAAAAGCCTCTGACGAACAACATCGCCGAAGCTCGTCACCTCATGGAAGTGGCACAGGAGAAAAAGGTCGCCACCCAAATGGGCACGCAGAACAAGTCCTCGCTCGGTTATCGCACGGCGACACATTTCATCCGCGACGGCGTCCTCGGCAAAGTAAGCAAAGTCTATGTCTGGTCCTACAAGGACTGGGGCCACGACGGTGCGCCCTACACGGGAGAGGACCAGGTTCCGGACTATTTGGACTGGAACCTCTGGCTGGGCACGGCACCCGAGCATTCCTTCCTCGAAGGGAAATACCATCCCAGCAATTGGCGACGTATCATCGACTTCGGTTGCGGTACGCTCGGCGACATGGGCATCCACATCTTCGACACGCCTTACGGCTCACTTGGACTCAAAGCGCCGAAATGGATCAAAACGGAATGCAGGGAGCCGAATCAATTCAGCCTGCCCTTGAAATCGAAGGTCACCTATGGGTTCGAACCCACCGAATACACAACCAGCGATTTCGAGTGGCATTGGTTCGACGGGAGCTGGGCGCCACCGACTGGCGATCCCGACCTGGAATTACCCGACGGACAATCCCTCCCCGACCAAGGCGCTCTTTTTGTCGGAGAAAAAGGCCGCATGCTCCTTCGCCACGTCTCCGGGCCTCAATTCTTTCCGCGCTCGATTTACGAATCTCTCGTCAAACCCGACCTGCCGAAGAAGGTGGACCACTACGCCAATTGGATCGATGCGATCTATGACAACGGCAAAAAACCATCCGCCAACTTCGACTACGCCGCCCCGCTCACTGAAACCGTTCTTCTCGGCTGCGTCGCCGGACGTTTCACCGGAGAGAGAATGGAATGGGATACGGAAAAAGCGGAATTCCCAAATTTCCCTGAAGCCAACCAGTTCGTGAAGCGCGAGTTGCGGAAGTTTTAGGATTTCTCTAACGCTTCGCCGGCGCGAGCACGCGCCCCTGCACTTCCATGGGGAGCCCGCTGCCCAAGAGCCACTCCATGGCCGCGGCCGGATCCTGACGGAGGTATTGCCTACCGGCACTGACAATGGTCGACTCCCTTTGACCGGCATCGGAGATCTCTCCCGCCCAGGTAATCGCGGAGACTGGGTCCTCATGCACGAGGCGACTGACGAAGCCCCGAATCGCGGGGTCCCGCTCCGGCGCGTTCCTCGGAATGTTGAGGATGTACTCGCTTGCGGCCTTCGGATCCCGCTTCACCCATTCTCCGACCGCCGAGCGGAACGCCATCATCTTGCCGTCACTGTCCTCGAGCGATTCCAGCCAATTGATTGACGCAACCGGATCGCGTTCGGCCCATTCGTCGCCAACTTCCTCGATGACGCGAGCGGCGTGCTCGGTGCCGACAAACTGCTCGGCCCACGTGGCTGCCGCGACCGGGTCATCGCCGACATAGTCGTGGGCGACACGGTCCATGGCGGAAGCACGCAGCTTGCCTTCGGGAAGATCTTCCGCCCACGCGGCCGCATCCTCGGCGCTCATCGTTCGCAACACCTTGCTCGAGATCAGTCGCAACATCTCCTCCGCTTTCCTGTTGCCGGAATCGGCAAGGTTGAAAACGAAATCCGTCGCGGTGCCGAAATCCTCGTTTGCCAAACCATGAATCAGGCCGCCCAAAAGCGCCTGGCTGTTGTTGTCCTCATTTTGCGCGAACTCGTTGAACCACTTCATCGCCGCGTAAGGATCGGCGCTCGCCCACCCGGCCAGCGTGGCCGCCATGTCCTTCTTTTCCGTATCCTGTCCATGGAGAACCGAGTCCTGTCCGGCGATTGCGCCCCATGCGTAATGGAATTCCAGAAACTCGCCGCTCCGCTCGCTCAAGTGTTCGATCTGCTCCCGCACGAGGAGCGCATTATCCACGGTCAGGCCCTCGAGCAACTGGGCGAAGGCCAACCGGCGGGCCACGGGGTCCAGTTCCGTGCGGAACTTCTCACCGAGTTTGTTGATTTCGTCCTCGGAAAGGGAACGCGAAGAGTCCAGTTCCGTCGCTTCGCCAAAAATGGGGTTTGCCGCGACATCATCCCCGTCAAGGTCGGCCATTTCCTTCGCACTCGCTGCGCGTAGGCGGATCAAGTCACTCGTTCCCGCCTGATCCATCCCTCCATTCAGCGAGGCACGCCTCGCCCACCGCTTTTCCGATTGATAGGATCCCACGGCAAAAGCCGCAACAACGGCGGCGAACCAGATGGAATGAATGATCATTTTTTTCCCCATGGCAAAAGATACGATGAATGACAAACGGGACAAGGCACCGAAACGGGCCAATGCACGCACAACAGTGAAACGCTGCCCGACGCCCTTTCTTACGCCCGCACGCCCCCTCCTAATCACCGAAAAAGTCCGCGATCCCGGTCTTGAGGGAGTATTCCGCCCCCACCGGGCCGATTTCCCGGCCACGAGACGGACTTGAGGAAAAGCGATTAACCGGCCCCAGCGCGAGAAATCCCGGTTTTGCGCCCTGCACCGGGACCCGCTACAACTCGGCGACGAACAGCGTGCCTTCATCCTCGCCGAGATCGTTCACGGTCGGGATGAAGGCAAGGTTGGCATAGTTGCTCAAGGGCACGAGACGGACGGAAGTCGTCGATCCCAATTGCTTCGTCGCAGTCGCCGTCACGCGCCCGCTCCAGTGCAACCCGTGAGCAACCCGGATCAACTTCCCTCCATAAGAGCCGCGATTGACGCGGAGCACCTCATATTCAAAAACGCCGAAAGTGTTTCGACTCGTCCCCGCGGGAAGTGCGGACTTGCGGACGAGACGCAACTCCACGTCGATCGCTCCCCCTGTATGCTTCGCCGTCCTGCCTTCGACGACAACAGGGACCGGCTCCTTCTTCTGCTCGGCGGTTCGAGCCGCGACCTTCACCGGCTTGGCCTTCACGGGAACGACCTCTTTCGGCGCGGGCGGCGGTGCGAGTTTCGCCAGGATGGGGCCGGCCGGGCCGCTTTCCAAGGGTCGTTTCCGCACGGCGCGCATCAAATTCGAATCGCTCTTTCGCCAACGGTAGCCCGACCCGAAGGGCAACGGTTCAATGCCGCTTGATCGGTAGGCATGCCGCAAATCGGACTGGTAGTTCTCTCGGAAGAGCGGGATGGGCGAGACATAGGTGCCGAAGTGGGTGAGATCCCAGTCACTCGCGGCGAAGTGCTTGATGGGAACCCCCGAATCGTCCTGGACGAGGATGTTGCTGTGCCTGATCAAGTGGTCACGCACTACTGAAAAGTAGGACTCGTGCAAAAGATAGGATGCCGCCTTCAGGTAGGCTCCGCCGGGAGGCTGCGCTTCGAGGAACTGGAGGAAGCCGGATTGCTCGATTGATCCATTGGCGACGTTCGACTGGAAATAAAGGATCTCGACTGTCCGGCCGTCGCCTTTTTCCGCCCTAACACGAACGACATTGGCGCCGTCGGCACGCGTGGCCTGTGAAAGCAGGGAGCCGTCCGTCTGTAGGGTATAAAACGTCACGCCATCAATCGCATAGCCTGATCGCACGAGATAAAGGGCAATGATCGGAAGCGTGCCCCGGTAGGTGGCCGTCGTGAGATCGACCTTCATGTCCTTCGTTTTGAAAAAACTGTAGGCCAGGCTTTCTTCCAGGGCCTTCCGCACCTCGCTCAGCGCCCGGTAGGCCGCCCCCCCCTCCAGGCGATCGAGCGTCGGAAGGACACCGACCGGTTCCAGTCCCCCCATGAGAATGCGTCCCGCCTTCGGATACATGCGCAGAACGTGAAGCACATCCGGCCCGCTGAAGAGATACCGCACCGTACCCTCTTCCAGGAAAAACGGTTCCACTTTCCCCGCACTCCATTCCACCATGGGCCCGAGCGTGGAGGCTTCATACTTCGACCACTGCGAGTCCATTGCCCGCGCGTGGTAG
Organism: Verrucomicrobiota bacterium; assembly: GCA_038745205.1. Lineage (GTDB taxonomy): Bacteria > Verrucomicrobiota > Verrucomicrobiia > Verrucomicrobiales > DEV007 > JBCCWV01. Next base: position 3,982 of record JBCDLR010000041.1, read on the forward strand.
CGCCACTCGCTGCCTCCTTCATACTGCGCCGCCGTCCCACCGGAACGGCCTTTCATCCCAGCGAGGAAATTCGCCCCGTCGTTGACCCGATCGATCAAAGTGTCCTCCGCAACCGCCGTCCACGCAGCTCCGAGGAGAACAAGAAAGCCCGCAATTGTTCTCATAAACCCGTTTTTTATAATTTTTCGCGCAGAAGTCACGCGAAAAATGGCTTCTCGGGCAAGAATTCGGACTTTGTTAGGTCTTCGTCTCTTTCGCCTTCTTTTTCCCGCCTGCCTTGGGCTTTTTCTTGTTCCTGTTCCGGCCCTGGTGCTCAGGGGCCGCCAATTCGGTGGCCTGCCCGAGATCACCGCAGTCTTTCATCCACCTCTCCAACTCCGCCTTCAACGTTTCCTTGGCCTCGGCATGGGCGGGGTTGTCGGCGAGATTCGTCCACTCATAAGGATCGGCGACCACGTCATAGAGTTCCTCGCCGGGCCGGTGCTGGTAGCGCTTGACCCGCTCCGCGGCCATCTCGTCACCAGCCGCCGCAGCATCCATCCACGAAACGAACGATGGCGACTTCACGCAGGCGTTCTGGAACTTGATCTCGGGCGTGAGGTTCACGATGTACTTATATTGGCCGGAACGCACCGAGCGGATGCCGTAGTGATCGGAGCCGTTGATGATGCCTTTTGTCGTCATGATCCCGTAAACGAACTCCTTGTGTTCGGTCGTCTCCCCTTTCAAAACAGGCACGAAACTCTCTCCATCCAGAATTTTCGGTCTCTTCAGGCCTGCAGCATCCAGAAACGTTGGCAGGACATCGACGTACTCGATCATCGCATCCGAGACCGATCCCGCTTCCACCATACCGGGCCACCGCACAATGCAGGCGCTTTGCAAACCGCTGTCGTAACACGTCCACTTGGCAAAGGGGAAACTCGAGCCTTGCTCGCTTACGACCACCACAACGGTGTTGTCTGCGAGTCCGTGCTTGTCGAGCAAGCCCATCAACTCCCCGACTTGTGAATCGTAGTAGGTGATCTCCGCGAGGTATTTCGTCATCTGCTCCCGCGTCACGGCCGTGTCTGCGAAGTAGGGCGGCAGCTTGAGGCTGGCGGCATCATACTGCGACGGATCCCCCTTGTCCCACGGAGTGTGGGGTTCGTTGGAGCAGGCAAACACGCAAAACGGCTCCCCTCCCGCGGCCGTGTCGGCAAAAATTCCATCAATGACACCCATATCCGGATTCTTCTCTTTCACCGAGTATTCGAAGGGAAAAACCGCCTCCGGCTTGATGTGCGTTTTCCCGCTCAAGGCGACGCGATAACCCGCCCGGCCGAGAAAATGGCAGACACTCTTCGTTCCGTCCTCGGCAAAAGTGTGATTCCGATAGGCGCCGCTCTTCACGGGATAAAGCCCCGTGTAAATATTGTGCCGCGTCGGCGAACACATCGGCGCGGCCTGGAAGCAACGCGTGAAGCGCATGCCTTCCGTCGCCAATTTGTCGATGTGCGGGGTCCTCGCTTGCCCGCCATAACAACCAATGTCACGGAAGGTGCAGTCGTCGGCGATGACGAAAAGGAAATTGGGTTTTTCCCCGGCACCCAGCGAAGACACCAGGACTACGAGGGAAAGGAAAAGAAGGCATGTCTTCATGAAAGAGCTACTTGAGGTGGTTCACCGTGTAGTAGGCGGTCCTCGTCGAGAGTCCGCGGCCCATCTCCGGCACTCCTATCTTGTAGACTTTATCGGTCAGCACCTCCGGAAGACTTATAGTTACGGATCGTTTGTTTTCGGAAACGGTCACGCGCCTCGGCTTCACCACCGTCTTGTCGATCAGGGGCGACCCATATTTCTCCGAGTAATCGTAGCCCCAGTGTTCGACGGAATAGCCCTCGATTTCGGCGGCCTTCTCAGCGTCGATCTTTCCGGTAAAGCGCACGTGGAACCCCTTCTTCCGCAAGGCGACGGAATGAATCTCCAGCGGCGGCTTTTCCCCCTCGTAAACGATGCGCTGCATCCCGAACTTTGCCGTCCCCACGCTCCCCCAACCGCGCGCGGTCTGCCCGACATAGAGGGATCCATCGGGCGCGAATGACAGGCGGATGCAGCCGCTTTGCAACGGATTGATGAACTCGATGACGGAGCCCTGCCACTCCCCGCCGACCTTCTCAAGCACCGCGCGAAAAACATTCGAACGCGTCTGGTCGCCAATGAAAATCTGACCATCAAAGGGCCCGAACTTCCCTCCGCTCATGTCCCACACCGGATTCCCCGGGGAGTTTGCGATCAATCCCTGCGGAATCCATACGGCTGGCGGTTTCATCTTCGCCTTGAACTCAGCGGTGGAAATCTCGTCGAGATTCCTCTCCTTGAACTCCGGATGATCGGTCAACGACGCCGGGTGGCCGTGAAAACTGCCGGGGGTCGCATGAGCCAACGAACTCGTGGGATTCCAGTCTCCCTGGTTGTCGGTGAAGAAAATCGATTGCTGGTCGGGGTGGATGCCAATGCCCGCCGGCGAGCGCAGTCCCCAGGCAAAAGTCTCGTATTCTCCAGTGGGTGACACCTTGTAAACGGTCCCTCGAAGGAAGGAGTCATAGGCCATGCCGGTCCCGCGAACCCGCACCCCGTCCTCACCCCGGCCATGACCAAGATTGAGCGTCCCGTAGAAGTTCCCTTCGGCATCACGAACGGGGCCGAAGTTGTACTGGTGATAGTTGCCGTTGAAGCCGAATTCGGCGGAAACCGCCTCATAGTAATCGGCGCGACCATCGGCATTCTCATCGACAAGGCAGGTCAACTCCGGCTTCTGGCCAACGTAGATTCGGTCCGCGACCAGCGGCGCAAACGGGTTTTCCGGCTCCCTCGCCCCACGGAAATCCCGTGCATCGAGCCCGGTAATCTCGTGAAGGCCATCAGCATAGAGCGACCAGTCCCCGCCGCTCCACCGCCACACCTGGCCGTAGCGGGTTCCCGCGAATACATCTCCATTGGGTGCAACGTCGAGACCGGCCACCTCAAAGACCACTCCTTCCGGGCCGGGAATTGTTTCAACACGGTACCCTTCCGGGACAACCGACGGTTGCCCTTCGGCGAAAACCTGACAGAGCAAGAATAGGTAAGGGAAAATTCGTTTCACTGCGTGTGGGGGTAGAGAATGAGGGAGATTCCGGCGCTGACGTCCGTCCAAGTCAGTCCGCCTTCCGCGCCGTGGCCGCCTCCGCCAAACGAGATCGCAGCGACTTCGACGGCCTCTTCGTCAAATGCAACGTTGACCGGACCCTGCACCTTGCCGTCGAACTTGTAGGTCATACCGAGGGCCGCCCGCTCGCCGAGGGAGACCGTCACCGACTGCTCGACTTTCACGCCTCCGATATCATAAACAAAGATGGTTGATCGTGCCGCGCGCCGATATCCGAGGAATTTCGGCGTGGCATTCCTCATCGCGGGGTCGGTAAACGCGAGCGGAAACGCGTCACCGGCATTGATCCTCAAAGGTTCGCCGAGAACCTTGCACACTTGGCCGCCGCGCCCCTTGCCGTCGCCACGCTCCGGGCCGATATCGAGAAACTCGCCGCCCCAAAGGTAAAGCACGCGGCACGACACGGCATCAAAGCAGTAATGGATCCCCAGCGGCGTGCCCACGGCGATCGAACGCGCCGGGGCGTCGGGTAGATTGCAACGCACGACCATGATCTCGCCGGAAGGCACGAGGATCATGTCGGCAAGACGCACGTTGGCATCGATGAAACGCGGGTCGGTGAGCGCTGATTCCTTGAACCCGGGCCCTGTCCACGCGACGCGCAATTCCTCGCCGCCCTTCTTTTCGAAGTAGCGCACCGTCAACTCGTGCGAGCCCGCTTTCAGCGCAACCGACTCCTTCGCCATCGTCCCTCCGGCACGTGCGCCCTCGATGGTGAGAACCGGCTTGCCATTGACGAGGATCTGGCTCCCGTCATCAGAAGCGAGGTGAAATTGATAGTCACCGTCCACCGGCGCCTGAAGCTGCGCAGTGAAGATGAATCCAAAGTGGTCGTCCTGCTCCCGCGGCTCGAGCCCGATACGGTTTCCCTCCATCTTTCCGGACGCCACGGGTTTCGCCTTCGCGAAGTCGTCGAGCGATTCCCACTCCCCCTCGAAGTAGTCATACCGAAGATCGGTCATCCGTGGAAGCGAAGACGCCACGACCATCTCCCCGCGCATCAATTGCGCGTGGCCCGGGAAGGTACAGACATAGGGGTAGATCCCTTCTTCCATCGGGGCGGTGAACTCGATCTCGTCGATATCATGCGGGTCCACGAGTTTCGTCGCGTGGAGGACCAACGGTGACTCAGGAACGAACCCGCGTTCGAAAGCGCTCTCCCCGATCGTCAGCGCCGCCGCCGCGACCGGCTTCCAGTTGTCCGCACCCTTCGCACAGAGGACGAGGTTGTGTTGGATCTCGTCGTTGTTGTCGAGGATGAGACGCACGTTCTCGCCCGGCCTGACGAAGAAGGACTCCACCCGATAGCGCATCAGCCCGCGCTGCATCTTGATGCGGACGCTCTTGGACTTGGGGGCCGCCGCGAGCAAATCCGCGCCAATAAAAGTGAGAAGAAGGATCGAAATAGTCAGCCGCATGGGTCGGGGGGTCGAATCAGAGTCACGGAGTAACTACCACCGCTGCCCCATCTTCACAATTGTTGGAATCAATGGCAATACGACATTATGATTACCCGTTTGGACCCCCTCTCATGAAACTCCTCTCCGTTTTCTCGCTCACCCTATCGCTTTTCACCTTCGCCACCGCCGGTCAACCCAACTGGATATGGTCCCACGAAGGCGACCCCGGACTGGCCGCGCAGTTCCGCAAGACGTTCCATCTTTCGAATCCCGGAAAAGCGACCCTCATCGCTGCCGGCGACAATGACGTGCAAATCTGGATCAACGGCCAGCGCACGATACGCAGCGCCCCGTGGGAATCGCCGGTCACGATGAGCGTGAAGCCCATGCTCCTGTCCGGTGAAAACACGATCGCCGTCCGCGCGAAGAACAACGACGGACCCGCCGCCGTTCTCGTGAAGTTGACGGTCGAGGACAAGGAAAAGGGCAAAGTCGTTTTTGGCACGGACTCGACGTGGAAGACGTCGGCCAAGCTTACGAAGGGATGGATGGAAAACGGGTATGAAGAAAAGGGATGGAAGGATTCGGTCGTCCTCGCGCCGCTTGGCAGCGGTCCGTGGAAAAAGATCACCGCCGAGAAACTGGAGGCGCTCGGCAATTTGCGGGAACCGGAAGCGACGCCCGTCGACCGCATCCGCCTCGTGGACGGATTCAAGGCGGAACTGCTCTACTCCGTCCCGAAAGACGATCAGGGTTCATGGGTGAGCATGACCATCGACGACAAGGGACGGCTCATCATGTCCGATCAATATGGCGGTCTCTACCGCATGACGCCGGGCGAGACGGCGGAGGACACGGTCATCGAGGCCCTCGACATCGAGTTGGGACAGTCGCACGGATTGCTCTACGCCTTCGACAGCCTTTACGCCGTCGTGTCGAACAAGGCCTTCGAAGGACGCGGACTCTACCGGGCGCGCGACACCGATGGCGACGACCAGTTCGACAAGGTGGAGCTCCTGGAAAAGTTCGCCGAGACGGGCGGCGAGCACGGACCGCATGCACCGGTTCTGGGGCCGGACGGGAAGTCGATCTATGTTGTCACGGGCAACCAGACCGCTCCGCCGGAAATCGATGCCTCCCGCGTCCCCTTGCACTGGGGCGAGGATCTCCTCACCACCCGCATCTACGGCCGCGGGTTCATGAAAACAGCCATGGCCCCGGGCGGCTGGGTGGCGAAGACCGATCCCGACGGCAAAGAGTGGGAACTGTTTTCCATCGGATTCCGGAACCAGTACGACATCGCCTTCAACCGCGACGGAGAGATGTTCACCTACGATGCGGACATGGAATGGGACATGAACCTTCCGTGGTATCGTCCAACGCGGGTTTGCCACGTCACGAGTGGCAGCGACTGGGGATGGCGCAACGGTTCGGGCAAATGGCCGCCACACTACGCGGACACGCTGCCCCCGGTGGCGGACATTGGACCGGGATCACCGACCGGTGTCACGTTCGGATACGGCGCGAAGTTTCCGAAGAAGTATGAAGACGCCCTTTACGTCGCCGACTGGAGTTATGGCAAGCTCTACGCCGTGCACTTGAAACCCCAGGGCTCGACTTACACGGCGGAGTTTGAGGAATTCATGAGCGCGCAGCCGCTTCCTCTCACCGACCTAGCGGTCAATCCCAGGGATGGAGCGATGTACGTCGCCATCGGAGGCCGCCGCGTGCAGTCGGGTGTTTATCGCGTGACCTGGGCGGGCGATGACAAGCCGGACTCATCGCCGGTGACCGGAGGCGAAGCACTCCGAGAGTTGCGCGCCGAACTGGAGGCCTTTCACGGAAAACAGGACAGGAAAGCCGTCGCCGCCGCGCTCCCGCAGCTCGGCCACAAGGACCGCTTCATTCGCCACGCCGCCCGCATCGCGCTCGAGCACCAACCGGTCGCCCAGTGGCAGGACAAGGTTCTCGGACTCGAAAACGACCGCGCGGCCATCAACGGTATCGTCGGCCTCGCTCGCACCGGAGAAAAGTCGTCGCAGTCCTCCATCATCGATCGCCTCTCCAAGGTCAGTTGGCAGAAACTTCCTCCCGTCGCGCGCCCCGACCTCGTTCGCGCCTACAGCCTCACGCTATCCCGAATGGGCGAGCCGTCCGAAAGCGACCGTCAAAGGATCGTCGCCCAACTCTCGCCCCGCTTGCCGGCGAAGAACCTTCACCTCAACGTCATGTTGTCGGAATTGCTCGTGTTCCTCGACGTGAAGGAGGCGACGGCGAAAATGCTGACGCTGCTTGAGAGCGAACCCACGCAGGAAGGCCAGATCTCCTACGCGAAGAACATTCGGCTCGCGCAGAGCGGTTGGACCCCCGAACTCCGGAAGCAGTATTTCGAGTGGTTCGTGAAGGCCGCGAGCTACCGCGGCGGACCGAGCTTTGACCTCTTCATCAAGTACATCAAGGACGACGCCATCGCGAACCTCCCTGAATCCGCAAAAGAAGCGCTCCAACCCATCATCGACAAGAAACCCGACCCCGAAGCCAGCCCCTACGAATTCAGCGTCCGCAGTTTTGTGAAAGACTGGAAGGTCGCGGACTTCGACGACGTCATCCACGTCGGTCTCGAGGGCAACCGCGACTTCGAGAACGGCCGCAACATGTACGGCGCAGGCACCTGCTTCGTCTGCCATCGCTTTGACGGCTCGGGCGGCGCGGTTGGCCCGGACCTCACCAGTGTCGGCGGGAAATTCAGTCCCCGCGACCTCCTCGAAACGATCATCGAGCCGAGCAAGGAAATCAGCGATCAATACGGTTCCATGGTCTTCACAAAGACTGACGGGAGCCAGGTCATCGGCCGCATCATGAATCTCAGCGGCGACACGGTCAACGTGAACACCAACATGATGGACCCGACCTCCACCGTCCGCATCGACCGCAAGAAGGTGACGTCCATGGAGCACTCCACGATCTCCATGATGCCTCCCGGGCTCGTCAACATGATGAACAAGGATGACGTGCTCGACCTCCTCGCCTACCTCATCTCCGGTGCAAACTCCGAGGATCCGATGTTCGCAGAATAAAAGAGCCCGGTCCGCGAAGACCGAGCTCGAAGTTTAAAGCGAAAGAATTTGTTCGAGGACTTGGATCTTAAGACTCCTCGAACTCGGGGCGCTTCGGCTTGTCGGGTTGTGACGGGTCGCTTGCGCCACCTTTGCCGCCACGGCCCTTGCCACCGCCGGATCGACCACCACCGGCACCGCGGAATCGTTCGACAATTTCTGCGGCGAGCACTTTGATCTCAGCCTCATCAAGGGCGCCATCGCCATTGGTGTCACCGCGTTCGAAGGCGCGTTGCATGCGTTCCGGCGCTTCCTCAGTCGAAACCTTTCCATCGCCATTGGTGTCCGCCTGCATCATGCGCTCGACCATGGCATCCGCGTTGAAGGCACCTCCAGGAGCCGTGCCACCACCGGGAGCGGAAGGACCTCCAGGTCCGCCGGCAAGCGCGCGCAATTCTTCACTGGTGACGTTGCCGTCGCCATCGGTGTCGAGCTTTTTCAGGGCCGCAGGCGCGGCCGCGATTTCCTCGGCGGAGATGGATCCGTCCTTGTTGGCGTCCAATGCTCCAAAGAGCGGACCGGCTCCCCTTCCGCCGCCAGGGCCTCCACGGCCTTGCGATCTTTCAGGGCGTTCTGGCCGCTCGGGCGGCGCGGGCTTGTCTTCCTCCTGGGCATTCGCAAACGCGGGAACGGTCGCAACTGCCACAACGAGAGCCATCAGGGTGTGTCTGGTATGTTTCATGAAGATGAATCGTTGAATCCCCGGATCGAACCGTGGACGCCCTGACAAGTTGCGCGTGAATTCGCCTTTTTGCTTTACTCACGGCGGGAAAACGGGTCCTATTGTCCTCCCCCTCCGGAGCCGAGTAATTGGCGCCCGGCCCCGTTTTACTAAGTAAATACGGAACCCCAGACCGCATCCCCACTGTGTACACCGACAACGAAGACTACGTCCTCGAAATTCTCCAGGAAGCCGGACACCTCACGCCCGACCAAATCGAAGACGCCCGCTCCCAGCGGAAGGATTCGGAATCCACGGTCGAGACTCTCATCCGCATCGCCGCCATCAACGAAGAGAGCGTGACCCAGTCTCTCGCCGTGAACGCCGGCATGGACTACGTCGATATCTCCACCTACATGCCGCCGGCGGAGATCCTTGAACTTCTTCCCGTCGACAAGGCCAAGAAGTACAACATCGTTCCACTCGGGTTCGACCAGAACCGCCTGCAAGTCGCGCTCAGCGATCCACTCGATTTCGAAAAAATCGACACGCTTCCCCACGATCTTGGCTACGACATCGACACGGTTTGCGCCACGAACAGCCAGATCGAAGAAGCGCTTCTCCGCTACTACGGTGAAGAGGGAGGGTCCGATGCCGACCTTGCTGAGGAACTGCGGGTTCTCGGCGACGCCGCCGACCCCGAGGGGCAAAGCGGTGGGGGCGCCAACGACGCACCCATCATCAAGCTGGTGAACCAGATCCTCACCGATGCCTTCAAGGCCAAGGCCTCGGACATTCACATCGAGCCCCTCGAGAAGGAGATGCGCGTCCGCTACCGCATCGACGGTGTCCTCCATCTCATCGGCACCCACCCGCGGAAACTTCTCGGCGCGGTCATCGCCCGCCTGAAGATCATGTCGGGCTCGATGAAGATCGCCGAAAAACGCGTGCCGCAGGACGGTCGAATCCAGCTGGAGTTGAAGGACAAGCACCTCGACCTCCGCGTCTCCTCCGTTCCCACCAACCACGGCGAGAGCATCGTCATGCGGATCCTCGACAAGTCCGCCCTGAATCTCGGGCTCGCCCAACTCGGTTTTCTCGCCGACGACCAGGAGCGCTTCGAGCAACTCATCACTCTTCCCGACGGCATCCTCCTCGTGACCGGCCCAACCGGATCCGGAAAAACGACGACGCTTTACGCCTGCTTGAACTACATCAACAAGCCCGACCGCAAGATCATCACCGTGGAAGACCCGGTCGAGTACCAGATGTCCGGAATCAACCAGGTCATGGTGAAGGACGACATCGGCATGACCTTCGGGGCAGCCCTTCGCTCCATTCTCCGCCAGGCACCGAACATCATCATGATCGGGGAGATCCGGGACCTGGAAACAGCATCGATCGCCATCAACGCCTCGCTCACCGGTCACCTCGTCTTCTCGACGCTGCACACAAACGATGCTCCCGGAGCGGTCGCCCGCCTCGCCGACATCGGCGTGAAGCGTTTCCTCATCGCTTCCGCCGTCCGCGCCATCATCGCCCAGCGTCTTGTCCGCGGGCTTTGCGAACACTGCAAGCAGCCCGGCGAACTCAGCGAAAAGGAAATCCGCGCGCTTAACATCGACGCCAAGCAGTTGGCGGAGGCGACAATCATGGCCCCCGTCGGGTGCGGCCGTTGTCGCATGACGGGCATGAAGGGCCGGATGGGCCTCTTCGAGACGTTCATCATCGACGACGAGGCGCGCCACATGATCAACGAAAACCTCTCGACGCCGGCCCTTCGCCGCCGCGCCCGCGAATTGGGCATGCGCACCCTCCGCGAAGACGGCATTCGGAAGGTCCTCGCGGGCCGCACGACAGCCGGCGAAGTCCTCCGCGTCACCATGGGTGACTCCAATTGACAGCACCCTCCTTTCCCCAACCAAAGACCCCCTTCCCGATTCTCCCATGAACTCCACCAGTGTCCTCGATCTCATGAAGAGCCGCGGTTACATCGATATCGCGCAGAGCAACGAGATCGAAGAAATCGTCAACACTTCCGGCGGTGACGTCGTCGAGGAACTCGCCAACTTCGGCATCCTTGAGCAAACGCAGACCTATGCCGTCATCGCGGAAGAACTCGGCGCCGAATACGTTGATCTCTCCGAGTACACTCCGCCGCAGGAATTGATCTCCACCATCCCCGCCGGCATGGCGCGTCTTCACGGCGCCTTCCCCGTCAACACCGACGGGCAAACCCTCTTTGTCGCCCTCACGGACCCACTCAATCCGCAGGCCCTCGAAGACCTGCGCTTCGCTCTCGGACGCGAGATCTCACCGGTTGTCGCGGACCACCACCAGGTCGAGGCAAAGATCGCCCAGTTCTACGGCGGTGGCGCCGATGGCGAAGCCATGGGCGACATCCTCGGGCAGTTGAAGGCCCTCGATTTCGACGGCGACGACGAGGGAGATGCCAACGCGGCCCCCATTGTCCGCTACGTCGACCTCGTCCTCGCACAGGCGATGCAGGAGCAGGCCTCGGACATCCATTTCGAGCCTTTCGAAGACGACTTCAAGATTCGCTACCGCGTCGACGGTGCCCTCTACGAAATGGCCCCGCCGCCACTGCACCTTTCCAACACCATCATCTCCCGCGTGAAGGTCATGTCGAACCTGAACATCGCGGAGAAGCGCCTTCCCCAGGACGGACGCATCCAGAAAACGATCGGCGAGAAAGACGTCGATTTCCGGGTTTCAACCCTGCCCACCGCAAACGGGGAATCCGTCGTCCTCCGGGTTCTCGACCGTTCGAACGTCGCCCTTACCCTCGAGAACATCGGGCTCCCCACCGACATCCACGAATACATCGAGGACGTCATCCTGAAACCCAACGGCATCTTCATTTGCACGGGCCCTACGGGCGCCGGAAAGACGACGACCCTGTATGCCTGTCTCCGGGAGATCAACACCGTCGATACGAAACTCCTCACCGCGGAGGACCCTGTCGAGTATGACTTCGAGGGCATCATCCAGTGTCCGACCAACGACGCCATCGAAGTGACCTTTTCCCGACTGCTGCGCGCCTTCCTCCGGCAGGATCCCGACCGAATCATGGTTGGGGAGATGCGCGACCTCGAGACCGCCCAGATCGCCATTCAAGCCTCGCTCACCGGTCACCTGGTCTTCTCAACGCTCCACACGAACGATGCCCCCGGCGCCGTCACGCGATTGATCGACATGGGGTGCGAACCTTTCCTCGTCGCGGCGACACTTGAGGCCGTTCTCGGACAGCGCCTTCTCCGGAAAATCTGCAGCGATTGCAAGACCGCCTACGAGCCGAGCGCCGCCGTCCTCTCCCAACTCGACCTCTCGCCCGAGGACATCGGCGGGAACAAATTCTACACCGGCGCGGGCTGCGAGACCTGTGCGCAGACCGGTAACAAGGGGCGCCGCGGCCTCTACGAGCTGCTCGACATGAACGACCCCCTGCGGGAAATGATCACCGAGCGGGCGCCCACCGTGAAATTGAAGCAAAAGGCCATCGAACTCGGCATGAGGACCCTGCGGGAGGACGGATTACGCAACATTTTCGAAGGAACCGTGACTATCGAGGAGGTCCTCAAGTACACTTGATATTCTGATCATTCCGCAGTTGTAATTCCCCAGAAATCTCCTCATAATAGTGAGTTATCCCCATTAAAGAACCCGGTTTTTCCACCTAAAACCCCCCTTCAATCAGATGCCGAATTTCAACTACGTCGCGCTGGACCACAAAGGCGAAGAACAAGTAGGAGCGCTCGCAGCGGGCTCACAGGAAGACGCCATTGGCGAACTTCGACGCTCGGGACTCTTTCCCACGCAGGTTGTCGAAGAAGGGAAAGGCGTTGCCACCCCGAAAGCAAAGAGCAAGGGAAAAGCCAAGGGCAAACCCAAGGCCGCCGCGAAGAAGAAGTCCGCAGCCAAGGTCGAGCTGTTTTCCTCGGGCCGCGTGAAGGGAAAGACCCTCATGATTTTCACGCGCCAGCTCGCCACGCTCATCGACTCCGGCCTCCCGCTCCTTCGTGGTCTCACCGTCCTCGGCAACCAGGAAGCCAATCCGACGCTCAAGAAAACGATCAATTCACTCGCCGATGCGGTGCAGACGGGCAGCACGTTCTCCGAGTCGCTTGCGCAACACCCGAAGATCTTCAACAAGCTTTACGTGAACATGGTCAAGGCCGGCGAACTCGGCGGTGTCCTCGAACTCGTTCTCATCCGCCTCGCTGAATACCAGGAGAAGGCGCAAAAGCTCAAGAACAAGATCGTTGCCGCCATGGTCTACCCCGTAATCGTCATGTTCATCGCGGTGGCCATCATGATCTTCCTCCTCACCTACATCGTTCCGAAGTTCCAATCGATCTTCGAGCAGATGCTCGGGGGCGAGAAACTCCCGCCGCTCACGAACTTCGTCATTGGATTCAGCGACTTCCTTAAAACGAACTGGATATTCCTCGTCGGTGGCGTCGTTCTCGTCGTCGTCGTTTACAAGATCGTCGCCTCAACCGCCGGAGGACGGCGAGCCATCGACCAATTGAAGCTCAATCTCCCGCTCTTCGGCGACGTCCAAAGGAAAAGCGCCATCTCTCGCTTCAGCCGGACCTTGGGAACGCTCGTCACCTCCGGTGTCCCCATCCTCCAAGCCCTGAATATCACCAAAGAAACCGCCGGCAACGTCATCATCTCCGACGCCATCGGCAACGTCCACGACGCGGTCAAGGAAGGGGAATCCATCGTCGCCCCGCTCGAAGCCAGCAAAGTCTTCCCGCCCATGGTCATCAGTATGGTCGATGTCGGCGAGGAAACCGGGCAGCTGCCTGAAATGCTTTTGAAAATCGCCGA
>JBCDLR010000042.1:0-17188 GCA_038745205.1 Verrucomicrobiota bacterium
ATAAATTTTAGAAGAGTTTGTTATAAATAGAAGACACTCTTGACGTTCTCCATAATTCCTCGAAGTTTACTAACGAAACAACGCCGCTTTCCGAACTCCCGCAATGTTTTCTGTCGTTTCTTCTGGTGCTCCAATACTCGCCGACTGGACTCTCAACGTCGATTGGATCACCGTCATTCTTTCCCTCTTGGGAATTGGTGCCGCCGTCATTTTCATCCTGGCCACACCCCTCCTCCTCGTCTTGTGCTCTCGACTCCGCACGGGGAATACGCTGGGATTTGAAGAAGGGCATTTCCGTCGTCAGGAATCCAATACGCGCGACGGCGTTCGCCTGTCCGCATTGGCCCGGGAAGCTCCGAGGATTTCTCCAGAAGTTCCGGAGATGCCCACCCGTCCCACTTCCGGTCCGTTGAATTCAGGTTCTCCCGTAGAATCCGCCTCCCCCGGAAAAACGGCGAAGAAAAAGGCGGCACCCAAGCCGAAAAAGAAAGCGGCGCCCAAGACGGCCAAGAGTTCCGCAACTCGCCCGGCCGCGAATGATGCGGCAGCATCGCCGAAGAAAAAAGCCACCGCTCCGAAGGGCGCGAAAATCGACCCCACCCTCGGTCTCGTCTACAAGAAGAAACCCAAGGAAGTGGACGACCTTCAGGAAATCTCCGGGGTGGGCCCCGTCCTCGAGAAGAAATTACACAAGGTCGGAATCTACACGTTCGCGCAGGTAGCGAAGTGGTCGGACAAGATGGTGCGCGAGTTCAGCGAAAAGCTCTCCTTCCGCGACCGCATCCGTCGCGACAATTGGCGAAAGCAGGCCGCGAAACTGCACAAGAAAAAGTACGGAAAGTCCGCCACACGCTGAAATCCATCTGGTGCAGGGGGGCAAGGGGTGGTAGGAATTCGCGGTCCCAGGTATTTCATGGAGAGGACAGAAATCTTCCACCGGTCCGCGCACCCGGGCCTTATCTTGTCGCTCGTTGTCGTCTCCGCGGTCATGAGCGCTCTTCCCGCGATGGCCGTCCCTCGCGGTATCGGCTTTTCCGACCGCCATGTTTTCGGACCCGAGTCAGAGGTCGAAATCGAGATCTTTTGCCCGTTTGACGAAATTCCTTCCCGGGGATTCGTCCCCTTCGACATCGAAGTCCGCAATAAACTGGGCAAGGACGTCACCGTGGTAATCGCCTGCACGTTCTCCAATTCCAGCTACGGCCCTGGCAGCAGGTTTGAATCCAACTACAAGATCACGACAAAGCAGCGCTCTACCCAGAAGTCGACGGTCGTTGTTCCGATCCCCACCCACTTTTCCTCCGCCTATGGCTACGCCAACCTCAGCGGCAACCTCAATTTCCTCGTGTCCGGCTACGGCCGGAATTCCTCCTACTTCCATTCCAGTACGAACCGCCCGGAATTTCTCGTCTGCCCCAAGTCCACGGACATCGTCCCCGGCCGCACGGGCAAACCCATTTATGATCGCGGGCAGGAAATCGGGGCCCTCGGGTTTGTTCCCGACCGCCTCCCCGCGGATTGGAGGGCCTACACCGGGTTCGACGTCATCGCTTGCCGCGCCACTTCCTGGGTGGACGTTCCCAAACCCGCCCGGCGCGCCATTGGCGAATGGGTGAAACTCGGCGGGCGACTCGTCCTTTGGGACCGCTCGGAAACCACGCTCAAGACGGTGCGAAACGATCTGGAGGCACTCGACGCCAAGAACGCGGGACTGGGAAAAATCATCCTCACCACCGCCAGCAACGACTCCCAGGCGGCCCGCCTCCTTCGCCAAGGCTGGAACTTCAAGGAAAAGAACCTCCAGCATGCGCTCGAGCACAGCTACGAGCCGTCGAACTGGCCGCTCCTCGAATCGATGGGACAACGCAGTTTCGGCACGACCCTCGTTGTCCTTGTGCTCATCGCCTTCGGCATCCTCGTCGGCCCCTTCAACCTGTTCTCCCTCGCCAAGGCGGGACGTCGACACCTTCTCTTCATCACCACACCCATCATCTCCCTCGTGACGAGCCTCCTTCTCGCCGGCTTCATTTTCATTCAGGACGGATTCGGCGGCAGCGGCAAACGGTTCGTCCTCATCGAATCCGACCCCGGTCAGAACAAGCTCTTCCTGACCCAGGAACAGACCTCCCGCACCGGCGTCGTCCTCAACCGCGCGTTCGAGACCTCGGACCCGGCATGGATCACCCACGTGGCCCTGAAGAGTTCGCGATGGTCCTATGTCCACCGGGACGAGTCGGTCAACGCCCGCCTGAGTCTCAACGGGTCACAGTTCGGCGGCGACTGGTTCCGCAGCCGGAGCGAGCAGGCTCACTTCGCCCAGAGTGTCGTGCAATCCCGCGAGCGCCTTGAGCTCCATGACCCGGGCACCCCCGACGGCTCCCGCCCCCCGCAGTTGCTCTCGACCTTCCGTTGCACGCTGGAAAACGTGTACTTCTTCGGCCGCGGAGGCACCCTTTGGGTTGCGCCGGAAGTCCGAAGCGGGTCGCCGGTCACCCTCGTCAAGAGCAACGACGATCCCGTGGAAGCATGGCAGAAAATCGCTGCGCCCTTGTCCGGTTCCTTGCGGAACTCGACAAAATCAGTGACGGAGGACTTCCAGGAAAGTTTCTTCTTCGCCGCCGCCAAGGGAGACTCCGTCCCCGTCATCTCTGCCGGTCCGATGGATTGGGAAAGCAGCGCTTTGGTTTACGGGAATGTGCATCGCCAATAGCCCGGCCACAAAGCAGTTGCGATGAGCGAACCGCGAAATTGCCTTCCATCCAGGAGGCTGAAGCTCGAACAATCAAGGAATCCTAACGACATGCTCCTTCGATATTTATCCAACGGAGAACCTTATTTTTCTTGCAAGGAAGCGGGATCGATTGTTAAAAAATAGGAAATAAATCCCCTTTTAAATCCCCTTGGCTAGGAATTTCCCCCATTCCCTCCGAGGAGCTTCCCGAACTCTCCTCGTCTCGTCGCCTCCCTTCCCGGACGCCCGCTCGGCCTCCGCTCGCGTGGCCTAACACTCTTCTATTCCTGACACCCCCACCTACCCCTTTCCCAACCTCCCTAGAAACAATCATCATGATGAACAAAGCCCCAGTCAGTAAAAACCGCGGACGAATCGGCCTTCTCGCCATCGTCCTCACCTCCATCCTCGCCCTCGTCCTGCCGGCCCACGCCCAGTTGGCCGCCTCCGGAACGCCGGGCGACGTCGCCGTCTACGATCTCGATCTTGGCGGAATTGACAACAGCCTGCGGCCGATGATCGCGGCCACGACAAGCGCTGGCCCCGCCATCCCGGCCTTCGTGCACAACTTCGACACCACCCTGATTGATCCTCTCATGGACAGCCAGGAACTGGCTGGCGACGGCAGCTTCAACCTGACGGCCGGACACCACATCATGATTTACAACACGGAGTTCGATTCCGCGGGAGACCGGGCGGGCGTCGACAACTACGTGACTATCGACGGCAGCATTACCCCGTATGCCGCCTCCGCCGCCTTTGCCCGCGACGGTGACGACGATGACCTCATTTCGATCGGGGGCACGATCCTCAATGTCGCCCAAGGCGCGAATGTCAAGATCGAGACCCTCCGGACCGACGTCCAAGCCGACCAGATCTCCGCCCGGAGTATCCGCCTCGACAACGCCTCCGTGCAGTTCGTCAAACTGGATGACGTGAACCTCAACTTCGCCCGCCTACGCCTCGACGCCGACGCTCCCATCCTTCCGGCCAACAACTCCGGACCGAACAACATCCCTTACACGTTCCAGGACGAACTCGACACCGTCGCTTTCGAACACGATACCTCCACGGCCAATACGGACATCACACTCAAGGATACCGGCTTTTACCTTGTCTTTTCCAACGCCGGCTTCTTCATTACCAACCAGCAGGGACAGCGCCAAGCCGTTTCCCAGCGAATCCTCTTGAATGGATCTCCAGTCGACGGGGGGTCCTCCACCGTCTACCTCCGGAACTCCGGTAACGCCGACACTGCAGGCGGACAAGTCCGCAACGGCGCCGCCTCCATCGCGACCCTCGTCGAAGTCACGAGCGCGAACTCCATCCTCTCTGTGCAAGTCCTGCGCGATCAGGCCAATAACTCCACCGCCATTATCAACCTCGAATCCGAGCGAACCGGCCTCGCCATCGCGAAACTGCCCGCCTACGGAAGTTATATCAATCTCTTCTCTGCACCGACAGAAACCGACCCTTCCGGTGGAGACATCGATTTCAGCCTCTCCCCGAACGTCAGCAACTCCTCATTCACCTACGACAAGGATTTCGGCTTCCCCGAGGAAGTGACCATCAATGAGGCGGGCAATTACCTCATGCTCAGCTCTCAATACGGAACAGCCCAGGCAAACGCCCAGCGCTCCACCATTCAGCACGTCATCGAAAATGGCGGAGCCGCCTACAGTTACGGCTTCGGCGGTATCTACAACCGTGCGGAAAACGTCGGTGTCACCGGCGGGAACGGAAAAGCCATCTCTTCCGGAACCTGGGCCGGGGTCGTCGCCAGCAACTCCACCAGTGACGTCATCACCGTCCAGTCCAACCAGCGCGGCGGCGCAGCAGGAACCATCACCGCGCAGGTTGCCCTCCAAGGCATCAACATCGACAGCATCTCCAGCATTCCGGCCGACCCGATCATTTCTGTGAATGCCCCGCTGAACATCCTCGTCAGCTCCACCGGGAACGTTATTTCCGGTGCGTCCAACCTGCAGACATTCGACTCGAATACGGCCAGTACCGCCACCTTGGAATACACGATCACCCTCGCACCCTTCGATGCGATCATCCGCCGCAGCGGCACCCAGCTCTTTGATCTTGACACGTTCACGCAGGCTGATCTCGACGCCGGGATCATAACCGTCGACGCCCCTGTTTTTGCCGTGAACGACAATTTCGAATTCGAAGTCAACGACACGTCGAACGGCGGCGAGACTCCCGCCACCGGCGTCTTCACCATCAACATCGGGGAAGCCACCCTCCTCACCGCGGATGTTCTTATCGGACTGAATGAAGACATCATTGGCAGCGAGAACAACCTCAGTGGCGGTCAGCTCACCCTTCTCGACAATGACATGGGATCAGGACTGAGCGTCTTCTCCATCGACACCGTCAGTGCGAATGGTGCCGCAGTTGAGTTGGTCAACCCCGAAGGGCGTTTCAACTACAACCCCACCGGCACCGCCGTCTTCCAGCAACTGGCCCTCGGTGAATCCCTCGACGACTCGTTTACCTACACGGTCGTCGACTTTGCCGGCAATTTCTCCACCACCATCGTCACCGGAACCGTCGCCGGGACCAATGATCTCCCGGTCGCAGGTGCTGACTCCCTTGCGCTCTCCGACCTGGATGAGTCAGGCATCCTCAACCTTCTCGCCAACGATAGCGACGTCGACAATGGCGCCGTCCTCATCGTCGGCAACATTGGCACCACCGCGGCAGACACTCCCGTCCCCGTGACCTTCACGAGCACCAACGGTGCCGAAGTAACGGTCAGTGCCGACGGCACCTTCCTCTACGACATCAGCAAGACGACCACTTTCTTCAATCTCGCTGACGGCGCGTCGCTTTCCGAATCCTTCGTTTACGAAGTCATCGACGATCTCGGCGCCTCCGTCACGACAACGATCAATGTGGCAGTCGGAGGCGCTCCCGGCGCCTCAACGGACCTGGCAATTGTCAACGCGACGGCCATCGCCGACGCCTGCGACCCACCGGTCACCGTTGACTACCTCGCCAACGACTTCGTCAGCGGCTCCACGGCCGGCGTTCTTTCCGTCGACAATGCCCTCGCCATCGAGTTCGACGCGGCCACGACAACCAACACGGCCACAACTTGGTTCAACACCGGGGTCACCGCCACGCAAGGAACACCGAACCTCGCCGTTCTTCTCGGCACGCTCAATAATGCCCCGGCCAACGCACCTCCGGGCGTCACCGCCGTCTATGAATTCACCGGCGGCGCCGCTGCCAGCAACGATAGCGGCGTAGCTTTCGATGACATCGGAGATGACGCAGCCTGGGGAGGCGGCGGTAATGGCGCTCCCGGCGGAAACCTCAACGAAGGGGACGCGACTATTGAAATCGTCTTCCGCCCCTCGGACCAGAACGGTTCGGAAGTCCTCTGGGAAACAGGTGGAGGCACGACCGGAAGTAGCATCGTTCTCGTCGGCAACCAGGTCGTCGCCACCTTCTCCGACGCCAACGATTTTGCCGTGCAAACCGCGGCAACCCTTCCCGCCGGCGCTGTCGCCAATGGCGAGTTCGTCCACCTTATTCTCCTCGTCGACCAGGACGGGAACGCGGGCAGTCACCTTCGCCTCTATCTCAACAACACCATCTCCGGTGTCTCCGCCGGAACGCAGTCCAATCTACTGGGCACAGGTGCGACCAACCAGTTGAACAACTGGAGCGGCACCGATAATGGCGGCTTGGGGATTGACAGCGGCGCCATTGGCGGTGATCCACAGCTCGCCGCCGGCGGCTTGATCGACGTCAACACTGCCATCGACTATGCCGGTGAAATCGCCGTCTACCGCATCTACGACAACCTCCTCGACGACGGGGAGATCGTTTCCAGCTTTGAGGCCATCTTTGGCTCATCCGCTCCTGCGGTCCTCGCCGACCTCGTCGAAATTGGCAACGTCAGCACTACACTCCTTACACCCGGAGTCTCCCAGATCGCCCTTGCCAGCGGAGCGCTCCTCGACTTCGACGGGACAACCGTGGATTACATCCCGAACAACGCCCTCGTCGAACTGACCACCGGCGGGTTCGTCAATGCCGACAACATCGGCATCGGCTTGGAAGCCATCGACCGCATTCCCTATCAAATCGACACTGCGGTCAACAGCATCGCGAACATCCTCGTCCGCATCAAGGGCACCAACGCCAATCCGCAGATCTCCATCACCGCCCCCAATCCGGACGTCAATGAAGGCAGCATTACACCAAATGCCTTTGAATTGAGTTCCTCGTTCGCTGTCGGCGCACCCGTTGATGTGACCCTCGAATTCACCGGCACCGCCCTCGCCGGCGCCGACTTCATCGCCTCGACGACAATTTCCTTCTCCGGAACTTCCGCCAGCGTGAGCGTGAATGCGATCAATGACAGCCTCTTCGAAGGCGCGGAAGACCTCACGGCGACGATCGTCGCGGTGGCATCCGGCGCTGTCATCGGGGGGCCCAACGCCGCCACGATCACGATCAACGACGCCCAAACCGAACCGGAGATCTCCATCGGCGGCGGCGGCTCCATCACGGAAGGCGACGAAGCGACGCTGACCGTCACGGCAACCGTCGCCTCGGACGAGGACATCACCCTCGACCTCGCCTACTCCGGCGTGGCCCTGAATGGCTTTGACGCCTTCGTCGAGAACTCCATCACCCTTCCGGCCGGATCCACCTCGGTGAACATTCCGTTCCTCACCGCGGATGACGGATTTACCGAAGGAACCGAGAGCTACTCGCTCCAGATGACCGGCCCGAACATCGGCACGGTCGACACAAGCGTCGCTTCCGGGGACATCTCGGACGGCTCCGGATCGCACGTCTTCTTTGCCACGTTCGACAACGCCGGACTTACCGTCGATCCCAACGTTCCCTTCGACGACACCCTGACAACCGGCATCAATGCTTCGGCAGCGGCAAACGCCGGAACGGAGATCGGCACCTGGGCCAACGTCTTCGGCGGCGGCACCACCATCGCAAACGCCCCCAACGGCGTGGTCTTTGAAGCCGATGACGTCAAGGGCACCCTCGGCCTCGAATACGACGGCCAGGCTGCAGGACTCGGTTCGGTTCCGAAGGCCACCATTCTTGGTCCGGATGTGGACCAGCTTCTCCGCCAGGACCGTCCGGGCAACGCCGAACAGACGATCAACTCCCTGGGCACCGAATTTGCCCAAGTCACCGCAGAGTTCGCGGATGCGATCGATATCTCCGGTTCCAACACCGGTTTCATTTCCTTCGACATCAACAACCGCCGGACGACCGACGGAGTCACAAAGAACAGTGAACTCTGGGCCCTCGACACCGAAGGACAAATTGTCCTCCGCCTCATCATCAGCGGGGACAACAACCCGAACAATGTCATCGGAGATGAGCAACTCATCGCTGCGACCGACACGCTTGCGGTCGATACCAACGAAGTCGTTCCAACGAACTGGATCCCGCTGGGTAATCCCAACACTCTCCCAAATTCAGCGGGAGACAATGACGAGGAAGAGAGTGATCTCAACCGGGTCTCGATCATCATGAATTCAACGGATTACGCCATTTCCTACGACGATGACGACATTGAAGGGGAAGCCACTTACCTCGCGACGAATCTCCCCTACGTGGGTGCTGGCCGCCAGATTCAAAAGTTCGTTTTCGCGGTGAAGGCCAATGACGGCAACAATGACAACAATGGTCATGACATCGACGATGTCATCGCCGTCGGGGTCGATGCCAATGCGAAGCCTTCCATCACGCTGGATGGCTCGGACCTCGCCGACGGAGTCACGACGGCATTGACCGGCCTCACCCAAGCTGGCGGAACCGGAATCCTCGCAGGCGAGACCATCACGTTCAATTCCGCCAACAGCAACGAGCTGCAGATCGATGACCTCGACGACGGCGGAGCCGCGAACCTGACCACCCGCCTCCAGGTCAACGGACTCACCGGATCGACCGTTGTGGTTACCCTCAGCGGAAGCGCGTCGATCAGCGCCGGCGCCAATGGAACCGCCGACCTGACGATCCAAGGCACCGAAGCCGACATCAATGCCACCCTTGCAGGTGGAGTCGTTGTCACCGGCGGCAACGCCAGTGGTGCGGCCAGTCTACAAATCACCGTCGACGACGCCGGCAACACCGGACCCGGAGGCGCGCTCGACTGCACGCACAGCTTCTCCTTCGTTGTCTTCGCAAACCCGACCGTGACGATCAACCAAGCCGCCAGCCAGGCGGACCCCGTTGCGGCTGAAGCCGGCGGCGTTGTCTTCACCGTCGTCTTCAGTGAGGACGTTGATGGCTTCGACGATGGTTCCACCGATGTGGACCTCAGCGGAAGCACCGCCGGCGGAACGCTGACCGCCGTCATCGCGGAAGTCGCGCCGAACGACGGAACGACCTACGAGGTCACTGTCACCGGGTTCAATACGAGCGGCACCATCGTGGCCACCGTCCCGCAAGGCGCTGCCGTGCGGGCAGGCACAGCCGACCAGAACGATGCCAGCTCTTCCGACGACAATGAAGTCACCGTCACCGTCAATGAATCGCCCACCGTCACCGGTCTACCTCAGACCATCGACTACGATGCGACCATCACGGCCGTCGACATTGGAGACATCATCGTTTCCGACGTGAACGAGTTCCTCGATTCCATCATTTGCGTTGATAACACGACGTCCCTGTTCGTGAACTTCCCCGTGGATGACACGACGATGAACTTCGCCGTCGCAGACCCGAGCGACGCGCTCGGTTTCTCTATGGAGATCGTGTTTACGCCAAGTCCGGATGATGTTGCCGCACCAGACACCGGCTTCAATGACCGCGTGCTCATGGAGATCGGAGGAAGCTCCAATGGAGCGGGCCTCTTCCTTGTGAATGGTATCCCCTACTTCGCGTCGAAGATGAACAGCACCTTCGCCCAGAGTTCCACCGCCGCCCTCGGCGAGTTCGACCTCGATTGGGACAATACCGCAGTTCCCGGGGATGAGATGGTTCTCTTCCCGCTTTCCTCCGGCCCGGTTGCGCCGGGCGGGGAAAACAGTGTTTCCCTGATCTTCACCCGCGACTCAGCGACCTACTCGGTCAACGGCGCACCAGAGCAAACCGTGAACCTCATCAATCGGGGTAGCAACGGCAACTGGGGTGGTGACAACTCCGTCAGCATCGGCCTGAACGGTGGTGGCATCGGAGGCGCGGCCGCTGCAGGCGGCGGCTCCTTGGTCACCGCACCCTCCAACCTCACGGGCACGGTCACCTCGGCGAAGATGTGGAACATCTCTGACAGCTCCGTCACGATCAAGACAGGTCTCCTCGAAGAGGAAATCACTGCCTCCCTCACCATCCAAGGATGGGCCGACTCGACGAACGGCACTCTCTCCGCAGACAGCGGAAATGGGGAGACCTTCTCCGGAGGTGTGTGGTCGATCACGGACACACGCTCGAAGGTGCAACTGGCCCTCCTTGATCTCGTCTTCAACGTCGGTGGTGCCACCGCCGACCCGACGATCATCGATGTCTCCGTCGAAGACGGTGACGAGGATGTCAGCCCGCCAATCACTGGCACCATCACCCTGAACGTCAATGCTCCGACGAATACCGAACTTCAGGATTGGAGATTCCAGTTCTTCGGCACGACCGACAACACCGGTGATGCAGCCAACACGGCCGACCCGAACAACAACGGACTGTCCAACATCATCGAGTTCGGTCTCGGGCTGGATCCGACCGCCATCAGCGGTGGACCGCTCGCCGAATCCGGAGGCACGATCACCAGCCTCGGGGCTCCGATCGTCGTCATCGACGGTGCGGGCGCCGGCCTCCACACGCTCCGTTACACGGCGCGGGCCGATGAAGGCACCATTGCCAATCTGACGGTGACTCCGCAGGCTTCCAATGGCGATCCCACCACGATCTCCAGCTGGTCCGACCTTGCGTCAGGCGCACCGATCGCCACCGGGAACTTCAACGGCATCGACGTGGAAATGTTCGAGGTCACGCTCCCCGGTCAGCCGGGATCGGTCGTCGACCAGGCCCGCGTGCAGATCACCTACACCGGCCTTGAGTAAGCCGGAAGAACCCACCTTTTAAACCAAACCGAAGACGCCCCGTGGATTTTTCCGCGGGGCGTTTTTTTGTGCAACGGTTGCACTTGCTCCCGCCGCAACCGCTTCCTCGCCCAGGTGCCCAAAACACTCGACAGAAAGCCGTCTCGTGTCGAGAGTCAGTCGGAGTATGAGCAGCAAGCCCGCGATCAAGGTAGAGAATCTGCACCGGCGGTTTGGCGATATTCTCGCAGTCAATGGTGTGAGCTTTGAGGTGGGAACGGGAGAAGTCGTCGGCTTCATCGGCGAGAACGGCGCCGGCAAAACGACGACGATGCGCATCCTCGCTTCCCTCGACTATCCCTCCGCGGGAAGCGCCTACGTCATGGGCGAAAATGTCGTCAACTTTCCCGCCCGCGTCCGCTCGTGCCTCGGCTGGATGCCCGACAGTTACGGCGCCTACGACAACATGACGGTCGTCGAATACCTTGACTTCTTCGGGCGTGCCATCGGCTTCAAGACAAAGGAGCGACTCCAACGCATCGAGGAAGTCATGGACTTCACTGATCTAACTCCCCTCGCGGAACGGCTCATCAACAAGCTCTCCAAGGGCATGGGCCAGCGGCTTTGCCTCGGGCGCGCCCTCATCCACGACCCCGATGTCCTCATTCTCGACGAACCCGCCGCCGGCCTCGACCCCAAGGCCAGGGTCGAGTTGAAGCACCTCATCCGCCTCCTCGCCGACGATGGCAAGACGATCCTCATCAGCTCCCATATCCTTTCCGAACTCGGTGAGATGTGCGACTCCCTCCTCTTTATCAACCAGGGCCGCATCGTTCACCACGGGGACGCGGAAAGCCTCAAGCGGCAGTCCGGAGAGACCGCCATCTACACGGTCGAAATCGCCGCCGACACGGATGCCCAACAGCTCAACGACTGGGTAGCCATGGCCCCGATGGTCAAAATCCTCGACATGCGGAAAAGCGGCGCGCGCATCGAAATCGAACGCGACGAGGAAGAGATCATCGCGGGAATCCTGCGGCGCATGGTCACCGAAGGGTTGCCCATCGTCGAATTCCGACGCGAAGAACGCAACCTCGAAGACGCCTTCATCGACATGCTCGGGAATGCCGACGCACCGAAGAACATGCCCTCCGGAGGAAGCAACTAGCCTGCAAGTCCCGTGACGGCCCTCGCTTCAATCCAAGATTTCAAGGACTGGATCGGCCCCATGGTCGTGAAGGAGCTGCGCCAGGGGCTCCGCACCAAGTCCTTCATCGGGGTCTTCATCGGCCTTCAGACCATGCTTGTGATCATCACCATCGCCATGGCCGACGCCGGGTCCTCGGGTGAATCGATCTCGGCCTGGTTCTGGGGTTTCATCAATCTCACCTTCATTGTCCTCATGCCGCTGCGGGGATTCAACGCCATCTCCCAGGAAGCCCGCCACCAGACGCTCGAACTCGTCCTCATGACGCGCCTCAACGCCCGCCGCATTACCTACGGCAAATGGTTCGCCCTCTACGCGCAGACCCTCCTTTTCTCCATCTCGCTCCTGCCCTTCGTCATCATGCGATTTTTCCTCGGGGGCATCGAAATCGCCACCGAGATCTACATCCTTCTCCTCTTCACCATCGCCTCCGGCGCCCTCACCGCCATCTCTGTCGGTGTCTCCGCCCAACCTTCGGCCCTTCTTCGCGGGGCCGCCACCCTCCTCATCGTCTTCGCCTTCGTGCCCGCGCAGGGGTTCCTCGTGCAGTTCCTGTTTTTTGACACCCGGTCATCCATGACCCTGTGGGCCTCTTCCGAATTCTGGGCATCCTTCGGCGCCACCGTTTTCGTGGTCGCGTTCGTTATCCTTTTCATGGTCGAGTTTGGAGCAGGCTACATCGCACCGGACGCGGATAACATCGCCACGCGGAAACGACTGCTTACCCTCGGCTTTGTCGTCGTCATTCTCGGTTTCGCCTTCGCCCCGGCAATAGAGCTCGAAGCAATGGTGGGCATCTCCCTCATCTTCGCCACGATTCCCTGCATTGACGCGCTCTGCGAACGCCCGGCCGCGGTCGCGAGTCTCTACACCCCCTTCGTCAGGCGCGGCCATCCCGGCCGCATGGCAGGACGGCTTCTCTACCCAGGTTGGCCAACCGGGCTGTTCTTCTCTCTTCTCATTGCCGGAATCCTCGGTGTTGCCTATTTCAAGTCTTTCCCCTCCGTCGACGAGGAACTGCGA
This sequence comes from Verrucomicrobiota bacterium, assembly GCA_038745205.1. Lineage (GTDB taxonomy): Bacteria > Verrucomicrobiota > Verrucomicrobiia > Verrucomicrobiales > DEV007 > JBCCWV01. The sequence continues at coordinate 12,995 of JBCDLR010000042.1, forward strand.
CTTCTCTCGCCGGTGATTTGCTTCGGCATCCTCCTGTTTCCCGTCTTTGTCATTCAATTGATCACCCCGAAAACGACGAATCCCTTTGTCCTCTACATTCTCTACCAACTCATTACCCTCGCCTTTTGCTTTGCCATGCTTGCCATCGACAGCGGCAATGACTCTTCCCACGTTCTTCCCCTCGCCAGTTTCATCCCCTGGGCCGCCGTTTTAGTCATCGGCAACGACCATCTCTACGACTCCACGACGACTCCCCTCTTCCTCGGCACCATCTCCAGCGCGATCCTCTTCCTGATTCTCCTGATCAAGGCCTCTCCCCTTCTCCGTCAGATCGGCCGCCTCGAAGTGGCGGTTTCCGACCAACTTGCCAGCGAACGCAATTCCCTCGATGGCTGACCCTGTCACTCTCGCGAACCTCGCCGAGAGCGGGCGGCTCGACGAACTTCGCGTCCGCGCCCGGCGACACGCCGAGCAGTTCCGGCTGCCCCTGCGCAACCGGACCTGGAGGGGGCAGACCGGCGACTTCGCGGGGGCAAACATCGGCAGTTCACTCGACTTCCACGACCACCGGACTTACCTCGCCGGGGACGATCCCCGCCATATCAACTGGCAGGCCTATGCCCGCACGGGAAACTACACGATGAAGCAGTACCGCGAGGAAGTCCGCCCCCTGGTCGACCTCGTTTTCGACGTTTCTTCCTCATTGTTCCTGACCCCGGCGAAAGCCGAGCGCTCGATCGAACTCTACTACTTCATCATCGAGTCCGCCTGGCAGGAAGCCGCCTCACTCGCGGTCTTTCTTGTGCACGGAAATCAGTTTTTCCGCATGAATGATGAATCACTTCATGGCCACGCCTGGCAGGAGCATCGCGATCAGCAACTCACGCCCGGGGATCCGTCGGAGCCGCCCGCCGTTTGGAAAGTTCCTTTCCGTGCCGGCTCGATGCGCGTTTTGATCAGCGACCTGCTCTTCCCTGGAGAAGTTGAGTCCATCGCCGCCAGCCTCGCCGTCCGCCAGGGTCGTCCGATGATCCTCACTCCCTTTTGCCGGGAAGAATCCGATGTCGACTGGTCGGGCAACCATGAATTCATCGATTGCGAACTCGCGACCCACCATCTCCGTCGTGTCGATGAAAGGCTCCTCCATCGCTACCTCAAGGCCTACAAGCGGCACTTCGACTACTGGCGCGCCATTTCACAGAAGCACGGGACGCTTTGCTGCCGCGTTCCCGCCGACGCCTCTTTCGAAGAGGCCATCCGGCTTGAAGCGATCCCCGCCGGAGCCGTCGAGTTCGGAATCCTCTGAAGCTCCGTCATGCCCGCCTTCGCCAACCCTCTCGGTTTTCTCGCCCTTCTCGGATTGCCCGCGATTGTGGCCATTCATTTCCTGCAGCAAAAGTCGAAACTGACCAATGTCTCCACGCTCTTTCTTCTCGAGCAGATTGCCCGCGAAGACGTCACGGGCCACCGCTTTGAACGCTTCCGGCGGTCCATTCCCCTATGGCTGCAGTTGCTGGGAATCCTCCTTCTCACATGGCTCCTCGTACAGCCGCGTTGGATCGGCAAGGACTCCGTGCAGCGGGTTGCCATTGTTCTCGACAGCACGGCTTCCATGAACGCCTTTCGCGAGACGACGACGGCGAAACTCGGGCAAGCCCTCGATGACATCGCCCCGCTCGCCGCCCGCAGTGAGTACATTGCTCTTGAATCCCACAGCACCGGTGACCGGCTTTATTCAGGAAGCACCATCTCCACCCTTCGCGAATCGCTCGCCAACTGGTTTCCGCGGGAGTCCGCCCACGACGCCACCGATGCCCTGCGTCTTGCCCGCAGCCTCGTCGGGCCCGCCGGGATCGTCGTCTACGCCACCGACCACCAGCGTGCCGATTTGCCGTTCAGCGCCAAGCTCTTTTCTGCCGCCTCCCCCATGGTGAACTGCGGATTCACCGGCGTGGAGACAGAGACCAACGAGCAGGGTGAATTGCTCTGGAAGGTCCTCGTCCGGAACCACTCCGCTGTCCCCCAGAAGCGAATCTGGCGCCTGGAGGTGGATGGCGCAGTTGGCGCGAACAATGAAATTACTCTCGACGCGGGCGACTCCGAGACCATTCGCGGGCCATTTCCCGAGGGTGTCGATCAACTCGTGCTCCAGCTCAGTCCTGACAATTTCACCATCGACGACACCCTGCCACTTCTCCGGCCGAAGGAAAAAATTCTCCGTGTCGCCTCCGCGGGGAACGCCGAGGAGTTTGAACCGCTTTTCGAGAAAATCCGACATGGCGTCCCCGGGATCGAGTCCGTGTCCGCCGACGAAGAGACGCCTCCGGACGCCACCTTTGTCATTCACGATCCCCTGCAACCAGTGGAAATTGGCTCGCACGCCTGCATCTTTTCCGCCGACCCCATCGATGCAGGCCTTTACCTCGACGGTGAGATCGTCGTCGAGAATCATCCACTCGTGGAGAAGCTGAACTGGCAGGGATTGCTCGCCCGTCGCTCACTCGGCATGGCCATGCGCGAGACCGACGAAGTCCTCGTCTGGATTGGAAATGAACCGATGATTTTTCTTCGCGGGGAGAACGGCTTGCGCCAACTCGGGTTCGGTTTTGATGTGCGAAAGTCGAATGCCACCCGCCTTCCCGCCTTCATCATCCTGATGCAACGATTTCTCGAAGGCATCCGCGAGGAAAAGGTGATGGAAACCTGGGCCAACGTCGACGTCCGCCAACGGCTCTCCCTCGCCTACTCCACCGGCGAGGAAGCGAAACCACTCTCCCTTCGAGTCGACGGCCAACCTCCGCGCGAAATCCCCCTCGAACAGAGCTCTTTTCTTCGTGCGCCGGACATGCCCGGGTATTTTGAAGTCTGGCAGGGGAAGCAAAGACTGTTTCGCGGCGCGGCCCAGTTCAGCGATGCGCGGGAGGCGGACTTCCGGGAGGCTTCCTCTTTCAACGGGATCCAAGGAATCGATTCCGAACTTGTCGAGTCCCAGCAGGAAAGCGACGGACTCTGGCGGCTCTGGACACTCCTTCTCACCGCGCTCCTGCTGGGGAGTTGGTATTACTCCGACCGCAAGCGTCGACCGAAGGCCTCCGAACTCTCCGCACCCTCTCCTGCCCGAAACTAGCCGATGACCTTTCAATCCCCAGAGTGGTTTACCCTGCTCCCGGTCTTTTTCGTGACCGGTTGGCTCGTGAGGAGGCTGCAACTCTGGCGACCACTGCGGATCCTTTGCCTTATTGTCCTCGTCCTCCTGCTCGCCAAACCGCAGCTCGACCGCGTGCAAAAGGGGATGGACCTCTGGGTCCTCGTCGACCGCTCGGACTCCATCTCCGATGTCGTCGACCAGCAATTTCGCGAGTGGAAGAAGCTTCTCGAAAGGCACAAGCCATCGCGCCATGACCGGCTCCACTTTGTCGACTTTTCCGCGGAGGTCATCCGGGCGGATGACAACGACATGCCCAGCTTTTCGGGCAAATCCAACCTGACCAGATCCCGCCTCGCCGTCTCGAATGTTCTCGCGGGCATTCAATCCGGGAAACCCGCACGCATCCTCGCCCTGACCGACGGCTTCGGCACGGAACCTTTCGGGGATGTCGCGGAAAAGCTGCGTCACGCGCGCATACCCCTCGACTTCCGGCTCGTCCGTCCCGAAACGCCCACCGACATCCGCATCTCGAGGTTCGAGGGTCCGCCGAGAGTGCAGGCCGGCGAGCCGTTCGTGCTGGATGTGGAACTTGCGGGCAACTGGGACACGACGGTTCCCTTGCGGATCCTTCGCAATGGTGAGGAACTGGATTCCGCAGAGATTCAACTCGTCGAGGGCAGCGGACGCATACGCTTCTCCAGTCGCATTGGCACCCCGGGAGCCTTCGAATTCGAAGCCGTCATCGCCCCGCCCGAGGACGCTTATCCCGGCAACAATCGCTACAAGACCTGGGTCGAGGTCTCCGGTGGTCCGAGGATCCTGTTCGTCACCAAATACACCGACGATCCGCTTGTGCAAGCGCTTCGCGGACAGGGCTTTGAAATCGATGTTTCCCTCGGCGCCACGAACCTGTCTCCCGGAAGGCTCGCGGGCGCCGAGGCCCTCGTCTTCAACAACGTGCCGGCTTACGAGATTCCCAACGACCTTCTGCGCGGGATCGAATTTTTCGTGCGCGCCCAGGGCGGGGGGTTCCTCATGGTGGGCGG
>JBCDLR010000043.1:0-17013 GCA_038745205.1 Verrucomicrobiota bacterium
CGACCACGGTCCCCGAAAGCGCCGACGAGGAATTGGAACTGCTTGGATTTGATGAAACCCCGGCACCTGCCCAGCCGACCGATCCTCCTCAAGCGTCCGCCGGTGCCACTCCCACCGCCTTCGGGCACGTTCTGCAGGCGGAAGCCAAACGGGCAGGTCTGGACGGAACCGATCTCTCCAAGATCCCGGAGGCAGTCGTCGTCGAGTCCATCCCGGAAGCCGTTCCCATCGATCAAGTCCCCCTGGCGAAACAGCGCCGGGAAATCATTGCCACGCGACGCCGTCCTCGTCCGACCTCGGCAAACGCTGGAGGAGAAGTCCGTCGCATCGGTCGGCTCCCCGAATCCCGGAATGTTGAAGCCGAGATCCCCCTTCCCGTCTCCGAGCCTGCTCCGGACATGAATCCGGAGAAGTTCCTCACGCTCGACGACGCAAAGGATGGGAATTTCCGGGTCGCCCCGCTCCAGCGGGATCCGAGTCTGGTCCGCACTACGCCGCAAAAGATCGAACGGACGAAATTCCTCGACGGCGAACTACCACGCCACGTCGAACGAGGTGTCACCTACCCGCAACCCGGGCGTCTCTTCTCCACCTCTCTCTTCGTCCTGCTCGCAAAGGGGTTCGGAATCGCGAACGTGATCATCCTGCCATGGGTTGCCATCACCAATCGCGAAGGCTTCATGGGCTTCTGGTGGCTCATGGGGGGCTTCGTCGTTTTCGGACTCGGGTTCCTCATTCTCGCGAACAAAACCCGCTGCAAGGTCTGCACCTGCCACCTCTTCTTCAAAAAGAACTGCTTCATCCACAACAAAGCCCATCGCGTGCCCTTCCTCGGCGCAGCCGGTAGCGCCGCCCTGCACTTGCTCCTCTTCCGCTGGTTGCGTTGCATGTACTGCGGCACGGCAATCAGGCTACGCAAACCGAGCAGCGAGGAAGTTGCCCAAGCCACCCAGTCCCACGAGAAAGCCGTGGAAGAGTCCCGCCGCGCCGTGGAGAAGGTCGCTCGCGAATACTAGGTCGAGTTCTTCACACTTCCCCGGACGACCTATTCCCGCGCTTTGGAATCCATCCAGATCGTCACAGGGCCGTCATTCACCAGCGAAACCTGCATGTCGGCGCCGAATTGTCCCGTCTCGACCTTGTTCCCTGTTTCTGCGCCCAGCAGGACGATAAACCTCTCGTAGAGCGGAATCGCTTTTTCCGGGCGGGCGGCACGGATGAATGAAGGACGATTTCCCTTTTTCGTGGCGGCATGCAGCGTGAATTGGCTCACCACGAGCACTCTCCCATCCACCTCTCCAAGCGAAAGATTCATGTGCCCCTCTTCATCGGCGAAAACACGCATCTTCGCGACCTTACCGGCAAGCCACAACGCATCGTCTTCCTCGTCGGACTCCTCAATTCCTAACAAGATAACAAATCCGTGCGCAATGGAACCGTGTTCCTCTCCGCCGATGGAGACACTGGCTTCAGAAACCCGCTGGATGACGGCACGCATGCTAGCCGACGATGATTTTTCCATCCTCAATGTCCACAAATTTCGATCCCAGTCCGCGCCGGGTCTGTTTCGAGAGCCCGATCGGGACCCCCGCCTCCTCAAATATCCCCTCCTCGGTTTCGTAAGCGGTGGCATTCTCCCAGCGCAAGCTCCACCATTCCTCCCCGGCCCGTCGCCCTTCCGCGAACTTCACGTACCCGATCACCGGCACCATTCCCGGGTTCTCCCCGCGTCCCTCCGCGAAGAATTCCCGAAGATGAGCCACAAAGGCCCTGGTGAAAACAACCCCGCACCGCAAACGCACGGGTCCATTGCCGGGATTCAAAGGCGAATTCATCGTTTTCCAGCCTCACCTTAGCGCCGAACGGGCAAATCCAAATCGGCGAAAGCTCCTCCCTGCACGGCGAAGAATCCATCCCGCATTGACCTCGAATGCGACCTGACGTATTCTCCATGCCCCGTTCGTTCCGAACATCGACGGCGAGGTCGCCAAGTGGTAAGGCAGGAGTTTGCAAAACTCCCATTCGCGGGTTCGATTCCCGCCCTCGCCTCCAATGCGCCAAAGGCGCACAGTCTCCACTCGAAGAGTGGCCAAGGGGGGGAGTCGAACCGCAGGTTCAACGCGCGGGCGTGCCAACGAACGCCCTCTGTGCCCACCCGAAGCGCAGCGTAGGCAAGCCAGCATGGATCGCCATCGGCGAGAAAATTCCCGCCCTCGCCTCCAATGCGCCAAAGGCGCACGGTCTCCACTCGAAGAGTGGCCAAGGGGGGAGTCGAACCGCAGGTTCAACGCGCGGGCGTGCTAACTAGCGCCCTCTGTGCCCCCCGAAGCGCAGCGCAGGCAAGCCAGCAGGGATCGCCATCGGCGAAAAAAATTCCCGCCCTCGCCTCCATCGCGCACATCGGGCGTAATTTTTGAGCAGTCTCGGGAATAAACTTGGCGTTGAGACGTCGCGTTGTGCGATCACCTGTTACATCAGGATAACCTCTCAAAAACGAAATCCATGAAAGCCGCCATATTTGCCACCCCGTTCTCCGCCCTCGCCACACTTACTCTCGTCTCTTGCGACAATCCGGCCGACAAGACTGTCGACGCCGAAGTTACGGAAGCCGTGGAAAAGACGGAAGAGGCTGCCCCTGAGTCCGCCGTCCGCTACGTCTTCACGGAAAACTCAAAGATCGGCTTCGTCGGATCGAAAGTCACCGGCTCCCACGAAGGCGGCTTTGAGAAATTCACCGGCCACTTCACCCTCGTCGACGGCAAGCCGGTCGGCAACGATCACAAGGTGGAAATCGACATGACCTCGACTTGGTCCGACAACGAAAAACTCACCGGACACCTCAAGGCACCGGATTTCTTCGATGTGGAGAAGTTTCCGACGAGCATCTTCGACGTGACCTCCATCGCGGAAGAGGGAGACGGCTACACCGTCACCGGGAATTTTACCTTCCACGGTGTCACCAAGAGCATCTCCTTCCCCGCGACCGTCACCCAAACGGACGATACTGCCAAGATTCAGGCCGAATTCGACATCAACCGCTTCGACTTCGACATCAAGTATCCCGGACGAACCGACGATCTCATTCGCAAGGAAGTCGTGATCAAGCTCAACCTCGAGGCGAGGCCTTCCTAGGCCGACCTCTGGTCGTCACCTGGGATCGCCCTTCCGGGTGACGTAGACGTAGTAGGCGCTGAGAATCGTGTCCTTGCCACGGAACCATGTGTGCAAGGCTGTCGGCCCTTTCTTCAGGTTCATGGTGAAGACCACTCCTTTGTCATCCTTGCCGACGGGCTTGGTCAGGCCTTCGAATTGATAGGATTTTTTCTCGCCGATGCTCATGTGGTTGTGGCCACTGACAAATAGACTCGCTTGATTGATGGGCAGCGCCGTACCCGTTCCATCGGGCAATACTCCGTTGATCGTTCCATCCGCTTCCTTCGGCCAACGGCGAAGTTCGATGTCGTATTCCCCCGCCCGCGCGACGTCGAGCAACCAATAACCGCTCTTCTGCTGACCCCTCAGGATTTGTCCCTGTTGGTCGATGAACACGTCCAACCATTCGGTCCCGGATAACTTGGTCGGATTCTCGTGCTCCGTGCCGATGACAATGCGCTGTTCCCCATTCGCAACCGGCTCCACTTCTTCCCACCACTTGTTGAGGTGTTCTCGAAGCTTCGCGACAACTTCGGGATGCTGGTCAATCACGTTCGTGGTCTGGAGCGGATCGGTTTCCAGGTTGTAAAGCTCACGATCCTCCAAAAGTCGCCAGCGCTTCCACAAGACACCTGCCTGATCAGCGCGCATCTGCGTTTGGCCATGCGGAGCCGGATAGTTCGCAAACCCCGGCATGCGACTGTAGTTCATGATGAGGACGCGGTCATCGGGAACCTTCTCTTTCCCCCGTAGAACCGGGGCCAGACTCATTCCGTCAAAAGCCGGACCTCCGTCCTTCTTGATCCCGCAGAAGTCGAGCAACGTCGGCCGGATATCCTGCACTTCAGTGAGGCCACCAACGTCTCCGGGTTTGGCAAGATTACCACCGGGCCAACGGATGAAACAGGGCACGCGGTGTCCACCTTCCCAAAGCTCTGTCTTCTTTCCACGCATCCCGGCATTGAAATACTGGGGACCGAGGAGGCTGCCGTTGTCGGTCTGGAAAATAAGGATGGTATTTTCGGCGAGCTCTTCGGCTTCGAGGAAGTTCATGAGCCCACCCATGTTCGTGTCGATGTTGCGGATCATCCCGAGGTAGTCGGCGAGGCGATTCTTGAGGGCGTCGTTGAGATGATCGAACTGAGACTCCGTGAGCTTTTCCGCGATCACCGCCCGGTCTTCCGATTTCGGAATGAAAGGACCGTGGGGCGTGTTCGTTGCCAGATAACACAGGAACGGCTCACCGCCCTCCGAGGCGTTTTTCATAAATTTCTTCGCCTCGGCGAAAAACACATCCGTGCAGTACCCTTTAAACCGCTCGTCCTTACCATTCTTGGTGTAGACGTCGTCAAAGTAGTCATTTCCCCAATACGCGGGCACCGAAGGGATCGACGAGGACGGGTACCAGACACTTTCACCGAATCCGCGGTCCTGCGGTCGATAGGGATAGTTGGCACCCAGATGCCATTTCCCGAAGACACCCGTCGCAAAACCGGCGTCACGGAAGTAGTTCGCCATCGTCGGGACCTCAGGCCGCAGCAAGGCGCGACCGCTACTCACGTTGATCGCTCCATTGCGGGCCGCGTCCATCCCGGTCAGCAACTGTCCTCGCGTGGGCGTGCACATGGGCGCGACATGGTAGTCGGTGAGGCGGAGGCTTTGCCCATGAAGTCGGTCGAGGTGCGGCGTGCGGAGAATGGGATTGCCGTGGACGGACAATTCCGGGTAGCCCTGGTCGTCTGTCATGACGATGACGACGTTAGGTCTCCGGGAAGGCGTGGACGTGAAGGAATCCTTGCTGACTATTTCGACGCTTCCCCAATAACCGAACTCGTTCGACCAATCGTTGGCGCGGTTCTCCAGCGCAACCTCGATATTGTTCCCGGCAAACTTCGTGAGGTCGACCTCCACTTCCAACCACTCCTTTTTCACCTTGTCGAAGCTCACGACCTGATCGAACAAGACCTCTCTCGCCGCGAGAATGCGAAATTGCCAATCGCCGTGGGCATGATAGCTGACCCGTGCCCGCAACCGGGTCTCCTTGCCCTTCGGAATCAGGAGATTGCGCTTGAGGGTGCAGGCTCGCTTGCGATCAAGGGGATGGGTTTGGATCGCTTTTTCATTCCTAAAACTCTCCAAGGCGACTACTCCCCCTTCGCCCACCCACTCCGCTCGAAAGCCCGGGGCCACGGATTGCACGGCCTCGTTCCACTTCGCAATGAGAGCACGATTCGGCTTCTTGTAGGTCGAGGGCGCCCCACTCACCATACGGCGGGCTACGCTCTCCTGAAGAAACGGGATGGAGCCGTTGATAGCCGTCGCAAGTGCCTTCTCCGGGTGCCTCACTACCAATTCCTCCAACGCCAACCATAGCACCCGCGGGATATTCGGATCTTCCACGTCCTCCTCGCGCTTGGCGAGTTCTGCGACTATTTCCCACCGTTGTTCAAACGCAAGGCGCTGCAATGCGGAAGCGAGAAAAAGACGAACCGTCGGGGAAGAATCGTTTTTCGCCATCTCCGCGAATCGCCCGAGCGCCGCCCTACCCGGCTGGTGATTCTCGCACAACAACTGCACCGCCCACGCCCGCACATGTTCGTCTTCGTGACTCAACAATTTCACCAAATCAGACCGCCGACCGTCCTTGAACCTCCCTGTCACGTGCATTGCCCAAAGTGCGCGCAACCGCTTTGGCGACGAGGTCGATCGCTGGAAAAGACTGTCGAGCATGAGGTGCACCGCCTTCTCTTCAAGTTCTCCGGAGACCGCGCGGTGGTGCAACTCCGTCCTCGCCTGCCTGACATACCAATCATTGGCATGTTCCTGGAGGTGAACTAATTCCAGGTCCGTTCTTATCGCAATGTTCGGGCGATGCACCTTTCGCACGCCTTCCGGCATCACCCGGTAAATGCGACCACTGTCCGGGAAATTGATCGCATTCCCGCAAATATCGGTGTCGTGCCAGTCGAGAATGTAGACTCCGCCATCGGGCCCGACCTCCAGGCTGAATCCCACCCAGGCGAGATCGTTCGTCGGCAAAAAGTCATCGCCGTGCTTGCCAATGTAACTCGACCCATTCGGCACCATGTAGTCGGTGAGCACCGCATGCTCGTGAATGTTACACATGAAGAGCTGGTCTCGATACTTGGCGGGAAACGTATCCGCCAAGTAGAAGCGAGCACCGCCATGGGCCGAGAGATGCGCGTGATCCCGAATCGTCTTGATATTGTCAAAGACGTAGGGATTCACATTGGGGCGTGCTTGTTTGTGATAAACCCCTCCCTGCACGATGTGAAAGAGATGAGGAATCACGCAGCAGGTGGCAAAGCCGTGGCCCACGTCATTGAAATCAAAGCCCCATGGGTTTGAAAGGCCGTGGGCGTATACCTCGAACTCCTTCGTCTCCGGATGAAAGCGCCAGATGCCGGCATCGATAAATGCCCGGTCTTCGCGAGGCGTACCCGGCTTACCCACCAGCGATTGCGTGAAAACCCCGTGACATCCATACAGCCAGCCGTCCGGGCCCCAGAGGAAGCTGTTCAAGGTCTCATGCCGGTCCTGAATACCCCAGCCATCCAGCAAAATCTCGGCCTCCCCGTCGGGAACATCATCGCCATCGGCATCCGGAATAAAGATAAAATTCGGCGGTGCTCCAAGATAGACACCGCCAAATCCCACGGCGATGCCTGAAGCAAAGGTCAGCTTGTCGTGGAACAATTTCTTCTCGTCGAAGACTCCATCACCATCGGTGTCCTCGAAAATCTGGATACGACTCAACTGCTCAGTCTTATGGGAGCGTCGATTGACGTAGTTGTAATTCTCCACCACCCAAACGCGCCCCCGCGAATCAAAGGTGAAGGCGATCGGCTCACCCAGGTCCGGTTCGGCGGCAAATATCGAGACCTCGAAACCCTCGGGAACGCTCATCTTGGCCACCGCCTCTTCCGGGGTAAGGAACGGCGCATCACTCGTCTTGTGCTGGAACTTGTGTTGGGCTGCGGCCGATGACGCGAACAGTCCAATGCCCGCCAAGGCTGGGAGAATTCGGTAAAAGGGAGAAGATTTCATGACTAAGGCAGAGCCACTTGTTCCTTGGCCTGCATGTACCTGAAAAGATCGAGCACTTCCTCTTGTGTCAGTGTCTGGAGCAAACCGGCGGGCATCATCGAAAACTCGGAAGGCTGCCGGGAGACAATGTCGCTCTTGGGGACAGTCGTCTTTTGACCAACCATGTTGAGCACCAGTTTCTGCCCGTCTTCCTCCGCGATACTCCCGGCGAGAGTCTGCTCATCAACCGTTGTGACCATGACCATCTTGTAGGCATCTGCGATGTCCTCATTGGGGTAGAGGATGTTGAGGAGCAGGTAATTCAGGTCCGCGCGGTTCGAGCCGGTCAGTTCAGGGCCTACAATGCCGCCTTCGCCAAACATCACGTGGCAAGCCATGCAAACCCGCTGGTAAACCACCCGACCGGCCGCCGCATCGGCCTTTACCATCGCCTCGGGCGTCGCCATGGATTTGTATTTCGCAATCATCGCCTCCTTGTCTTCCGAGAGTGGTTGCACTCCGAACTCCTTGTCAAAGGCCTCTCCCAGCATGGCGCTCAGGGAGCGGGCGACATAGGCGGGGATCGCCTCCCGGGGAATTCGCCCGGACTCAAGCGCCTCCAGAAGTGCCTTCGCATAGGGTTTTCGCGTCGCCAGTGTTTCCACGACGACCTGCTGCGTTGTGGAGTCCCACTTTGGGTAGCGATTCAGGAGAATCCTTGGCGCACGCGGAGACTCCAAAGTGCTGAATCCACGAATGGCCTCGATCCGCAATTCGTCCTCAGCGAGCAAATCCTCGAGAATCGGCAGCAGCTCCTTTCGTCGCTGGGTCAGAAGCGACGCCAACGCACTTTGGCGAGCGGAGATTCCAGCATCAACGTTCTCAAGTTTGGCGATCGCCTTTTGAGTCGCTTCCTCGTCACCAAAAATCTGGTTCAACTGCAGCGTGCGGTCGCGCAAAACCTCGTCCGCGTCGGCCTCCAATTGTGCGCTGATCATTCTCCAACCATCCGGGGGTTCCACATTTCGCTGACCTTCCAATCCCAGAAGCATCCCGTTCAGCAGCGTCGACCGCGTCTCCGCATCGGCTTTCTCCTGCAACGTCTTCGCCAGAATCGCCAATGCCTTCTCGCGATTCATTGGCTCGACATTGGCAAGCCGGGCTTCATTGAGGTCCATTAACTCGACGCCAGCCGATGCCGACACGTTGGATTCAGCCTTCGTTTTCGGATCGCGCTCTTTGGCTGGCCGCGGCTTCCTCGCCGGCTTGTCATCAAGGTTCTTCTGCAACTCCTCGGCCGTCGGTGTCGGGGAATCGACGCCGTTCTCCGGCACCTCGACGCGGGCCGTCCAGAGGATTGCATTCAAAACGACCTTCCGGAACATGTCGTTCTTCCAACTGACGTGGTTGTGCGCGCCGGTGAAGCCAAAACCGCGACCGATTCCATCCGGTCTCTCATACGCCCAGGCCACGTGCTGGCTCTTCCCGTCCGCCACCGCTCTCCGCACGTGGGGATTGCCGCTGCGAGGCCCGTCAGGACGCTTCAAGGTCCCGGGGGGAGGCAAATCGCTGAGAATGGGTGTGACTCCCTCAAGGTCTCCGACAAAACGCATGTGGTAGTACCACTCGTCATCGACACTGAATGGCTTCAACCCGTTCGCAACGGGATGATCCGGAAAGTTCTCAAACTGCGGCGCCCAATGCGGATTGACCGACCAGTTCAAGTCACAAAACCCGCCCATCCACTCGAGAAATTTCTTCGAGGGCATACCCAGCTTTGCCTCCGTCGCCCAGTGGATCATGACGACCCCGGTTCCCTTTTTCATCAGCGCGTCGAACTCACGCAGATGCGGATTCAACAAGTGGTTCTGATGCCCGGTGCAAAAGACCACAATCGTCGCCGCGTCCTCAAGCACTCCGGGGTCTTTCGGGTAGCCGTTCTCCGGCAGGACGAGGGCTTCGATTCCAAGATTTGCCTCGTTCAACCGTTTGGCGAGCAGCATGTTGCCCGCGCGGTGCTCGTGCGCCATCGGGCCATGTGATGGCTTGCCCGAGATGAAAACGACCTTCGTCTTCTCCGCCGCCGCTGATGCCACGTGGAACGCAAGGGATATCGAAAAGAGAAGCTTCAGCATGGGGGTCTCCACAAATCACTGCCCTCGACGAAATATCTAGAGAAGAAACGCCGGATTTTATCAAAAAGTCGCCAAGCGATGCGACGCGCGACCCTCCATGCAAAGCCCGGACCACCAAAGCGACGCCCCGCTTGTAAAATTCTGGCCAAGGTTCCCTTCTTGGCAGGATGTCCATCCCGGCGCGGCAAACTCGCTGCCTCTTTTCACCAGTCGGTTTTCCAATGGCGTGAACGCTCCCGATTCACCTTGCAACTCAATACGGAAAGGCAACTCTGAGCCCATGGTCGGAAGACTTCTGATTCTCCTCTCTGCTTCGAGCCTTCTCTTTTCCAGTTGCGCCTCGAAGCGCCCCGTTTCGGGTGCCTTGGTCTCCCATGGGCACCAGGAAGACGCCGCCGGCTTGGAGTCCATTCTCGTGGCCACCACTCGTGAATCGACATCCGAACCGGGAACTTACTTCACGGGAGAGCGCAGCGACGCGATCGGCTATGCACGGATGGACGTCTCCATCCCGGGCAACCACGAATCGGGCCAGATCGAATTGCCCAAGCGGCGCCGCGACATCCACCCAAAACACCATTTCTCCGTCGCCGACGGTGGATTTGTCCCGACAGAGGCGGAGTTTCGCAAGCAACTTCGGGATGCCATTCGCGAGAGCGAAAGCGGTGAAGTCGGACTGTTCATCCACGGCTACAACACCCATTTTTCCGAGAGCGTCTTCTTTCTCGCCCAACTCGCCCACGATACCGAATACGCTGGCGTCCCCCTTCTCTTTACCTGGCCGTCACGCGGACAGCTTCTCGACTATCCCTATGACCTCGACAGCGTCATGACGGCCCGTGACTGGCTTGAACACACCATCCGTCTCGCGAAGGAAGCCGGCGCGAAGAAGATCGCCATCCTCGCACACTCCATGGGGACGATGCTGACCATGGAAACGCTTCGGCAAGTCGCGATCCAGGGCGATCCAAGCTTTGGCGGGACACTCGACGGCGTGTTGCTCGCCTCCCCCGATATCTCCATCGATACCTTCAGGTCCCAAATGCGCCGCATCGGCGACAAGGTCCCCATCGCCGTCATGATTTCCAAGGACGACAAGGCCCTCAGTTTTTCCCAATGGCTTGCGGGCGATATCGAGCGCGTCGGCAAATACTCCGACAACGAGGAACTCGCTGAACTGGGAGTTGCCGTCATCGACCTCACCGACGTCGGTTCCAAGGAAAAAGCGCACCACGCAAAGTTCGCGGAACATCCCAATCTCATCAATCTCGCTGCCGCTCAGTTGCAGGCTGGATCCACCCTTCCCGAGTCCGACCTGAATCAAACCGAATTGCTCATTAGCGAAGGCCGGAAAACCGCCTCCGTCATCGTCACCGCACCGGGCCGGATTATTAACAGCATCCTCGGACGGTAACCGGGCAAATACGCGGCCTTCCGGCAGAGCGCCCGCCGAGGAAACGAGGCCTCATGCAATTCACCAACGGCCGAATCAATACAGTTCGATCGGCTGGGGCACGATCTTCACCGTCCCCGTCGCCAGGTTGG
The DNA here is from genome assembly GCA_038745205.1 of Verrucomicrobiota bacterium. Taxonomy (GTDB): domain Bacteria; phylum Verrucomicrobiota; class Verrucomicrobiia; order Verrucomicrobiales; family DEV007; genus JBCCWV01. Next base: position 10,881 of record JBCDLR010000043.1, read on the forward strand.
GATCCGTTTCCTTGTCCTCAATCGATTCGACGACCTCGTTCTTGAAGCTCACTGTCGTCCGACCGACCTCCACCTCGACATAGATCGTCCGTTTGACCAATCGGCCGAAAGCATCGGGAACGTAGTCGTACTGCGGAACCCGCTTCGTCTTGATGAAACTGTACTCGTCGTGACGCCCTTCCTTGTCGAGACGCGTCGACTTCTCGGACGGCACCCCCAGCACCTGCGTCACTTCATTGATCGTCATGCCCAGCGCCACCTGGCCGCTTTCGATCAATTCCTGAACGACCCTGTAACGCTCGTAGGTTTTCCGGAGATTCGTGATGAACTCCTTGTCCGGGCCTTCGAAGGCCTTGATGCTCGCCCAGCCCGCGACTTGACCGTGATGCGCTTTTGTCCGCACACGAAAGGCCTTGTCGGACATGGCAAGCAAGACCGCGCTCTCCCCCGTCTTTGTTTTGCCAAACGTGCGCTCGGCTTGCAGCGAACGGAAAATGGTGAAGTCACCGACCACCTTCAACGTCACTTCGTCCTCGAGAAAATCTTCGACATAAACCGCGTCCGGCTCTCGGGACAGGTTACTCCTCGGAGGAAGGTCCGCATATGCCATCGAGGCCCCGCAAAAGACCCCGGCCACCATTGCCCACAGGAGCGTTTCTCCCGTTTTCATGGCGTCATCATACCGGCTCCGGTAGATAAGGCAATGAAAACCGGGTTGATCCCGAGGCCGGGTTGACTAGCATCCCCGAATGATGAAAATCGATCCCCTGAAATCTCTTTGCCTCGTCCCGCTGACCGCCTTCCTCGTTGGCTGCGCCTCCGAAGATGGTTGGGACGAAAACAACCTCGCCAAACGCGCCGGATCCGAACTGTTCGGCGTCGAAAAAGGCGCGGCCGTTCAACTCGACAACGGACTCAAGATCGAGCAAATCGAAGTTGGTGACGGCGAAGAAGCCCGTGCCGGCGTCCGCGTTTCCGTCCATTACACGGGGCGCCTCACCAACGGCGAGAAATTCGACTCCTCCCGCGACCGCGGCGAACCCTTCGAGGTCCTCCTCGGTGCCGGGAATGTCATCAAGGGCTGGGACATCGGCCTGCAAGGCATGAAACCCGGCGGCAAGCGCATACTTACGATCCCCGGCGACCTCGCCTACGGCGATCGAGGATCCCCGCCCAAGATCGGACCCGATGAGACGCTCGTCTTCGATGTGGAAATGATCAGCGTGAATTGAGAAAGGACTATCGAAGCATCCCCCGAATCTGCTCCCGCTCCGAACGCACGGTATGCCATTCCTTGAGCACGTTGGCGCCCAACGATTCGTAAAACTCGATCGCGTTCTGGTTCCAATCGAGCACGCACCACTCGTACCTGCCGAGCCCACGCTCCTCCGCCATTTTGGCGCCTTCGAGCACTAACCTTTTGCCCAACCCCTGACCCCGGAAACGTGGACGCACGTAAAGGTCTTCGAGCCATAGCCCCGGCTTAGCGAGGAAAGTCGAAAAGGTCGTGAAAAAAATGGCGTAAGCCGCCAACCCGCCATCCTCCTCCGCAACCAAGGCTTCCGCCGCCGGGTTCTGCCCGAACAGCGGTTCCCGCAACTCCTCCGCGGTGGCAACAAATTGGTCCGAGAGTTTCTCGAATTCGGCCAATTCCCCAATCATCGCGTGAATCTCAGGGACATCCTCGGGTGTGGCGGGTCGTATCATGGTTTTGGCGGATTTTCGATGGTATACTAACCAGCCCGCATCCCGCACGAAATCTTCCATCCAATTTCCGACATCAAAAATCTCCTCCATGCCGGCACCGCCGTGTTGAACCAAACGCCCCTCGACTGGGACGGCAATGCCTCGCGGATTCGCGCCGCCATCAAAGAGGCCCGTGAACGCGGAGTGACGTTGCTCTGTTTGCCCGAGTTGTGCATCACCGGCTACGGTTGCGAGGACGCCTTCCAGGCGCCCGGCGTGCAGCGGATGGCCCTCGATTCCCTCCGCGAACTCGTTCCGGAGACCAAAGGCATGGTCGTTTCCTTCGGGTTGCCCGTGCTCTACCAGCACGCGATTTTCAATGTCGCCGCCCTCGCGGTGGACGGCGAGCTTATCGGCTTCGCCGCCAAGCAAAACCTAGCGGGCGACGGCATTCACTACGAACCCCGCTGGTACCGGGCATGGCCGAAGAACGTGACCCGCCTCTTCGAGTTCAACGATGATCTCTATCCCATCGGCGACGTCATTTTTGAAATCGGAGACGTGCGCATTGGCTTCGAGATTTGCGAAGACGCCTGGGTCGCCGACCGGCCTGGCGCGCGACTTGCCCTGCGTGGCGTCGACGTCGTGATGAACCCGAGCGCCAGCCATTTCGCTTTCGACAAGCACACCGTCCGTGAACGTTTCGTCATCGAGGGTTCGCGTTCTTTCCACGCGACCTACCTTTACGCAAACCTCGTCGGCAATGAAGCAGGCCGCGCCATTTACGACGGCGACACCCTGATCGCGACCGACGGAAAGGTCCTTGCCCGCGGCGCCCGCTTCTCCTTCGAGGAAGTCCAACTCATCAGCGCCATTGTCGACATCGACATCACGCGCATGAAGCAAAGTCGTTCTGCGAGCTATGAACCGGATTTGTCCGACGAAGCGGAAGACGCGGTGACGGAAGTGCCTTTCGACTGGCCGGACGTCGACCACGCGACCGTCGATGACGCCGAGTTGCCCGCCTGGGAGTTTTCCGAGCATCTAAAAGAGGAGGAATTCACCCGTGCCGTTGCGCTGGGGCTCTTTGACTACTGCCGCAAGAGCCGGTCGAAGGGATTCGTCGTTTCGCTCAGCGGAGGTGCCGATTCCGCGGCCTGCGCGGTGCTCGTCGAGGCCATGCGAAAGCTTGCTGGTGAGCGCATTGCGCGTCTCGGCGCCGAAGCCACCGCCGACCTCCTTACCTGCGCTTACCAGTCCACCAAAAACAGCGGCGACATCACCCGCACCGCCGCGACGGAGGTTGCCAAGGCCATCGGCGCGACCTTCCACGAATTCGACATCGATTCCATCGTCGAAAGCTACAAATCAGTCGTCGAAGGCGGCATTGGACGCAAACTCACCTGGGAGGAGGACGACATCACCTTGCAGAACATCCAGGCCCGCGTGCGCGCCCCGAGCGTCTGGATGCTCGCCAACATCAACAACGCGCTCCTGCTCTCGACGAGCAACCGCAGTGAAGCGGCGGTCGGCTACGCCACAATGGACGGCGACACCTCCGGCGGGTTGAGTCCCATCGCCGGCATCGACAAGGCATTCCTTCGCGAGTGGCTGCGCTGGATGGAAACGTCCGGTCCGGAGGGCCTTGGCCCCATCCCTGCCTTGAAGTTCGTTAACGACCAGCAACCCACCGCCGAACTGCGCCCGCCGGCATCGAAGCAGACCGACGAGGACGACCTCATGCCTTACCCGGTTCTTGACGCCATCGAGCGCCTCGCGATTCGCGACAAGAAGGCGCCGCTTACCTGCTATCGCCTGCTGAAACGGCAGTTCCCCTCGGCCGGCGCGAAGCAGGTGCATGCGTGGGTCGTCCGGTTCTTCCAGCTCTGGAGCCGCAACCAATGGAAGCGCGAACGCTACGCCCCGAGCTTCCACCTCGACGACGCCAACCTCGATCCGAAAACCTGGTGCCGCTGGCCGATTCTTTCCGGCGGGTTCGGGAGGGAACTGCGAGAGTTGGAGGCGTTTGTCGCGAAAGAGCTTTCATAGCCCTTCTCGTGGCCATCTCGTAGCCGTCTCGTAGCACAACAGACACTCCTGTCTGTGCCGCCTCCCCCAAGGACAAGAATGTCCGTGCTACTTCTCTGCCGCGATACCGCAGCACAGGCATCCTGCCTGTGAACGAGTTGGGACAGGGCCATTCCTCTCCCAGAGACTTCGAAGTTGGCGGCGCTAACGAGATCAAACGCCTTCCTTCACAGGCGAGACGCCTGTGCTACTATCCCGCATGCAACTCGGTCAGGAAGTTCCCGTCGGTAAAATCCATCAGGAATTGAAAAAGCTCTGGGCGTCGAATGACGCGGCAACGAAGGCGTCGCTGATGAACTTTGCCATCTACAGCGAGTCCCCGGGGTCGCTCGAAGAAAACACGGCCCTCATTTCCAAGATCACAGAAGAACACGCCTGCCGTGCTCTCGTCATCTTCGCACGGCAAGACTCGGAAGCGATGGAAGCCCGCGCCTGGATCACCGCCCATTGCCGGCTCGCCGGCGGAAAGAAAGCCGTCTGTTCCGAGCAAATCGCCTTCGACCTCCACGGCCAGTGCGCGAACCTCGTGCGGAACATCGTCTTCGCGAACCTGGAATCGGATCTTCCTCTCGTTGTCTGGTGGCAAGGCGATCTCACCGACCGATTCGACGAACGATTCTTCAGCCGTATCGACCGTCTCGTTGTCGACAGCGCCACGTGGGACGATCCCGCCGCGCAATTCGGCATGGTCCTGTCGGCCTCGAAGGAATCCGGACAGCGCTTTCTTCTCAACGATCTCAGTTGGACCCGCAGTTACGACCTCCGCCTCAGCCTTGCCAGCCTCTTCGATCACGCGGACCTGCTCAAGGGATTGCCCGAGATCGAGACCATCCGGATCTCGCACGGTAAGAACGAACGCGTCTGCGCCGCCATGGTCTTGGTCTGGATGGCCAACATGCTTCAACTTGAGAACGCCGCCCGCACCGGAAACAGCTTCATTCTCCAGAAACCAGACGGGTCGAAGATCGACGCAAGCCTCGACGTGACGGACGCGGAAGTGGCCCTCCCGCGGCTCTCGATGGAAGGGAAGGACATGTCCCTCATTTTTGAACTCGACGCCGACGCCCGCTTCTGGCACGCAACCGCAAACTGCAGCGGGAACCGCATCCACCAGATGTTCCCGGCGCATGACCAGGCCTTGCCCAATCAGATCAACGCGCAACTCCAGCGTGCCCGGGAAAATTCGCTCTTCAAGCAGATCACCATGCGCCTCGAAGCATGGCTGTAGGGGATCGTCCAAGGGGAGCGCGACCTTCCAGGTCGCATCGGCCGGCATCATGCCGGACGGGCTAAAAAAGCACGGCGGCATGGCCGCGAGGATTCTCAAACGTCCCGGGCAAGATGCCCAGCACAGCGATCTGGAAGATCGCGCTCCCCATGCCACACCACAGATCGCGGGCTTGTTTCCTCCGGCAAGCTCACTACGATGGGAAGAGTTATGAAATTCCCGTCGCTACTTTTCCTTGCTTGTCTCGTTCCCCTCATCGCCGCACAGGGCGCTGAGATTTCCCACGGCCCCATCCTCGGCCGACCGGGGAACGACACGATGTCCGTCTGGGCACGCACTTCGGAGCCGTCGACCTTCATTGTCCGCTACGGAACGAACCCGGAAAACCTTGATGACGAGGCAACCCTCGCCGAACCCACTACCCTCGATAACGACTGCACGGGGATTGTCACCCTGGATGGACTCCAGGCCGGAACCCGCTACTACTACGAAGTTTCCACGCCGGACACACTCTATCTTCCGATCCAGGGAAACTTCCGCACCTGGAAAAAAAGCGAGGAAGTCACTGACGAGACATTGAACCCGGAAGGCCTCTTCAATTTCAAATTCGAGTTCGCCTGCGGCAATAACCCGAAACCTGAAGGCGGCGCGGGATACGCGATGCGCGTCTATGACATCCTGAACGAGCGTCACCGGGAAGAAGTCGACTTCGCCATCCTCAATGGCGACTGGCTTTATGAGCAAAAACGCGAATACCGGCCTGACGAATGGGCGCACCAGGTGAAAATCGCCCCCGATGCCCTCCCCTTCACCGTTTCGACCATGCCAAACATCGTCGGTTGCTGGGAGAACTACAAAATCTTCCTCGACCGTGCCGAGAACCTTTCCGAGTGGCATCGTCACGTCCCGACGTTTTACACCGCCGACGACCATGAACTTGTGAATGACATCTACGGCAGCGGCGAAACGGGCTTCAAGAATCGGCGTGCCGTCGTTCGCGACGTGGCCACCGCGGCCTGGTTCGATTACCTCGCTTGGGCCAATCCGACCGAGTATCCACGCGAAGCCCACATCGGCCGCGCACAACTTGAAGCAGGATCGGACGTGCTCACCGACCCGAATTCCGACTTC
>JBCDLR010000044.1:0-16505 GCA_038745205.1 Verrucomicrobiota bacterium
GCAAACGCGATCTTTGACTTGCTGGAGAAGTTCGCGGGATACGGTTTCAACAAGTCGCATTCCGCCGCCTACGGCCTGATCAGCTATCATACCGCGTTCCTGAAAGCCAACTACCCGGTGGAGTTCATGGCTGCCCTCTTGTCGAACGAGATCAACAATACCGACAAGATTTCGGTTTTTGTGAACGAGTGCAAGCGCATGGGGATCGACATCCTGCCGCCCGACGTCAATCGAAGCCGCCTCAAGTTTGCCCCGGAAACCGCGTCGAGTGGCAAGCAGGCGAAGAGCGCGATTCGCTTTGGCCTGGCCGCAGTCAAGAACGTCGGGCAGGCGGCCATGGAGTGCGCCATCGCGGAGCGGGATGCGCTGGGCGGGTTTGAGTCGATCGACAAATTTGCTGAACGCGTGGATGGCAAGTCATTGAACAAGAAGATACTGGAGGCCATGATCAAGGCGGGCGCGTTTGACTTCGGCAAGGAGGAACGAGCTTCGATGTTCGCGCGATTGGAGGGAATCGTTAGCGCGGCGAACGCGATGCAGAAGGACAAGGCGGCGGGGCAGGGATCCCTGTTCGGGGACGACGAATCTTTCAGCGCACCCGCGACCAATACCGCGGCCGGGAGTCCTGATTTTGAGCCGTGGACGAAGGAGGAGATGCTGGCCGATGAAAAAGAGCTCTTGGGATTCTACGTGACGGGTCATCCTCTCGACAGTTTCCGCGAGGCGATCGAGACCCGTGAGATCGCCATGTTGGGTGACCTCGAAGAGTTGCAGGACGGGCAGCGTTACCGGTTCGCCACCTTTGTCAGCGAGATGGAAGTTCGCTACACGAAGAAGGACAGTCGCGCCTTCGCAACAATGGTCATCGAGGACTTTACCGGCCAGTCGGAGGTCGTGGTGTGGCCCGAGAACTACGAGAAGAGCCGTGACCTCCTCGAGAAGGGAGCGGTCATCGACATCATGGCCAAGGTTGAGATCGACAGCCGCACGGAATCGAAACGTTTGACGGCGGGTGAGATCAAGCCAATGAGCAAGCGCAAGGGACGGGGAAGGAGCACGCCGGTGCCGTGGGCTGCGGATCTCGCGGTGGCCGTGGAAGGCCCGTTCGTCGTTGAGCTTTCGCGTGACGGCCTTGATCCCTCGCGGCTGAGGGATTTGCGGGACATCGTGAGCCGTCATCGTGGAACAACACCGCTGCGCCTGAGCATTGATTGCGGTCGTGGCCAGACACTGGCCGTGGCGGCCGGTGCCGAGTTTTCGGTGGAGGCGGATGAAGACCTCCGCGCGAGTATTCGCGACTGGCTGCAGGTATGAGCGGTCGGTGGCGTTTGTTCTGCCCGATGTTTCTTGAAAAGACCGAGGTTTGGGGGCTATCGTGGAGGCCCCATGAATACCCCGCAGAAACCCCTCCGTCCCGCAAACCGGGCCTTCACGATGGTGGAGTTGCTCGTCGTCATCAGTATTATCGCGATTCTCGCAGGGATCAGCCTCGTCGCGTTTGCCTCGATCAAAAAAACAGGCACCCGCATGCAGGGAGTCCGGACCTTTGAGCAGACTTGGAAAACGATCGAGACCTACAAGGCGCAAAACCAGGGCTACTACCCTGGCTCGACGAACAGCGGGGGCGGGTTGGCGGGCTTGCAGTCCGCGCAGAGGTCAAAGGAGTCGAATCTCGCCTTCTATCTTGCCGACGTTTTCAACGTCGACGGCGATCGGGAGGTTGCTTCGGAAGACCATGTCCGGCAACTGGTCCCGGACGTCCTCATTCCCACGATTGAACGAGCGGGGAGGCAGGGCTGGAACAGGGACCTATTTTACCTCTTCCACATTGAGGCCGATATTCCCCCGCGCGATGAAGTCACCCTGTCGTCGTTGAATCCCAGCGCCAGTTATTGGGGCAGGCCGGGTGGAGTGATCAGCTTCAACAAGGCGGAAGCGCCGATGTTCTCCGACATCTACATGGGCAAGCAGTGGGAGGACTTCAGAAAGAGCGCGGGCCAAAAGACGTTTTGGGGGGACGTCTTCAATGTCCTCTTCGTCGACGGCCACGTGGAGTCGATCAAGGAGCCGAACTTCAAGTGGAGGAACGTGGCGAAAGGCCGCTAGCCGGTCTTCACGAGGCGCTGCACGTATTTGGCCAGCAGGTCGAACTCCAGGTTCACGGTTCGACCTTTTTGTTGTCCGCTCAAATTGGTCTCCGCATGGGTGTGCGGCGTGATCCAGCATGTGACCTCTGCCGCCTCGTCATGCACCTCCGCGGCGGTGAGACTGATGCCATCGATGGCGATGGAGCCTTTCGGGATGAGTTGCTTCAAGAACTCCCTGGGGATCGCGATGATCAGTTGGTGATCCTGGCCTTCCCGCGTGTAATCGATCACCTTGCCGACCGCGTCGACATGCCCCTGGACGAAGTGCCCGCCCAACCGGCTGTCCGCGCGAAGCGCCCGCTCGAGATTCACGAGGTCACCGGGTTCGAGGCCGCCGAGGTTCGTCACTCTCAGCGTCTGTGCGAGGAGGTCGAAGCGGACGACATCGCCTTCGGGCGACGCGTTGACCGTGAGGCAGCAGCCGTTGACGGCGAGGCTGTCCCCGATGGCCAGTTCCCGGGCAACCGCTGGCGCGCTGAGAGCGAGGCGGGCGCCCGTCTCGACGGGGTCCATCGACACCACGGTGCCGGTCGTTTCGACAAGTCCGGTAAACATCGGGGAATAGCAGGTTCGTTGCGGCCCTCCCAATCTTCCGTTGTCAGGCGGCCATGCCTTGCCACAATGACACGCAATTTCCCCCTTTCACCATGGAAAACGTCACTATCATTGGAACCGGCTGCGCAGGATGGACAGCTGCCATCTACAGCGCGCGCGCCAACTTGAATCCCCTCGTCCTCAGTGGCACCCAGCCCGGCGGACAGCTCACGACGACCACCGAAGTGGAAAATTTCCCCGGTTTCCCCGAAGGCGTCATGGGGCCCGAACTCATGATGCGAATGCAACAGCAGGCGGAGAAATTTGGTACCCGCGTCCAGTTCGCGACCGTCGAGAAGATCGAGAAGAACGGCGAAGGTTTTTTGATCAAGGCGGACGACGAGACGATCGAGTCGCGGACGGTGATCATTGCCACAGGTGCCAGTCCGCGCCATCTCGGTCTGCCCAATGAAAAGGAATTGGTCGGCCATGGTCTCACTTCCTGCGCGACCTGTGACGGCGCCTTCTACCGCGACGTGCCCGTGGCCGTGATCGGCGGCGGTGACTCTGCGTGCGAAGAGGCCTCCTTCCTCACGAAGTTCGCTTCCAAGGTCTACCTCATCCATCGTCGCGACGAGTTGCGGGCGTCGAAAATCATGGCCGAGCGTGCGCTCTCGAACGAGAAAATCGAACCGGTTTGGGATTCGACGGTCGCGGAATACCTGACCAACGACAAGGGTGAGATGCGCGCTGTCACACTGGAGAATGTGAAGACCGGTGAGAAGAGCGAACTGGAGGTGGCCTGCGTCTTCGTCGCTATCGGGCACATTCCGAACACGCAATTCCTCGAAGGACTCGTCGATCTCGATGACAACGGCTACCTGCTGCAGAACAACGGCAGCACGAGCACCAACGTCGAGGGAATCTTTGCTGCCGGTGATGTTTCCGACCATGTCTACCGTCAGGCCATCACCGCCGCCGGGGACGGGTGCGCCGCCGCCCTCGATGCCGAGCGCTACCTCGCGGACAAGGGGTTTGATTGAGCTGGGGATGGATTCCGGTTCCTCCTTGCATGCCTCGCTGTGAAGAGTAAATTCTCGCCCGTTTCGCACGGTGCCGGCTTAGCTCAGTTGGTAGAGCAACTGACTTGTAATCAGTAGGTCGGCGGTTCGAGTCCGCCAGCCGGCTTGTGTGGTCTTTCGCGAGGATGGCTCCGCGGCACGACCGCCAATAGAGACGGGAGTTTTGAAAAAAAATTCTTCTCTGCGGAAGCGGGTAATCGTCTAATGCTCTGACTTTTACCCGCAGAATCGGCTCGAAAACGCGGGACCTTGGCTAAAGTTGGTGCGTGGCAGCCGATCAAGACCAGCGCATCCGCGTTCGCGGGAAGCATTTCGTGCGCGGAGGGAAGCCATGGCTGGCCAAGGGGCTCACCTACGGGCCGTTTTCGCCGGTGGAGAAGAACGACGGGTTGCCGGAACCGTCGCGGGTTCGGTTCGACCTCGATTCCATCGTCCAGGTCGGGGCGAATCTCGTGCGGGTCTATGAGCTTCCACCCGAATGGTTTCTCGACGCCTGTGCCGAGGCTGGATTGAAGGTGTTGATCTCCATTCCGTGGACGAGCCATGTGGATTTTTTGCGAGACCGTGAGGAGCAGGAGAAGTCGCGTTTCATCGTCCGGGAAGCCGTCAACCGTTACCGCGGTCATCGGGCAGTATTCGGCTACCTCGTGGGCAACGAGATCGAGGCCACGCTCGTGCGATGGATGGGGACGGGGGATGTGGCGGACTTCATCGATTCCCTTTGCCTCGTGGCGAAAGAGACCGACGACGAGGCGCTGGTCTCCTACGGGAACTATCCGACCACGGAATTCCTGCAGCCGCGCGAGAATGACTTCTGTGCCTTCAATGTCTTTCTCGAGGACCGGTTGGCCTTCTCGAATTACGTGGCACGTGCACAGCACATGGCCGGGGACAAGCCGCTCCTCATCTCCGAATTTGGCGCGGACAGCAAGTCGCTGGGAGAGAACCAACAGGCCGAAATCCTCAAGTGGGGAGTCCGTGAGGGGACGGATAGCGGGGTGGCGGGAATGGTTGTTTTTGCCTTTACCGACGAGTGGTTCCGTGGACATCCGGTGCTGGGGTGGGATTTCGGAATTGTTCGCCGTGAACGGGATCCAAAGGTGGCATACGGCGCACTCATGGACACGTGGAAGGCTTGGAAAAGGCCGGCTGATGTCCTGACCCTCCCCGAGAGAAAAAGAGTTTCGGTCATTGTCTGCACCTACAACGGATCGGCAACGATCGGGAATTGTCTCGATTCGCTGCTCGCTCTCGATTACCCGGACTGTGAGATCCTTGTCGTCGACGACGGGTCCACCGATGACACGCGTTCCATTGTGGCCCGGCGCGAAGGGGTTCGTCTCGTCAGGCAGAAGCATGGTGGCTTGAGCGCGGCGCGGAACCGTGGGGCGCGGGAAGCGAAGGGGGATATCCTTGCTTACACGGATGATGATTGTTACGTCGAGGAAGACTGGTTGATGCAAGTGGTGGCAACGATGGAGCGTGGAGGTTACTCGGCATGCGGCGGCCCCAACATTCCTCCGCCGGTGAATGATCCGGTGGCTGCGCTGGTGACTGTCGCGCCGGGCGCGCCGGTGCATGTCATGCTCGACGATGGCGAAGCGGAGCACATTCCCGGGTGCAACCTCATTGTGCGGCGCGAGGCTTTCGAGGAAATCGGGGGCTTCCGCGAGGTATTCCGAGTGGCAGGGGATGACGTGGATTTTTGCTGGAGATTGCAGGAGGCAGGGCATCGGATCGGATTCTCGCCCCTGGGGTTTGTCTGGCATCACCGACGGGCCACCCTTCGCGCCTACCTGCGCCAGCAGGTGGGATACGGGAAAGCCGAGGCCGAACTCGCGCGGCTTCACCCGGACCGATTCGGCCAGTTCGGGGGAGCCTTGTGGCGGGGGGCCATCTACGAACCGGAACACCTCCCACAACGAGGTGGGCGGTCCTACCGGTTGTTCCGAGGTGTTTTCGGCAACGCCCTCTTTCCGAGTGTCTACACGCGACCCGCGTCCGACTGGCACAACATCGTGACCTCGGTTCCCTGGTTGTTTGTCGGCGGGTGTGCGCTGGTGGCCGGATTCTTCCGACCTGCTTTTCTTCTTCTCGGTATTCCCGTTTTGCTTTTCACCGCCATCATGACTGGAAGAAGAGCCCTGGAGATTCGGTTGCCCGATGCGGCGCGGGGAGGACGATGGCGACTCTTGTTGATCTGCATGTGCATGGTTCAGCCCGTGGTCCGAAGCCTGAACCGGTTTTCGTGGCCGAGGAAGCTGCCGAAGTCATCGAGAGCAAAGGATTCGGGAGGGAACTTGCTCTTTCGGTGGCCACGCGTTGGTATTCTCGGGAAGACGATTGGGGAAATGAGTTTCTGGTCCGACCAGGAAATTCACCGCGAGGAATTGCTGGCGAGGGTGAAGGCGGCGCTCGAAAAAATGGGGCACCGGTTTGCCGTCGATGACGGATGGCGGGATTGGGACATTGAGCTTCGCGACAGCCGGTTTTGGCGGGTGCGATTGACCACGGTGACGGAATACCACGAGGGTCGAGGCCGCCTTCTTCGTTTGCGGTTTGCCTCGCGGGTGACGCGAATGCATGTCACGGGAAGTGTCCTGCTCGCGTCCCTCATGGGTTCCATCGTCTTTTTTGTCGACAGTCCGTTGCGCATGCTTTGGCTCGTCGGTCTTTGGCTGGTGTGGTGGATCTTTCTCGAGTTGCTTCACCGGGGGCAGGTTGAACAGTTCATGCTCACGGCGCGGCGCGTGGCGCGAGAGCTCGGGTTTCTTCCCGAGCCGGTCGAGGAATCCTGATATGGCGGACGAGGACCTCAAGACCGCCGACTTCGACTACGAATTGCCGGAGGAACTCATCGCGTCCGAGCCAACGGCGAAGCGTGATCAATCGCGTATGCTCGTGGTAGACCGTGAAAAGGGCGAAATCGAACACCGTCGGTTCGAGGACCTGCCGGGATATGTCAACGCGGACGACTTGCTTGTCTTCAACAACACGAGAGTGGTGCGTGCCCGATTTTTCTCCACCGACGGAAGAAACATCGAGTTGGTTCGGTTGGACGAAACGGAACCTCTGACCTGGAAATGCCTCGTCCGTCCCGGGAAGAAACTGAGGATGGGCAAGGTGGTGGAGATCGGCGGCGCCACGGGAGAGGTAATCGATGTCCTGGAGTCCGGAGAGAGGCTGATCCGGTTTGATCGCCCGGTGGATGAAGAAACCCACGGCCATCTCGCGCTGCCTCATTACATGAACCGCGAGGACCAGCCTTCCGACCATGAACGGTATCAGACGGTTTATGCGGAAAAGGACGGGGCCATTGCGGCTCCAACCGCGGGATTGCATTTCACATCCGGGTTGATGGAGGCCTTGCCGCACACCTTCCTCACGCTGCATGTCGGGGTAGGGACCTTTGCGCCGGTGAAAACCGAGTGCGTGCGGGAACACCAGATGCACAGCGAGCGGTTCGAACTAGGCAGGGAGGCGCATGCAGCGATTTGCGCGGCCAAACGGGTCACGGCAGTGGGAACCACGGTTATGCGGGTTCTTGAGCATCTTGCTTCGACCGGAGGGGTCAGGCCCTGCGCCGGGAAGACGGATATCTTCATCTATCCTCCCTACGAGTTCGGGGCGGTCGACCGGTTGCTCACCAATTTCCATCTTCCTCAGAGCACCCTCTTGATGCTCGTCAGCGCTTTCGCAGGAACAGATTTGATCAGTGAAGCTTATGCGCAGGCCGTGGCTGACAAATACCGGTTCTTCAGTAACGGGGAATGCATGCTCATTCTCTAGGTCGCGGAAGCTTCAACTCTTGAAGGAATGGAAGCTGTTCCCGAAGCGTTGAATCTGCCGGCAACGACAGATTTCCAGCTTCGATGTCTTCAAATCCTGGGTTGGAAGTGAGAAAGACGTTCCCGGATTGCTTCAGTTTTTCGAGCGGACCGGCGTAAGTGGTGGCGATGGTGCCATGTGCGAGGAGATGGGACTCATTGACGGTGAGGTTCTCGGTGAACGAGTTGGTATCAGGAAGTTGGCGGTCGGATCGCAAGAGTGATCGCAGTTCCGGATATGCTCTCGCGTGGGCGGGAAGTCGTGGGAGCCTCGACGACCACGCTCTCAGTTGCTCTGGGTAATCGTTTTTGCCGAAGCTGTTCCACCAATAGGCAAGGTGGACGGGACGCGCGCAGTCGACAAAGAGATTGCGCGTGATATGCACTTCACCACCGCCGTGGAGCATGACGCCCCAACTGTCCTCGTGGTCGCCCACGCGCAGGAAGGCGTTTTCCTCAATGGCGAATCCGCAGGAGCCGTTGTCGAGATAGATCGCGCCCGTGGATCGTCCTCCTTGGGCGAGGTCGTGAAAGAGGTTGTGGCGAATGACGTGCCCGCGCATTTCCGGTTGGTCTCCGGTGTTCACATAGATGGCGCCCATGTCGCGGAATCGAAGCGAAGTCCGTGTGAAGGTGCACTTCTCAATGGTGAAATCATTGCCGGTCATCTCGATCGCCATGTGGGGAAGCTCGAAGAAGTCGCATCCGCGGACGGAGTGTCCGACGCCCTCGAGAGCGACGGCGGGCTGGAAAATCTGTTCAACCTGGGCGTTGCGGGTGAAGGCGCAATCTTCAATGAAATGCCCTGAAGGTGAAAGGGTTTTGAGGTTTCCTCCGTTGAGTCGGACACCAATTCCGCCGATGTCACTGAACAGGCATCGACGCACGTGGATCCCTTCGCCCGTCGCGCGGATCCCTTCGCCCGAAACGTTCCGGATGGCGCAGCCATCAATGGTAATGTTAGAGCCCTCTTCAATCACGATTCCATCGGCCCGGCCGCCATCGAACTGAAGGCCGCGGATGGTGACGTCGTGGGAATTGCGGATGCGAAGCAGGGGAGCGTCGAGGCGGGTGAGTCCGGTGGAGGGGACTTTTCCCGGACTGGGCGGAGGGAGAAAGTAGATTTTCTGCCTGCGACGATCGATGTAGTACTCGCCGGAGGCGTCTATCTCTTCCAGCAAGTTCACGAATTGAACTTCGGTGTGAAGCCAGTCTTCGTCGCGGATGCCGGAGACTTCACCGTGCCGAAGTTCCACCAGGCCGCGAGTGGGATTCAGGCGTTTGACTCGATTGAAGGTCCAGTGCCAGTCGCGGCCGAGGATACCGTCAATCCAGACTTCATCGGCGGATGCCCAGTTTGCCATGCGGGAGCCGTCCACTCTGAAGACGCCTCCTTTTTCGTAGAACGCGTCGCCATGGTCGCTGCGATTCGGGCCGGTGACAAGAACCTCGACGACGGGTTCGCGGGAGTCATTCGGCCAGCGGGCCAAGGTCATCACCTTGCCATTGAAGGTGAGTCGGGCGGGTGGGGACTCGGCGAATTTGCCAGCTTCGAAGCCACGGCGGGTGAGCTTTCCAAGCGGACGGGCTTGCGCCTTCGAGAGGGAAAACTCGACAAGGCGCGGTCGCACGGACGAATCGATGATTCGCCCCAGTATTTCCGCGTCGGTCACGCGTTGCCATCCGGATGCGGGCAGGTGGGATGACCCGGTGAGGACGGCTGGAGGTCCGGTTTCGGGGCCGAGGATGATGAGTTTCCGGGCGCGGTCCAGCGAGATGGTTGCGTCGAGTTCGTAGCGTCCGGGGCTTAAGCGAATGGTGCCCCCGGAACGGTTGGCTTTGAGGGCCCTCTTCAGCTCCGCGGGCGTTCCGACGGTCGATTCTCCGTGGAGCGGAAGGACGCCGTGAGCGATCAGACAGAAGACGGTAACGGAAGACAACCTGTTTGGTCGCGTTCTCGGATTATGGCTCGGTGGCACTGCCGGAAGTTACTCCAGATTGGAGTCGAAGGAAACTACGCGACGGCCTGAAGGTGCTTCAAAACCCTCTGCAATTGCCCGGTCGGGGACTCGGCAATATCGACGTGGAGAAAGCGTTCCGGTTTCACGGGAATCTCGAGCGTGGCCAGCTGGGAATCGAGGAGGCTGGCGGGCATGTACTCGTGAGAGCGGTTCGTGACCCGGTTATCGAGGATCGCGCGGTCGCCATGCATGACGACGAAAAGCGCTTGGGGATCGCCTTCGCGAAGGAGGTCGCGATATTTTCTTTTCAGCGCGGAACAACTCACACAAAGGTGGGGCCCGTCGAGGGCGGCGGAGATTTCCGCGGCAAGGGCCTTCAGCCAGCCTTCGCGGTCATCGTCATTGAGAGGCTCACCCGATCGCATTTTCTCGACGTTTTCCGGTGGATGGAATTCATCGCCTTCGACGAAGCGGGCCCCGGTTTCCTCGGCGACAAGTTTACCGAGGGTTGTTTTTCCGCAACCGGACACGCCCATGAAAACAAGGGTCATTCCTTCTCGGTATCGGAAAAGCGGATGTCGACCATGAGGTCGCTCGCTATCTCTTCAATCTCGCGGTGGATGGCGTCTTCGTTTGCGCCTTCGGGAACGCGAGCCTGGATATGGGCGCGGAACAACTGTTCGCCGGACATGGGCGCACTCTCGCAGGCGCTGTGGAGTTTCTCCACATTTACTCCGCATTCGGCCAGGCAATGGGCGATTTTCCGAACGATGCCGAGGCGGTCCTGTCCGATGACGTCGAGGACGAGTGGCGTGCCCGGGGGCGGGGTTGCCATCGTGGCGTCCGCTGCGACTTCCACGTGCACGCTCAGGCCCTCGATCGATTTCGCAGCTGCCTGGAGAGTGTTCGCCTTCTCCTCGGGAACCTGAACGGTGACGATGCCTGTAAACTTGTTCGCAAGATGAGCGAGTTGGCTTTCCAGCCAATTCCCCTCGTTGTCTACAATGACTTTCGCGAGTTGGTCGACAAGGCCAGGTCGGTCGTCGCCGATGATGGTCATGACAAGGTGGGTGAACATGGTCTTCAGCTTCGTTCCACAAGTTGATGGGTTTGCTTCACCTTCACAATTGTCCTGTCTGCGAGAATGCCGCTCCAATGGGAGTTTGGGTAGAGAATGCAGGCGCGGCCCAACAGGCTGCCGGGACTGATGACGGTGTTGCATCCGATCTCCGTGCGGTCGCCGACGATGGCGGAGAATTTCCTCAGTCCGGTGTCGATGGTTTCCCCGTCGTGGCGAACTCTGACGTTCGCGCGGTCGAGGCGGACGTTGGAAAGGATGACGCCCGCGCCAAGGTGGGCCTTGTGCCCGAGAATGGCGTCGCCGACGTAATTGAAGTGAGGGACTTCGCAGTCGTTGAAGAGGACGCAGTTTTTGAATTCGCAGGAATTGCCGAGCGTGCAGTTGTCGCCGGTGATGACGTTTCCGCGAAGGTAGGCGCCGGTGCGAATCGTGCAGTTTTTACCAATCCAGGCCGGTCCGTGGATGACCGCGCCAGGTTCCACAACGGTTCCTTCGCCAATGTGGACATCACCGGCAATGTGGGCGTGTGCGCTGACGTCCCCGAGAATGTGGAAATTGCTCTTGGCGGCGAGATAAGGAGCGATCCTGTTCAGGGCGTTCCATACAGGTTCCTCCGCCGCGAAGAGCTCGGTGTGGACGGTCTCTTCGAGGTCGAGGAAAGCTTCTGAAGCAAACATCGTGTTGATTGTAGCACAGACACTCCTGTCTGTGCTACGTGGATTTGCCGTGCGCAAAGTCGTGCGATGACTATCCTGGCTTTGGGGTTCCAGGTCCTCTCGTATAGCCAGGCAGGGTTTTGAGAGTCGCGGTCACAGCCGGGACGCCGTGCGACTTACACCTGCATGATGTCCGCCTCTTTCTTCTTGAGGTGCTCGTCGACGGCCTTGACATGCTTGTCGGTGACCTCCTGGACTTCCTTCTCCATCAGGGTGACGTCGTCCTCCGTGATCTCGTTGTCGGCCTTGAGCTTCTTGATGGCGTCCATGCCCGTCTTGCGAGCGCCGCGGACGGACACTCTTGCGTCCTCGGCCATGCCCTTCACGACCTTGACGAGATCCTTGCGGCGGTCCTCGGAGAGTTCGGGGATGGAGATCCGGATGACGGTGCCGTCGAGCGCGGGATTCAGGCCGAGCTTGGAATCCTTCACCGCCCGCTCGATGTCCGGAGCGATGTTCGGGTCAAAGGGGGAAATGACGAGCAGGCGCGGCTCCGGCGTGTTGACGACGGCGAGTTGCTGCAGCTTCATCGAAGAGCCGTAGCTTTCGACCTTGACGTCGAGGTTCTCGACGAGGTTCGGAGAGGCCTTGCCGGTGCTCACGCTGGCAAATTCCTGCAAAAGGTGATCAACGGCCTTTTGCATGGCGGCGTCGGTTTCAGGGGTAACGGATTCGGAGTCCATGGGATACAGAGATGGTTGGATTGGCTGGATTTGTTAGGCTTCCTCGGCCTCGTTCGTGACGAGGGTCCCGACAGGATCGCCGACGAGCGCCTTATAGATATTGTCGGCCTTCATCATGTCGAAGACAATAATGGGTTTGTCATTGTCCTGGCAGAGGCTGAAGGCGGTGGAGTCGAGGACCTTGAGTCGACGGTTGAGGGCCTCGCGGAAGCTGATGGTTTCAAATCGTTTGGCGTCGGGATTCTTCTTCGGATCATCGTCGTAGACGCCGTCAACTTTCGTTGCCTTCAGGATGACGTCGGCGGCGATCTCGCTCGCGCGGAGAGCGGCGGTGGTGTCGGTGGAGAAGAAGGGATTGCCGGTGCCGGCGCCGAAGATGACGACGCGGCCCTTCTCAAGGTGACGCATGGCGACACGGCGGATGAATGGCTCGGCGACGTTCTTCATTTCGATGGCCGTTTGCACGCGGGTGGGGACATCGAGGTCTTCGAGCCCGGCTTGGATGGCAAGGGCATTCATGACGGTGGCGAGCATGCCCATGTAGTCGGCGGTCGCGCGGTCCATCCCGCGGTTGGCGGCGCTGATTCCCCGCCAGAAATTGCCGCCTCCGACGACGACGGCGATCTCAATCCCACCTTGCTGGGCCTTTTTGATCTGCTGGGCCATGCGCTCGACGATTTCGGGCGAAATATTGTCAGCGCTTCCACTCTCCCGAAGGGCTTCACCGCTGAGTTTGAGGACGACGCGTTTGAAATTTCGGCGCAGGGGCAGGTTCGACATCTTGACCGCGATATTGCGGCGGGGATGGGGAAATGACAAGGGAGAGATTGGCCTTGGACCGGTTCTTGCCCCGGGCCGCGAGCCGCGTAGATTCCCGCCAGATGCACATCCTTGCCGCCGTCCTTTTTGTGGCCTCAGCGGTCGTTTTCCGGCTTGTGACGGGGACGGCCGAGGGGGAATTCGCGAACAGCCTCGTCAATTACGCGCCGATGGTGGGGATTGTCTTCTGCGCGGCCATGGTGCTGCCGTGGCGGATTGCCCTCGCCGTCGCGTTCGGAGCGCTTCTGCTGAGTGACCTCTTTCTGAACGCGCATTATGCGTCGATGCCGGGGGGGCAGTCGTTCTTCGAACTAACACTTTCCCCGTGGATGGCGATGAATTACGCGGTCTATGCCATCCTCTTCTACGTGGGGGTAAGTCTTGGCAAGCGGCCGAACATCGGGCGCCTTTTCGCAGGGACGGTGGCAGGAGTCATCGGGTTCTATCTGCTCTCGAATACTGCCGCCTGGGCGGCGACGCCTGCGTATCCGAAGTCTCTCGCCGGATGGTGGCAGTCGCAAACAGCGGGATTGCCGGGATTTCCCCCGAGTTTTGTTTTCCTTCGCAACGCCCTCGTTGGGAATACGATTTTCGCTTCACTTTTCATCTTGTTCGTTGTTGGCGAGCGACAAAGCGAGACTGGTGAAACTTGCACTGCCGCCACCACCGAAACGTGATAACCTGACGATTCACTTCAGACGACCTCAACCATGGCCACGACCGAAACCGCTGATCCCACGAATTTTGCCGCCGCGCCGGTGAATTCCGCCCTCGATGCCGGGCAGAAGACGAAACTGCTTTCCGAGATGATGCGTATCCGCCGCTTCGAGCAGGCCGCGCTCAAGTATTACAACGCCGGCAAGATGGGCGGGTTCCTTCACCTCTACATCGGGCAGGAAGCAGTAGCGGTCGGCGCGGTTTCGCTCATGGGCGAGAACGATCACGTCATCACCGCCTACCGCGACCACGGCCACGCGCTCGCCGTGGGCATGGGCATGAACGAATGCATGGCGGAACTCTACGGAAAGGTCACCGGTTGTTCGCAGGGCAAGGGTGGGTCCATGCACTTCTTCGCGCCGGACAAGAACTACTGGGGCGGTCACGGCATTGTTGCCGGACAAACTCCTCTTGGCGCCGGTCTCGCCTTCGCGCTGAAATACAAGGGCCTGAAAGGGTGCGCCATGTGCTTCCTCGGCGATGGCGCGATCAACCAGGGTGCCTACCATGAGGCGCTCAACCTTGCCGGACTCTGGGACCTCCCGGTGATCTACGTGATCGAAAACAATGGTTATTCGATGGGGACGAGCCAGAAGCGGTCAAGCGCGTTCAAGAACTGCCTCGCCGAGCGGGCGGACGGGTATGACATCGTCTGGGACCTGATCAACGGCCACGACCTTTACGAGGTGCGGGCCAAGTTGGAGCAGGCCGTCGAGCGCGCGCACAACGAGTCGCGTCCGACCGTCGTGGAAATCGCGACCTACCGCTACTACGGCCACAGCGTTGCCGACGCGAACGCGAAGAAATACCGCACGCCGGATGAAATCGAGAACTACAAGAACAACTTCGATCCGATCAACCTCTGGCGGAAGCGCCTCGTCGAAGAGGGCGTGGTTACCGAGGAAAATGCCGATGAGATCGACAAGGCGGCGAAGGCGGAGGCCGACGCATCCGTCGAGTTCGCCGAACAGAGCGAATTCCCGACCGAGGAGGACATTACGAAACACGTCTACTGGGAAGTCGACAACGGCACCGACGCCGGGAATACCGGAAAACACTTCTTCCATTGAGGACCGGAGACAAGAAACTCGAACAAATTTCCTGACATGCGCACACTCCCTTACCGTCACGCCCTTCGTGAAGCCTTCGATGAGGAACTCGAACGGGATCCGAATGTTTTCATCATGGGCGAAGAGGTCGCCGAGTACAATGGCGCCTACAAGGTTACCGAAGGCCTTTGGAAGAAATGGGGCGACAAGCGCCTCATCGACGCACCCATCAGTGAGGCCGGGTTCATCGGGCTGGGTATCGGCGCGAGCATGATGGGGCTTCGCCCGGTCATGGAATTGATGTTCTTCAGTTTCGCCTACGTCGCGATGGACCAGATGATGAACAATGCGGCGACCTGCCGCTACATGTCCGGCGGGCTTCTCAACTGCCCCATCGTCGTCCGCGGTCCGGCCAACGGCGGCACCAATGTCGGCGCCACGCACTCGCACTGCCCGGAGAACATCTTCGGGAACATGCCCGGATTGAAAGTGGTGAGCCCGGCAACCGCCTACGACGCGAAGGGACTCATGAAAACCGCCATTCGCGACAACGATCCGGTTTACTTCATGGAAAACACGCTGCTTTACGGCATCGAAGGGGAAGTACCGGAAAACGCGGACCTTCCTGACGGCGAACTCATCATTCCGCTCGGGGTCGCCGACGTGAAACGTGAGGGCACGGATGTTTCGCTTATCGCCCACGGTCGCTGTGTCCTCACTGCACTGGAGGCCGCTGAACAACTTGAGGCCGAGCACAACATCAAGGCGGAGGTCGTCGATATCAGGTCCGTGCGCCCTCTCGACGAGGAAACGATTCTCAATTCGGTGAAGAAGACAAATCGCGCCGTTTACATCGAGGAAAACAAGCCGTTCTGCGGCGTCGGCGCGCAGGTCGCGTCCACCATCCAAGAGAAAGCCTTCGACTACCTCGACGCGCCGGTCATGCGGGTCACCTCCATTGATTCGCCCGCCTTCTACAGCCCGCCGGTCGAGAAGATGCAGTTGCCGCATTCGGCGATGATCATTGAGAAAGTGCTGGCGATGTAGCCGCAGGCGGAGGGAATCAGCCTTCGACCGCGTTTCCCATCTGGTGTAAGATCACCTTGTGACGGAACCCGCAAAAAAATCCGGTGGTCCGAAATTCGGCTGCTTCCAGGTCCTGATGATCATCCTCGTCGTGATGGTGATCACGGCCGGATTGACCGCGTGGTGGGTAAAGCGTCACCTCTACGCGACCGCCCTGAAGCCCGTTGAGCTGACGGTGGTGGAGGAGAAGAAACTCGATGAGAAAATTGAGACACTGGAATCAGAGGTCACCTTTCTCGACGACGCGGGTCGGCAGGAAGGGGAGCCGGATTTGAGGCCAGCTCCGGGCGGGGACGGCGACGAAGAGAAGCGTGAACTGGAATTCACCGAGCGCGAGATCAACGGGCTCCTGAATCGCGAAAATCCCGAGTTGGGCGAGAAAGTCTACGTCGACCTGATGCAGGATGCCGCGTCGGTGCGGGTGATTGTGCCGATCGAGGAAGATGTCCCGTTCCTTGGTGGCAAAACCCTGAGGATCAAAGTCAATCTTTCGCTCAGCTACGGGGATAACCAACTGGCGGCCTCGGTGAGGAGGGTTTCGCTGGGCGGCATTCCGCTCCCGAACGCGTGGCTGGGCAACATCAAGGACAAGGACCTCGTCTCGGAATTCGGTGAGGAGGGGAGCTTCTGGAAGTCGTTCTCCGACGGGATTGAGGGGCTCGAAGTGCAGGAGGACAAGATCTGGGTGAAGCTCGCGGAGTAGCCCTTTTTGCGGGTTTTGCCCCTGTGACTCGGGCTTGCGGACGATTGGAGACGATGCGAATTGTCCTGCCCGGCGGGATTCCCGAACCAGTAATTCTCAC
>JBCDLR010000045.1:0-16430 GCA_038745205.1 Verrucomicrobiota bacterium
CGAGATCGTCAAAGAGGCCGCTCCTGACCTTCTTTTCGCCCAGGAGATCACCGATGAGCGCGCCTTCAGGAGTGCGCTTCGGGAAAATCCGGATCTCCAGCTGCACGTTCTCAGTAAGTTCCTCGAGTCGGACGGCGAGACCCCGGCCCCGCAGCAATGCGCCATTGCCTCCACCCTTTCCGCCGAGGGTGCCTGGTTTGAAACCTTCACCCTGCACCCTGATTTCCCCGACCTCCGTCGTGGCTTCGCCTTCGCCGCCCTCAAGCATCCGGAAGGACTTCTGATGACCTATTGCGTCCACCTCAAAAGCAATCGCGGCGGCGACACCGAGGAAGGCGCAAAGAGCAACGCGAAAACACGCGCCGAATCCGTCCGCCAGATCCTGAGCCACAAGGAAACAGTCACCAAACAATTCGCCGGGCAAAAGATCCTCGGCTGGATCATTGGCGGCGACCTCAATACCAACCACGATAACCAATTTCCCCATTGCACCGTCGTCGCCGACCTCACCAGAGCTGGATTTCACAACACCTGGGGGAATACACCCAAAGGTGAACGGGCCACCTGGCTCAGCGATCCCGATCCCGAGAGGCGACGTTACCAACCCACGACCTTCGACTACATCCTCACGCTCGGCCTTCCCAAACGCGAAGCCACCCTCTACCCCGATTTTCCTCGCGATCTTTCCGACCACGCGCCGGTTGTCCTCAAGTTGCCGCGGTAGTCGCGTCCCAGCGCAAGCGCGTTTTTGGTCCGAGGATTTTGAATTGTCACCAGGAAAGGCGAGCGGGGACGGAACCAACCACGCAGCGGAAGTCGGAAGACTTCGGGCCGGTGGCGCTTTAGAAGTCGTTCGATTTCACTTTCATCTGTGATTTCAGACAAAATGCGACAAGGCGTGCTGAATCATGCCAACACAGCCTGAAGGTTTCCGAGTTCGGCTACGGACATCAGAAAAAGTCTGAAGCCAAAGGGGGATATGCGGTCTTACTTGCTTCGTGCGATCCCTCCGGTAGAAGAAACCAAGAACTCGTGCTGGGTTGTCTTGTCCCGAACTAGAACAACCAAGGGTGCCCCGCCGCGACTCAGGAAGTCCAGATACTCAAGTCTCTTTCCTTGTTCGGATCCGACCGGGGCGGCAGATGCCTCGCTGCACGAGCTCAGTCCGATGCTCGCTAATCCAATGACGATGCCAGCAACTAACGCCAAGCCATACTTCAATGTGGAACTATTTGATTTTCTTTTCATCCCTCCATTCATCCCCGGCAAACGCCCTTCCGTCCATCGAGATTGAGACTGATGTGGATTTTCCCTTTCAACCATTCTTGAATTTTGTCGCTGCTATTGGGATACCGGTTGGGAACCCGCCGTCAGCACCTTCATCACGGCGTCGAAAGCCGGTTTTGGCTGGCGATTGCGATCGAAGAGGAGGGGGTGGTTGACCCGTTGCCACGGGAAGTGATTCAACCAGCTTTCCCCGTCGTGAATGTTCCAGAACGAGACGCGCAGAATGACGTCCTCGTAATCCAGGAATAGCCGGAAGAGTTGGGCGTAATCCTCCGCCTGCTGGGCGAGAATCTCAGGAGGACAGCCTTCCGGGTAGGGATTGATTTTGGCCACTTCTTCCCGGTTCTTTCCGCCGTCCGCCCACCAGGGGCCGCGGGGGATCACATCGATGTCCAATTCCGAGATCGCGATCTTGACTTTGAGGGTCCGCAGCAGGGTAAGGAGCTGCTCCAACTCGTCAAAGGGGACCTGACCGAGGTTGAAATGTCCCTGAATGCCGATGGCGTCGATGGGAGCATTTGCGTTCTGCAACGTCTTCACAAGCCTCTCCATGCGCTCGCGTCGCCATGGCTCATGGAGGTTGTAATCGTTGTAAATCAGGACCGAATCCGGATCCAGCTCGCGGGTGTATCGAAACGCTTCGACGATGAAATCCTCGCCCAGGAGGTTTGCCCAAACCGAATCGCGGAGGTATTCATCGCCCTGCCCGCCGATGGCTTCGTTAACCACGTCCCAGGAATGCACGCGCCCCCGGTAGCGTTCGACGACGGTCCGGATGTGCGTCTTCATCCGCGCCATGAGCACCTCGGGTGACACTTCCTTTTCGCCCTCACGGTAGAACCACTCGGGCGTCCGGTCGTCCTTCGCCCAGATCAGGCAATGACCCAACACCTTGAGATGGTTCTCCTGCGCCAACTGCACGAATTCATCTGGCCTCTCGAATCGAAACTCTCCCTCCGCCGGCTGTGTCGACGCGAACTTCATGCAGTTCTCCGGCGTGACGTAGTTGAAATGCGTTGTAACCAACTTGCGATTCTCAGGACCTTGAAACGGCTTCAATCCGATTCCCACACCGACGTCAAAACGGCCGACCACCGCTTTCACGAGGGTTTGTGGCGAGTCGGCAAAGGCGGTTTGACCGCACAGGGCCACAAAAAGGAGGGGAGCGAGCTTCATGAGTTGAATTCCAAATTTTGCCGTCAGTTTTTGTCTTGCCAAGGCGAATCCACGGGATGTGGCCTGCCCGATATCATTTGCATCAGGCAGCGCAATCTGTTTGCTACACGGACCCCGTCCCCGGTGTTTAAAGAGCATGAGATCTCGTTTTCCCCTCATCGTCCGCCTTCTGGTAGCTGTGGCGATTCTTCAGGGAACCGCGCGGGGACAAGACGGTCTTTCCCGCTATGCGAACCAGACGCTTCGTCTCTATCTCACGGGCGAATACGCCGAGGCTGAGCAATACGGCGAACGGGTAACCAGCTATGGGATCAATGATGCCAACGTCGCCATCACCGTCATCAAGTCCGAACTCGCGCAGGGGAAATATGACGAGGCCGCCGAGTCGGCCCGCGACGCCTCGAAGACGTACGAGGGCTACATCCCTGTCCAGGTCGAGGCCATCGAAACCCTGCGCATTTGCGGGAAGTCGGAGGATGCGCAAACCCTGTTGAATGGACTGGACGCACTCGCAAAGAAGCTCAATCCGAAGAATCTCAACGCCACCGAACTCACTGGGCTGGGCCGGGCTGCCCTCCTGTTGGGCGCCGAGCCCAAGATGGTGCACGCGCAGTTTTTTCAAAAGGCACGTGTTGCCGAACCGAGCAACCTGGCGGCGGCACTGGCCGCAGGAAAACTGGCGGTCGACAAAGGGGACTACGCGTTGGCTGCGCAAATGCTCGGTGAAGCACGTAACAAAATCGGTCCCATCCCGGATATCCTGTTTCAACTCGCGCGGGCCTTTTCTCCGGCGGACCGGGAGAAGGCGGACGAGTTGATCAATCTCGCCCTCGACCGGAACCCGAGCCACGTGCCTTCTATCCTGCTCCGCGCCGAGCACGCCTTCGACGCGGAAAAATATGTCGAGGCGAATGAGCTGCTCAAAACCGCCCGCGAAACGAACCCAAACCACCCTGGCGCCTGGGCGCTCGAGGCGGCGATCCACTACTACAATGATGAGGCGTCCAACGCGGAAGCCGCACGGAACAAGGCGTTGGAGACTTGGTCGAAAAACCCCGAGATCGATTTCCTGATCGGAAGAAAGCTCTCCGAAAAACGCCGTTTCGCGGAGGGCTCGCAATTCCTCCGGCGTGCCCTTGAATTCGATCCCGGACACATCGGCGTGCGCAAGGTTTTGGGACAGAACCTCCTCCGCCTCGGCGAGGAAGCCGAGGGCTGGGCGATGCTCAGTGAAGCGCAGTCGGACGACAAATACGACGTCGAGCTCTTTAACCTCATGCTGCTCCACGATGAACTCGAGAAGTTCGAAACCATCGAGGTCGAGGGCTTCACGGTTCGCATGACGCCGGACGAAGCCGCGGTCTACGGGCCGCGTGTGGTGGAAGTCTTGAAAAATGCCCGCGAGATTCTTGGCGAAAAGTACGGGTTCACTCCGGAGGCAAGGACCGTGGTCGACTTTTTCCCCGATCAGCAGGACTTCGCGATCCGGGTGCTTGGTATGCCAGGCGGGCTGGGAATTGTCGGCGCCTGCTTCGGGAATGTCATTGCGATGAACAGTCCGGGCTCGCCCGGGGCGATGGGGACGAACTGGGAGTCAACCCTTTGGCATGAGTATTGTCACACGATCACCCTCGGGGCCACGCGCAACCGTATCCCGCGGTGGTTCACCGAAGGCATTTCGGTTTACGAGGAGCGGCAACGCGACCCGGCGTGCGGATTCAAGATGACCCCCGCCCATCGCGAAAGGATCCTCGCCGAGGACGGCCTCATCCCCATCGCCGACCTCAGCGCCGCCCTCACCGCCTTCAACGATCCGAACACGATCAATTTCGCCTACTACCAGTCGTCACTGCTGGTTGAATACATGATCGATTCTTTCGGCGAGTCGTCGATCAAGGGCGTCCTGGACGACCTCAGCGAGAACGCCGATGTCACGAAGGCCATGGCCAAACGCATGTCGAGTCTGAGCTGGATCGAGTCGGCATTCGCGAAGTATGTCAGGAAGCGAGCCGGCGAATACGGGCCGAGAGCGGATTGGGAAGAGCCGGAGAATGAGGAGATCCTCCGCCGAGATCCGGGCGGAGTCGCCGACTACCTGAGAAAGAACCCCACCAGCATATGGGCTTTGATCGTCCATACCAATCACCTGCTCGCGGATCGGGAATGGGAGAGGGCCGTGACGTCAGCGAAAAAATTGAACAGCCTTTATCCCCAATACATCGGCCCCGGCAATGGGTACGCCGCCCTCGCCGCGGCATTCCGCAACTTGGAGGACCAGAAAGCGGAGCGCGATGCTTTGGAAGAGTGGGCCCAACGCGATGCCGACGCCGACAGAGCATTCCTCCGGCTCATTGAAATTGGGCTTGAAGAGAAAGACTGGGCCCTCGTCCAGAAGAATGCCCGACGCCAGCTCGCGCTCAACCCTCTACTCCGCGACCCTCACCGCGCCCTCGGAGTCGCCGCGCAAGAACAGGGGAAGACCAAGGATGCCATCGTCGCCTTTGACAGCCTCCTCGCCCTCGATCCGGTCAATCCGGCCGACGCCCACTTCCGCCTCGCCCAACTTCACCGCGAATCCGATGTCGCCCGATCGAAACGGCACGCGCTCCAGGCGATCGAGGAGGCGCCGCGATTCCGTTCGGCACACCGCCTGCTCTTGGATCTCGATGCACCGGTGACTGACGAACCGTCACCGGCGCTCCCGGGCGATACGCCGGCCACCGAACCCGAATCCCCATCCGAATGAAACTCCGACGCATCCTCACTATCTCGGTCTTGCTCATCACCGTCGGGGCCGTCGTCGCCCAATTCGAAAGGCGGAACCGCGGATGGCGGGGAAACCCCGACGACGTCACGATCTACGACCGGAATGGCGTGCCCGATTGGGAGGTCGCCCCGCACATGCCCCACGACGTATTTACCTTCGTGCGCATCAAATATCAGACCAACTACGGAAGGAGCCGTTGGCGCACGGATTTTCCGGACAGCGACTTGAATTTTTCCTATCGGCTCCAGGAGCTGACCTCCATGGAGGTCGACCCCGACGGCAAGGTCCTCGAACTCACCGATCCCGAGTTATTCGACTACCCGTTCGTCTATATGATCGAACCAGGTGACATCTGGCTCGCCCCTGACGAAGTCGCCGCATTGCGGAAATACCTGCTCAATGGCGGCTTCCTCATGGTAGACGATTTTTGGGGGTTTCATGAGTGGGACGGGTTTTACCGCGAGCTGAAGAAGGTGTTTCCGGACCGAGAGCCGGAGGAACTACCGCTCGAGCACCCTGTATTCCATTGCGTGTTCGAACTTACTGAAAAGCCTCAGGTTCCGGCGATCATGGAGGCCCTCCGGGGGCGGGATGAAGGCGTTACCTGGGAGTGGCGAAAACCGGGATCCAAAGACGTGCAATATAAAGGCGTGTTCGACGATGAGGGACGCATGATGGCGATCATTTGTTTCAATACCGACCTCGGAGACGGATGGGAGCAGGAAGGGGTGGACCCCTGGTATTTCAAGGAGTTTTCCGAGAAGAAGGCCTACCCAATGGGCATCAACATCGTCTTTTACGCCCTAACCCACTAATATTTTATGGAAGCGACAGTCGCCGAACCCAAACCCGAATCCGAGTACGAAAAGGAACGCGATGCGGTCGCCAGGATCAGCGGCGCGCGCGACAAAATCAGCGCCGAGTTATCCAAGGTCATCGTTGGCCAGGGTGAGGTCATTGAGGAGATGCTCATCGCCCTTCTGAGCGGCGGCCACTGCCTGATCACCGGCGCGCCGGGACTGGCGAAGACGCTCCTTGTGAAGTCCCTCGCGGATCTTTTCCACCTGAGCTTTCACCGCATCCAGTTCACCCCGGACCTGATGCCGGCCGACATCACCGGGACGGAGATGATCAACGAGACGGCGGATGGACGGGAGATGGTTTTTCAGAAGGGACCGATCTTCGCGAACATGATCCTGGCCGACGAGATCAATCGGACTCCGCCCAAAACCCAAGCCGCGCTTCTTGAGGCGATGCAGGAGCACCAGGTGACCGCCGCTGGAACGACCCTGCCACTCGAGGAGCCTTTCTTTGTCCTCGCCACTCAAAACCCGATCGAAATGGAGGGCACGTATCCTCTTCCCGAAGCCCAACTCGACCGTTTCATGTTCAACGTCGTCATCGACTACCTGGATGAAGACGACGAGGTCAAGGTCGTCGCGCAAACCACCGGCGCCGGAGGCGAGAAGATTGAACCCCTCTTTGCCGCCGACGAACTGATGGCCTGTCACGATGTTGTCCGGCGCGTTCCCGTTGCGGAGGACGTGGTGCGTTACGCGGTCCGGCTCGCTTCTGCTTCGCGGCCGGGAACGGAGGCGTCGAGCCAGTTCATCAACGATTTTGTGAACTGGGGTGCTGGGCTTCGCGCCGCACAGTTCATGGTCCTCGGCGGAAAGACGCGCTCCCTCCTCGACGGGCGCACGCACGTTTCCATCGACGACATCCGCGCCCTCGCCGCTCCCGTTTTGCGGCACCGGATTTTGCCCAATTACCGCGCCGAAGCCGAAGGCATCGGCATCCCCGAAATCGTCGAAAACCTGCTCGAAAACGTCCCGAGCACGATCGGAAAATAAATGGCCGCGACATCGCCCTCCCGTCTCCTCGACCCGGCCGCGCTCATGCGCATCCGGTCGCTCGAGTTGCGAGCGAAGGTGGTCGTCGAAGGCTTCTGGAGTGGCATCCACCGCAGCCCTTACCACGGGTTCTCCGCCGAGTTCAGCGAATACCGCCAATACGCACCCGGTGACGATGTGCGTCACGTCGACTGGCGTGTTTACGCGCGGTCCGATCGCTACTTCATCAAGAAATTCGAAGACGAAACCAACTTGCGTTGCCAGCTTCTCGTCGACGGCAGTCGTTCGATGATGTTCGGCGCCGACCCGGGCCTTACCAAGCACAACTACGCCACCACGCTGGCGGCCACCTTTGCCTGTTTCCTTTCGAGACAGGATGATGCCGTGGGGCTCACGCGTTTTGACGACGGCATTCGCGACTACCTTCCCGCGAAGAACACACCGGGGCACCTGCGTCGCCTCATGCTCGCCCTGGAACCTCCCGCCCTGGGCCAATCGACCGAGTTCGGCGCGCCGCTGGCACGCGTCGCCGAAATGCACGACCGGCGCGGGATGTTCATTTTGCTCAGTGACCTCTTGGCGCCCATCGAAAAGCTTGAGGCCCGCCTTGGCCTCCTCCGGGCCCGCGGTCATGAGGTCGCCGTTTTTCAAATTCTCGATCGCCGGGAGCTTGAGTTCGATTTCGAAAGCGCCGCCCAGTTTACCGACCTTGAAACCGGGCAGCAGCATTTCATCGATCCGCATGCCGCCCGGGAGGGCTACCGTCGGAAGTTGACGGAACATCTCGCCGCCGCCGACGCGCTCTGCGCACGCAACGGGATCGACTACCAGCTCTGTCCTACCTACCGGCCCCTCGACTTGGCCCTTTACGATTTGATCACGATGCGCGCCCATCGGACCGCGACCGCGGGTCGTGCCAACATGAACCACCGCCGGGCCCGTTGAGCGATGAGCCTTCTCTTCCCTCTCTATATGTTCGGGGCCGCGATGATCGCGCTTCCGATCTACCTGCACCTCCGGCGCAAACCGCCAAAAGACCAGGTCGAGTTCAGCTCGCTGATGTTTCTCGAACCGACGAAACATCAACCGATCAAACGTCGAAACCAGCTCGAAAACTGGCCGCTTCTCCTTCTGCGATGCCTTGCATTACTGGCGCTGGCCGCAGTGTTCGCCCGCCCATTCCTCGCCGGCGGCGAACACGAGGGCGAAGAGGGGGCGCGACGCACTGTGGTTCTCCTGGACACGAGCGCCTCGATGCGAAGGGACGGGGTTTGGAAACAAGCGACAGAGGCGGCAAAGGAAACGGCCGGAAAGGTGACTGCCATGGGCGCGCTCGCCGTGATCGCTTCCGACCTCAGCCCGAAAACGGTGTTCACGTTTAGCGATTGGCTCGACGAAGCCCCCGCCCGCCGCAATGACCTCGCGCGCGAAGCGATCGATTCCTTGAAACCAGGTTGGTCAGGCACCGACCTCGGCACGGCCCTGCTCGCCGCCGCGGAAATGATCGCCGATGCTTCCGCCGATGACGAGGCCGCGCTCGATTCGGAGATTGTCGTCATCAGCGACCTCCAAACCGGAGCCGACCTCGATTCTGTGGCCGGAGCGGCGTGGCCCGACGATGTCGCGGTCCGATTGATCCCACTGGAAACGGAGGCAACGACCAACGCCTCGCTTTCCGCCGCTGCCACCAAGGACAACGAGAAGATCGCCGTCCGCGTCCGCAACGGTCCCGCCTCGGAGCGATCCGATTTCTCCGTGAGCGCCGGCACGGCCGTCCACAGTGCGGTCGTCCCGGCGGGGGAAAGCCGCGTTTTCGAATTTGAAGCAGGCCCGGACAAGATCGTGTTGACCGGGGATGACCACGATTACGACAACGCCCTGTTCGTCGCCCCCAAGCAACCTTCGCCGGTGGATTTGCTCTTTCTTGGAAACGGGGACGCCGACGACAGCAACTCCCCGGAATATTACTTCCGTCGCGCCTTCGCCCTCTCCCGTGTGCTCCGCCCGCGCTACGTCGAAAGCCTGGAAGACACCCCGTCCATCATCGCCGTCGCGCGCCCCCTCGCGTCCGATGAGATCACGGGGCTTCGAAGCGCGATCGAAAATGGCGCGCGTGCATTGCTCGTGCTCACCGGTTCTGACATGGCGCGCACTTTTGCCGGTCTCGCCGACCTGGAAGACACGCCGGAATTGAATGAACGGGAAGAGGGTTACGCGTTGTTGGAAGGCATCGATTTCGATCACCCTTCGCTCCGGGAATTCCGCGATCCCCGCTGGCGCGATTTCACCAGCGTCCACTTCTGGAAGAACCGCGAGATCGAACGGGAGGAATTGCCCGAGGGCACGCAGTTCGTCGCCAAGTTCGACAGTGGCGACCCTGCGTGGATGAATCTCCCGGTCGGCAAGGGCTCCCTCTTTGTCATGGCTTCCGGTTGGCACCCCCGCGATAGCCAGCTCGCCCTATCCTCGAAATTCCTCCCCTTGTTGTTTTCGGTGTTCGCGGATGTCGGTCCACGTGTGCACACGCCGGATCAACATTTCGTGGGTGAGCCATTACCATTGGACGAAGGCGATGTCCTCGCCGGTGGGGCACCTGGTATCCCTACTCAGCCCGGCGTCTATCAAACGGAGGGTAACGGTGTCGCCCGCTACTTCGCCGTCAACCTGCGCCCGTCCGAATCCGATCTCACCCCCCTTTCGAAGGATTCTCTCGGTGCCCTCGGCATCCCTCTCACCGGGGGCGCGGACGCTTCCGAAAAGCTTTCTTCCACGGCAAAGAGAAAGCTACGCGAATCCGAAAGCGAGGCGAAGCAGGGATATTGGCGGGTCGTGATTCTGCTTTTGTTAGGAATTCTTGCCATCGAAACCTGGTTCGCGAGCCGTCCGCCGGAAGGAAGCGCCCGGACCCCAAACCCTATCCCGTCATGATCGAGCCCGTTCTACAGCGTCAACTCGAACCCATTCTCGAACGCCGCCGTGGCATTCGTGCGTTTCAGGTGCAAACCGGTGTTTTCGTCTTCGTTGCCGCACTCGCGCTTCTCGCCCTCTGGTTGGGCCAAGGGACGTTGGGTTGGTGGTGGCTGCCGCTTGTCGGTTGGCTCGTCGCCGCGCCGATTGGATTTTTCCTCAAACGCCGCCCGCTTCTCGATCTGCGCGAGATTGCCCGCGAGATCGAAGCCGACAATCCGGAGCTCAAGGCCCTCCTGCTGACCGCGGTCGAAGAGGAAAAACGGGCTGTGGGGAATGGGCTCAGCTTCATGCAGGAGCGGTTGTTTAAAGAGGCTGCCGAGAAAGCCATTTCCGCGCGTTGGAGAGACACGTTGGATAGCGGGAAAGAGCGTTGCTGGAAAAATGCTCAGCTGGCCTCTTCCGTTGCGGTCGTCGCCGCCATGGCAACCTTGATGTTTTCCATTGGAAAGACCGGTCTTTCCAAAGACAGGAGAAACGCAGGGATTGGAGAGGCGCCAGAAGAGGAATTCAACGGTGCGTTCGAACTCACGGTCGAACCGGGTGATGTCGAGCTCGAACAGGGTGGACGTTTGTTAGTGTCGGCCCGTTTCGGCGAGCTCGTCCCCGCTGATGTTCGCTTGGAGACCATGCTGGGGGATACCGGTCGCACCATCGAAATGGAGCAGAGCCTTTCGGATCCCGTCTTTGTCGCCACCCGGTCGCAGATCAATGCTGACGGCACCTACCGGATCGCCTACGAGGGCGGCGCCAGTGAGGAGTTCAAGATCACGACCTTTGTCTTGCCCATCGTCGAATCCGTCGATGCCGCGATTTCCCCTCCGCCCGGTATCGAGTTGCCCATCAAGGAAATCGAGGACACGCGCCGTGTTTCGGTGATGGAGGGTTCCGGGCTCACCCTCAAGATCCACACGAATAAAGAGGTCGCCGGCGGTAAGCTCGTTCCGGAAGAGGAAGGGTCTGCCGTTCCGCTGCGCGTCGATTCGGAAGGCGGTGACCTTGTTGCCGAGTTCAAACCCGAAGCTGACGCGAAGATGCGCATCCACCTCGTCGACGCCGACGGCCGCAAAAACCGACGTCCGCCCCTTTTCCGGGTCGATGTGCGACGGAACCTCCCCTCGAAGATCGAGCTCGCCTTCCCGGGCGGCGATGCCGAGGTCACCCCGATCCAGGAGATCTCCGCGGAGGCAACGCTCTGGGACGACGTGAAGTTGATCGCGGCGGGAGCCAGTTACCAATTCGGCGGACAAGAGTACGAAGTGGCGTTTGAGACGGCTGACTTCGCCCCCGATGAGAAGAATCCGGTCCGAACCATGCTCGAGTTTGAGAAGCTCGGCGCTGCACCCAATGACCTGCTGACCTATTTTTTCTGGGCCGAGGATATCGGCCCCGACGGAGCACCCCGACGGGTTCAAAGTGACATGCGCTTCATGGAAGTGCGTCACTTTGAGGAGATCTTCCGCGAAACCCCGAACCAGGGCGGCGGCCAGGGGCAACAGGGCCAAGGTGGTGCCCAGCAGAGCGAAGAGCTTTTGGCGGCCCAGAAGGAAATCCTGAATGCCACCTGGAAGCTCCGTCGACAGTCAGCGTCGGGTAAAACGAATCTCGGTGGGGACGTCGCGGTCGTCGCAGAAGGGCAGTCCGGCGTGATCGAGAAAGCATCGGCTGCGGCAAATGAGATCACCGACGCAGAAATGATGCGGCATTTGGAAGAGGCCATGAGCGAAATGCAGGCTACTGTAGAAGTGCTGGCCCCCTTCGTTGAAGATCCATTTTCGGAGAACGACGTTGCGGCTGAACTCGCCACCGCCATGGAGCACGAGCAAATGGCCTATGCCGCCTTGCTGCGGATGCGGGCGCGCGAATTCCAGGTCACTCTTTCCAACCAGCAACAAAGTTCCAGCAGTTCAAGTAGCTCCCAACGCCAGCAGCGGCAGTTGATGAACATGGAGCTGAAGCAGGAGGAAAAGCGTTACGAAACGCAACGCTTCGCCGAAGAACAACAGCAGGAGCAACGCCAGCAGGAAAACCGGGAAGACGTGCAGATTCTCAATCGCCTGAAGGAACTCGCGCGCCGCCAGGAGGGGATCACGGACAAGATCCAGGAGTTGCAGGCGATGCTGGAAGAGGCCGAGACCGAGGAGGAACGCGAGGAACTTCGACGGGAACTGGAACGCCTCGAGCAGGAGCAGCGGTCGCTCGTGGAGGATCTCGACGAGCTGAACGAGCGGATGCAATCGGAGGAGAACATCAGCCGCACCGCGGAGGCGCGCGATCAACTTGAGGAGGCCCGCGAGGAGGCCCGGAACGCGGCTGAGGCGCTGGAGAACGAGCAACTCGACCAGGCGGCGAACGCGGGGACGAGGGCCGAGGAAGAATTCGAAGAACTGGCCGAGGAGTTCCGCGAGCGGACTTCGAACCGCTTCGCCGAAGAAGTGCGGGATGCGCGCCGACAAGCCCGCGATTTGGCGGAGCGCGAGCGGGAGATTGCCGATCAGCTTGCGGAAAAAAATGCGGCGCCCGAGCCGATTGGGGATACGGAGATCGAGAATACTCTCGAGAACGCCGCGCTCGCCGCCGACTTGGAAGAGCAGCGAAGGGAATTTGAGGACTTGTTAGACAATCTTCGTGAACTCAGCGAAACGGCGGAGGAAAGCGAGCCAGTCCTCTCCCGGAAGTTATTCGACTCCGTCCGCGAAGCGGAAGCCGACCAAGTGGACACCGAACTCGAGAACGCCGGTCAATTCACCCGGTTCAACCGGCTCGCCGACGCCGCCGAGTTCGAACGGACCGCACGCGAAGGCATCGAGGAGTTGGAAAAAAACGTCGATGCCGCCGCCGAAGGAATCCTCGGCGACGAAACCGCCGCCCTGCGCATGGCGCGCTCCGAGGTGGAAGAGCTCCTGCGCGAAGTGGAAGAATCAGAACGGGCCAGAGGCGAAGCTGAAGGACAGCAGCCTGGCGAAGGCTTGCAGGCCAGCGAAGAACAACAACCCGGCGAGGCCCAACCTCCCGGTGAAGGTCAGCAACGCGATCAAGAACAACAGCCCGACGGTGGCCAACAACCAGGTCCAACTGGGCAGCCGGGTGAAGGCCAGCGAGCGGGTGAACCTGAACAACCCGTCGAAGGACAGGAAGGCGGCGAAGGCCTGCCGCCCGGTGAAGAACAGCAAACTGGCGAAGGCCAACAATCGCGAGAAGGTGAGAGATCTGGCGCGGGTCAGCAACCACGGGAAGGCGCGGAATCGGGTGAGGGCGAACAACCCGGGGAAGGTCAACAACCCAACGAAGGCCAGCAACGCGGCGGGGGACAACAGCCTGGTGAAGGCCAACAACCGGGCGAAGGCCAGCAGGCTGCTGGTAGAGCGCAGCAAAGTGGCGAAAGTCAACAACCTGGCGAAGCTCGTCCAACCGATGCTCCGACTCGCTTCTTTGACCAATGGGGGGGCGGCCAAGCGGGCGGAGGAACGCATTCACGCAATCAATCCGGTGAATCTCCCATTTACGGCGATGCCTTCCGCGAGTGGTCGGACCGGCTCCGCGACGTCGAAGAGATGATCGAGGACGAAGAGATCCAACAGGACGTGGCGCGGATCCGCGACCGCGCCCGCGAGATGCGCCGCGACTTCAACCGCCATAGCACGGTTCCCAATCAGGCCCTCGTCGATCTTCAAATCACGACGCCCCTCACCGAACTCCGCGACATTATCGACGAGGAACTCGCCAAGCGCGAAAAACCAGACTCGCGGTTGCCCCTCGACCGCGATCCCGTTCCCGGCGCCTTCGAAGAATTGGTGAGGGATTACTACGAACGAATCGGCAGCGGCGAATGATCGCCTCCCTCACATTCACCGGCGGACCGTGGGC
Organism: Verrucomicrobiota bacterium; assembly: GCA_038745205.1. GTDB lineage: Bacteria > Verrucomicrobiota > Verrucomicrobiia > Verrucomicrobiales > DEV007 > JBCCWV01. The sequence continues at coordinate 13,918 of JBCDLR010000045.1, forward strand.
ATGGGCCGGCGTCGCCTTGGCGTGTGTTGGAGGAGTTCTTGCCATCGTCGGCCATCGGCGGCGGCTTGGTGCGCCGAAACTTCCTTTAGCCCTTCGCCTCGTCGCGCTCGGATTGCTCGCCCTTTGCCTCGCTGAACCTTCGTGGATTAGCGAAGAACCTGAACCCGGCGCCAACCTCCTTGCCGTCGTTGCTGATACCAGCGCCGGAATGTCCGTGCGGGATACCGGTTCATCACGCACCCGGGGTGAATCGCTGGCCAAGCTATTGAACACCGATGACGGCGAGTCCAAATGGCTCAACAACATCAGTGAGACATTCGCCTTGAGACGATTCACCATCGATGACCGCCTCCGAAGGGTTTCTGCCTTCGATGGGCTCGAGTTCCAGGGATCCGCGTCCGCGCTCGGCGGCGCGCTCGATAGTATTCAACGCCGTTTCGCCAACCGTCCGGTCGCGGGGGTCGTCCTCCTCAGCGATGGGAATGCGACCGACAACCTCGAGGCCATCGACTTCAAGAACCTGCCGCCGATATATCCGGTCGTCATCGGCGAAGACGGCCCCGGAAAGGATCTCGCCATCACGGGCGCCGGCGTCTCGCAATCGTCTTTCGAAGACGCGCCCCTCACCGTGCGCACCGATGTCGTCGTGCGGGGATTTAAAGATGAACCGATCATCGTGAAGTTGCTCAACGACGACGGGGAAACGGTCGAGGAAGAGGAATTCACGCCGGAAACGGATGCCGATTCCCGTTCGCTGCGCTTTCTCCACCGTCCGACGGCGCGGGGCGTCCAATTCTTCAAGGTCGAAATCGCCGCCCGCGAGGCAGAGGCTGGGGAAGAAGCCACCGATGCCAACAACTCGCGATTGCTCGCCGTGAATCGCGGCCGGGGGCCCTACCGCGTCCTCTACGTCTGCGGGCGGCCGAATTGGGAATACAAGTTCCTGAACCGCTCGCTCAAAAGTGACGATGAGCTCGAACTCGCCGGATTGATCCGGGTCGCACGGAGGGAGCCGAAGTTCCAGTGGCGCGGCAATCGCGGTGAAGGAAACCAGCTTTTCCGCGGCTTCGACCCTGGCGATGATACCACGGAACTCGACAAGCCGGTCTTGATCCGTCTGGGCACGCGCACGAACGAGGAGCTGATGGGAGGGTTTCCCCGCGAGGCCGAGGAACTCTTCGAATACCATGCGCTGATTCTCGATGACCTTGAGCGGTCCTTCTTTACCGTCGATCAACTCGACCTCATCGACGCCTTCGTCTCCCGCCGGGGCGGCTCCTTGATGATGTTGGGCGGAGCGGAAAGTTTCCAGAATGGCGGCTACGAAAAAACCTCGGTGGCGAAAATGCTCCCCGTCCACCTCGGCGGGACCGCGAAGACCGCGCCCTCGTCATCGCTCCAGCTCGATCTGACCCGCGACGGCTGGCTCTCCCCATGGATGCGATTGCGCACGGAGGAGGGCGAAGAGAGACAACGCATCGCGGAGATGACGCCCTTCAAATCGGTGAACGTCGCCGCCGGTATCAAACCCGGTGCCACCGTGTTGGCGACAATCGATGACGACGGCACCCGCCGGCCCGCACTCACCGCACAGCGATTCGGAAAAGGCCGCTCCGCCGCCTTACTCGTCGCCGATCTCTGGCGCTGGGGATTCAGCGAGGCTGGGAACAAGCCCGACATGGAGAAGGCGTGGAGGCAACTTGTCCGCTGGTTGGTGGCCGACGTTCCGGAACGCGTTTCAGTCAGTCTCGAAACTGCCGGCGACGGTGCGGTAAAAGCCGTTGTACGTTCTCTCGACGAAGGCTTCGAGCCGCTCGCCGACGCGCGCGTCACCCTGACGATCGAAGCTGAAGGAAGGGCCCCCGCCGAACTCAACGCCAGCCCGTCGGATTCCGAAGCCGCCGTTTTTGAAGCGACGTTCGTTCCGGAAGGTGCCGGGACGACGCTGGTCAAAGCGGTGGTGACCGACGCGGCCGGAGAGGAAATTGGTGAGGCCGCTGATGGTTGGGCATCGAACGGGGCGGCGGACGAATTCAAACGCCTCGAACCCAACCGGGCGCTGCTGGAATCCATCGCCGAGCAAACCGGTGGCGAAGTTTTGCAACCGGAGGATCTCGATTCATTCGCGAAGCGACTCCCCGATCTCGGCGCTCCGGAAACCCGCACCAAAACCCGATCCCTTTGGCATACACCCTATATATTCCTCCTTGTGATCGCCTGTTTCGCCACCGAGTGGATCACGCGCCGCCGTGCGGGAATGGCCTGATGAAATTCTTCTTTCCACTGCTTCTCTTGGCCTTCGTATCGGTTGCTGCCGCGACGGCAGGATCGACCGCAAAAGTCGTCGTTGTTGTCGGCGCCGGAGGGACGGACGAATACCGAAAAACGTTTACTGCCGCCGCCGCAGCTTGGGAGAAAGCGGCTGAAGATGGGGTCGCCGAAACGGTGATGATCGGCATCGAGGGCGACGGCACGCAAGACCTGAAGTCTCTGGAGGAAGCCATCGCCGCCAA
>JBCDLR010000046.1:0-16272 GCA_038745205.1 Verrucomicrobiota bacterium
CCACCCACCAAGAGTTTAAAAATTATAAAAATTTGTCTAGATTATTTAAACTTTAGAGATATTTTAACAATGCTAACAATTCGTATTATCAAATATCTATGAAAAACTCACTCTTTGCTATCGCCGTCTCCGGGTTGCTTCTGGGGCATGCAGCGGCGGGAACCTTGATTCCTCCTACGATCAAGCATTCACCTTCGCAGTGTTTCTACGCCGGGGAGTTCAACGTCGATTTGATTTCCCTTTATGCCGATCCTTCCGGTGATCACCCGGGTGGTGGCTTGGAAGATGGATTCGGTGGAGGCCTCGGGCTTTCCTACTTTCACACCGAGCGTTTCGGGACGCAGTTTCGTGCTTACTGGTGGGATCAAGACAGCGTCATCCACTCCGTCACGGCCAGCGCAGTGGTGCGCTTTCCCGTTGAGCGTTATTGCCTTGCGCCCTATCTTTTCGGTGGTGCTGGCGGACATTTTGACTCCGTGAACCAGGTCGGTGCCCATGCCGGGGCGGGCCTTGAAGTCCGGCTGAACGACCGTTGGGGCATCATTGCAGATTACACCTACACGTGGGCGGACGAGACAGAGGACTGGAACCTCTACACGCTCGGGCTTCGCTTTACCTTTTAATCCCGGAATTGTTTGCAGTAGGGTCACTTGAGACCTCGGGATCGGTGTTCAGACGCCGATCCCGATTTTTTTTGCCCATCGGAAATGCTAATATTCGCAAATTTCGGAAAGCTAAACTAAATGCCCTGAACCCGGAATTTCCCTTGATTATAAGGCTTCAATGGTATTAACTTTGCTCATCAGCATCATGAAAAGAATCTTGGCTTCAGTTGTTATCGGCATCTGCCTCACCTCTCTCGTGCAGGCGGGTGAATTCTACAGTGCTCCCTCCAAGGCACCTGTTTACTCGAAAGCGCCCGTCTACGATCCGGTTTGCTTCCAAGCTGGCGAAACCTACTTCGACGCAATTTCCGTCTACGTGGACCCGAGTGCGGGTCACTACGATGATGGCGCCGGCGGCGGAATTGCCCTCGGGCACTACTACACCGAGCGTATTGGTGTCGAAGGGCGTGCCTACTGGTTCGATGGCGGCGATGCGGCCATTCACAACGTCGACATCAGCCTCCTCTACCGCGTGCCCCTGCAGGACCTCTGCATAGCTCCGTTCGCGAAAGTGGGCGTTGGCGGGCACTTCAACTCCGAAAACTACGTCGGCGGCAACGTTGGTGGGGGACTCGAATACCGTCTCAACCAGCGCTTTGGCATCGTGGGAGGTTACGAGTTCAACTACAGCAGCGACGAGGAATGGCACCTCTACTCCCTCGGTCTTCGCTTCACTTTTTAAGCGCTTTTCCGGAACCTTTACTCGAACGTTTCAAACCACGAAAGGCCGGAGAGTTTTCTCCGGCCTTTCGCGTCTTCAAGTGCTAGGCTCTGACGATGGTCAATCGAATTGATGACGCTTTTCGTTCCCTGTCTGATAATCAGGGGAAGGCTTTTGTGGCGTATGTTTGCGCCGGAGATCCCGACATTCCCCGTTCGTTGGAAGTCGCACGCGCCCTCGACCGGGCGGGAGTGGACGTGATTGAATTGGGGGTACCCTTCTCGGATCCGCTGGCGGATGGAATCGTCAACCAGATGGCGGCGCAACGGGCCTTGGACAACGGGACGAAGGTGGAGAACGTCCTCGAACTGGTGCGCGAATTCCGGCAGGAGTCGGCCACGCCGATCGTCCTGTTCACCTACCTGAATCCCATTTACACCTACGGTTTTGAGAAGTTCCACCTCGATGCGGCGGCAGCGGGTGTTGACGGAATTCTCAATCTCGACCTGCCCCCCGATGAGGAGAGGGAAAACGAAGAACTTCGGGGGGCTTCCGGATTGAAGCACATCCGACTCATTGCTCCGACCACTCCTGATGAGAGAATCCTCGAACTCGCGGCGAGCGCGGAGGGCTTTGTCTATTACGTCTCCCGGGAGGGAGTCACCGGGGAGCAACAGTCGCTGGCGGAGGGAATCGGCGAGCAGGTGGGCAAAATCAAGAGCGCGACCGCCGTACCCGTGGTCGTCGGGTTCGGAATCTCGACCCCGGAACAGGCTGCGGAAGTGGCGCGAAGCGCGGACGGTGTGGTCGTCGGGAGCGCCATCGTCAAACGAGTGGCGGAGCACGGGGCGAGCGAAGACCTCCCGGAGCGCGTCGAAGCCTTCGTGAAACCACTTGTCGATGCAGTGAAGGCGGTATAATCCCTTCCACGCCATTTCCGATGACGCTTGAATTCACCAAGATGAACGGCGCGGGCAATGACTTTGTCATGCTCGACAACCGCGACTTGTCCCTTTCGCTGTCGAACGAGGAGATCGAACGCTTGTGCGATCGTCATCGTGGTGTGGGAGCGGACGGCCTGCTGGCCGTGGAACCGGCGCAGGACGGCGCGGACTTTCGCATGCGTTACTACAATGCGGACGGCGGCGAGGCCGAAATGTGCGGAAATGGTGCCCGGTGTTTCGCGCGCTTCGCGCAAAAGCTGACGGGTGGGGTGGAACCCATTCAATTTGAAACCCCCGCCGGCGTGATCGGCGCGGAGTACCTTGGAGATCTGGTTAGGGTGCAGCTGAGTGAACCCTTTGACCTCAGCCTGGGCGAGGAAATCGAAATTCTCGGTTCGGCCCGTACCGTCCACAATCTGAACACCGGCGTTCCTCATGCCGTTTTGGTCGTTCCCGAACTGTCGGAGGTGGACATCCGGCCCGAGGGAAGCGCGATTCGCTATCACGAGCGATATGCTCCTGCCGGGACAAACGTGAATTTCATGGAAATCGAAGGCGATTCGGCGATCGCCATCCGGACCTACGAGCGCGGGGTTGAGGACGAAACACTTGCCTGTGGAACCGGGATGGTGGCGAATGCGATTATCCACCATCTCTTGACGGGGGCCCATTCTCCCGTGCGGGTGCGGGTAAAGGGTGGCGATGTCCTCGAAGTCGCGTTTGAAGGAGACGCCGAATCCGGCTTCCGGAACGTGACGTTGACCGGACCCGCCGATTTTGTGTTTGAAGGCGAGGTTGATCTTCCCGATTGATCAGGTTCAGTCCCCATGTCCATGTTTGCCGGAGCCCATACCGCCCTTGTTACCCCCTTTAATGACGACGCGTCGCAGATCGACGAGGCCGCTTATCGCCGCATCATCGACCTGCAATTCGATAATGGGATTTCAGGAGTCGTTCCTGCAGGTACAACCGGTGAGTCACCGACGCTGTCCCACGACGAGCACAAGCGTGTTATCGAGATTGCGGTGGATCAGACCGGCGACCGAGGTGTGGTGATCGCGGGGACGGGATCGAACTCAACCAATGAGGCCATTGAATTGACGCGTGCGGCGGAGCGAGCAGGGGCCCAGGCCTCCCTCCAGGTCGCGCCCTACTACAACAAACCGTCGCAAGAAGGGCTCTTCCGGCACTTCAAGGCGATTGCCGAAGCGACATCGATGAAGATCATGCTCTACTCGATTCCGGGACGTTGCGGAATCGCCATCGAGGTGGAAACGGTGGCGCGCCTGCACGGGGCCTGCCCGAATATCTGTGCGATCAAGGAGGCGGGTGGTTCGGTCGAGCGCGTGAGTCAGCTCCGCACTTCCCTTCCGGACGAATTCCAGATTTTGTCCGGCGATGACTCGCTCACCTTGCCGTTCATTTCCGCCGGAGCCTGCGGAGTGGTCAGCGTCGCGTCCAACCTCGTCCCCAAGGTCATGGCGCAGCTGGTGGCGAAGGCGAATGCCGGAGACTTTGACGGTGCGATGTCAATCCACCGGGAGAATTACTCGTTTTTCAGCAGCCTGTTGAAACTCGACACGAACCCCGTCCCCATCAAGGCGGCGATGGCGGTGGCCGGTCATTGCGACGCGGCGTTGCGGATGCCCCTTGTGCCTTTGTCTTCGGACAAGCAGGCAGAGCTGGAGGCCTTGCTCATCGGCGTCGCCAGCTAGGCGGTTCAGGGTAATTCGACAACCCGGACAAACCTGATCAATTCACTCTTGGGAATCTTCTCCGGCCGAGAGTGAAGGCGTAGAATCCTGCGGAGTGATCTCCACCTGGAAAGCGGCCGTCAATTCACCGAAGGACGCGGCGGTGCTGACCTTGGCGACCAACTCTTCCGGAATCATGTCGAAAGCCGGAGTTTGCAGGAGGGACTGCTCGGTCGACTAAACCTTCCCCGATTTCCTTGCCGCGATGAAGGACTTTACGGCAAAGACAATGTAGCCGAGACAAACGACGCCCATGATGATCTGCTCGACGACGGCCAGTCCGGCACCTTCCTTGATCATTCTGGGAATCCCCATGCCAAATCCACCGAGAAGGCCGAGAAGGGCGACGAACACGGCGATGTGAGCAGCCATTTTCCGCTTTTTTTCATCCTTGGCGAGGAATCCCATGATGAGGATGAGAATGCCGAAGCCTGCAGGGATGAGGGCGGTCTTCTGGGTGGCGCCCGTGGCGAGGAAAAAGCCGACCGCGAGCGCAATAAGGAGGGCGCCGGTGCCGATGCTGAGTTTGGTCATGGATGTCATGGTCTTTTACTTCTCGTTGTCCACGGACTTTACGTTTTTCGTGCGCTCGTAGAACGCTTTCAAGTCACCTTTCATGGCGTCGAGGGATGGTATGTTCGTGTACATCATGTGGCCGCCATCGTAGTTCCGGTATTCGATGCGTCCGTCCAGTTCCGGAAGTCTCGGCATTTGGTTCATGGAGTAGCGAATGGCCGCTGGAGGGGTCGCGAGGTCTTGATAGCCGCCGAGAACGAGAACCTGCAGGTCGACGTTGGTCCGCATGGCGTTGGCGAGTTTCTCCGTCACGTTCACGTAACGATTGATGAATGGCTTGTAACTCCACGGGTGCACCCTCGAGGAAAGGATTTCGTAGGGAATGTCACTCTCGAATTCAAGTTCCTCGCGCACGTAGGAATTCAAAACTGAAGCAAAGGGACCGTAAATCACCGTGTAGGAAGGATCGTAGTCCGGCCTGTCCCCGAGATTGTCGGAATCGATGCCGACGATACGGGCGTCGAAGCGTCCGGCGGTCATGCCGGCGTCCCGCAAGAGTTCCTTGCGAAAACGCGAGGGGCCGGGTTTCAGGTGCGTGGCGAGAAGGTAGTCGACACTCAGGCCGGTGAACCTTGCCATCTTCCCGGCGATCTCGATTTTCTTGGTCTCATCGATCGAGGATCCCAGGAGGAGGGCGGGCATGTATTCATCGAAAGCGAAGCGCTCCGACTCCTCCATCGCTCTTTGGAGGTCGGCCGCGAGCGGTCCTTTCAGTCTTCCGTGGTAGTGGGCGCTTGCCGTGTATGCTGGAAGATACAGGACATGCATGAGGTCGCTGCCGTTGTGTGAAACGAGGGTGCGGAAGTCGAGAACGCCTGAAAGCAGGGTGACGCCGTTCAGGTACATGCCGTGTTTCGATTGCAGGGACTCGGCGAGGCCGGAGACGCGGATGGCTCCGTAACTCTCGCCAAGCAAATACTTCGGAGAATCCCAGCGAGCATGCCGCGTGACGAAAAGCCGGATGAACTCCGTCATCGAGCGTATGTCTTCGTCGTAACCGTGGAACTCGTCCGGCTTGCTGTCCTCGGCGCGGCTGTAGCCGGTGCTGACGGGGTCGACAAAAACGAGGTCGCTGACATCGAGGAGGGAAAACTCGTTGTCGACCAGGCGATAGGGTGGGGGAGGTGATGAAGTTCCGTCGTCGGACAGTTTCAATCGCCGTGGCCCGAGGGCGCCGAGGTGAAGCCAGACGGAGGAAGACCCGGGACCCCCGTTGAAGCAGAAAGTAATGGGGCGGCCGGAGGTGTCGCCGGCATCCGCCAGTTCATACAGGGTGTAAAAGACCTCGGCTTTGGTCTTGTCTTCCTTCTCTGTCTTCAGGAGAAGTGTGCCCGCAGATGCTTCATACTTGATCGTTTTCCCGTTGATGCGGACGCTGCCGATGGTGGTGGATTTCTCCTCTTCTTGCTTGTCCGTCGTGCCTTCCGGCTTTTCCGCCCTGTTTTGTCCGGTCTTCTCCTTTTTCTCATGGTGCTCGGCAGGAGCATTCCACGTTAGCAACGAGGAAAGAGTGAGGAGGGTCAGGAGAAGCTTCATGTTCTGGATGGATTTTTGCGCTGCAAACAGGGACGGTTCCGATCGGGGAGACTACTCCTTGCTGACCTTTTTCACCATCTTCTCCACGGCGAGCTTCGCGTTCCGGGAGATGATCACCTTGAGGGCGGTCTTCGCTTGCCGCTTCTGTGCTTCGGAATAATTGGAGTAGGGATACTCGTATTTCCCGTTGTCAAAGTATTCTACATTGTAGGGCTGAGTGCTTAGGACGCTGGTCTTTTTGAAAGCGTTGGTTATCCGGTCAATCCTTTTCCCGGAAGGTGCATCAAAAAGGAGATAGCTGGAGCTGAGGTAGGCGATGTCGTCATCCGGGGAGCGCTTCCCGATGACCCGGCTGTATTGCCCGTAGCCGGTAGTCTTCATGTAGCTGGGTACGCCGTAGGGATAGTAGTTTCCGGGGTGGATCACGACTATCATGTCGACACCGAATTCTCTCCCCAACTTGGCGATTTCCGCGCTCTCCAAATCCTCCTCGCTCGGCAAATTGAGAGTTTCTACGGACCGACTGAACGGACTCAGTTCCTGTCGGAACTCCTCCGTTTGGTAGTCCCGAACATCGGCGAGCGGGATGTCCGTCTCGGTCTTGTTGCCAAATGCCGTCAATGCGATGACATGGCGTGTGAGGGTGGGGGAAACCTGGTTGACGACAAGGACCTTTCCAAGCGTGCTGCTTCGGCCTCCGGAGGAATCTCTGGAGGCGACCTCGTCCGTCTTGCACCCCGTCAGGGCAAGGGCGGCGGCAGCGATCAGGGTGGGGAAGGCAGAAGGGGGTATCATTGCGCGAGGACTCGTTGTTTTCGAAAGTTCTATCGGCAAAATGCCGGCGTGGAAAGCCACAAATGACCTTCGAAAACGGGAGTCACCCGGTCTCGTTTCGACCCGGCCCAACGGCAATGGTCAGGCGCCGGCGGGAGCGAGGTCGCCTGGAAAATCGCCGCTTTCGGACTTTTTATCGTCTTCCTTGGCGGGTTTCTCCGCCTTGGCTTCAACGGGCGGGGTTGGCGGTTTCGGGCTGCTTGGCGGATCGAGCATTTCGCCGTGCTTGATGATGTCACGGATGTGCTTTCCGTCGAGTGTTTCGAATTCCAGCAGCGCTTTGGCGATCAGCTCAAGTTCCTTGCGGTGATCGAGGAGAAGATCCTTTGCCTTCTGGTAAGCGTTGTCGATGAGGCGCTTTACTTCGTGGTCGATTTTCTGCGCCGTGTCTTCCGAGTAGTTCCGCCCTGCAGCCATGTCGCGGGCGAGGAAGAGGTGCTCCTGGTGATCGCCATATTCGACCATGCCGAGTTCTTCGCTCATGCCCCATTGGCAGACCATTTTCCGGGCGAGGTCGGTCGCCATCTTGATGTCGCCGGAGGCGCCGCTCGTGACGTCACCAAAAGTGATTTCCTCGGCCACACGTCCTCCCATCGTGACGATGAGGTTGTCGACGAGCTCGTTCTTCCGGTTGTTATACTTGTCCTCTTCCGGCAGCCACATTGTTGATCCCAAGGAGGGTCCGCGTGGGATGATCGTGACCTTGTGCAGGGGTTCGGTGTTTTCCAGGATCTCGAGAAGAATGGCGTGGCCGGCTTCGTGATAGGCCGTGTTTTCCTTTTCCTTTTCGCTGATGGCGAGGCTGCGGCGCTCCTTACCCCAGCGAACCTTGTCACGGGCTTCCTCGAGGTCGTGAAGGTTGATGGCCTTCTGGCCTTTTCGCGCGGCGAGTAGGGCGGCTTCGTTGATGACATTGGCGAGCTCGGCTCCCGAGTATCCGGGTGTGCCACGCGCGATGACGCCGAGGTCGACGTCTTCGCTCATTTTCACCTTTTTCCCGTGCACCCGGAGAATTTCCTCGCGGCCCTTCACGTCGGGCAATCCGACGGTGACCTGGCGGTCAAATCGTCCGGGACGCAGGAGGGCGGGGTCAAGGACGTCCGGCCGGTTGGTGGCCGCAATGATAATGACACCCTCCTGGGTGTCGAAGCCGTCCATTTCGACGAGAAGGGCGTTCAGCGTTTGCTCCCGCTCGTCGTGCCCGCCCCCGAGGCCGTGCCCACGATGGCGGCCGACCGCGTCGATCTCGTCGATGAAAATGATGCAAGGCGCGTTTTTCTTCCCTTGCTCGAACATGTCCCGGACGCGGGAAGCGCCGACGCCGACAAACATCTCAACGAAATCCGAGCCGCTGATGCTGAAGAACGGGACATCGGCTTCCCCGGCGATGGCTTTGGCAAGAAGGGTCTTCCCTGTGCCGGGTGCCCCGACCATGAGAACGCCCTTGGGGATGTGTCCACCGAGACGTTGGAACTTCTTGGGGTCCTTGAGGAACTCGACCAGTTCCCAGACCTCTTCCTTCGCTTCGTCGACTCCGGCCACGTTCTTGAACGTGATCTTGTTGCGCTCCATCGTGAGAAGCTTGGCCTTGGATTTCCCGAAGGACATGGCTCCGCGGCCCGCCATGCGCATCTGCTGGCGGAAGAAGAAGTAGAGGATCAGGAGAATGAGGAAGATCGGGAGGAGGGCGATGAGGATCGAGCTGAAGGTGTTCGAGTCGTACTTGAAATCGTACTCGTAGCCATTGCTCCTCAGGAGGGTGAGCAGTTCCTCCTTCGCGAATTCCGCGTCGACGGTTGTCTGGATGAGCCGCTGCTTCGGCTTTTGTTTTTCACTGTTCTCTTCGCCGCGGGTGGATTCCGCAGGCTCGGGGACGGCTTCATAGGCCTTCAGCGTCTGGCGGCGGGATGTCTCGCTGCTGACGAGGACCACGGGCTTCGAGAGATCAAATTTCTTGTCCTTGATGTTTTGGACGAACTCCGGGTAGGGAATGGATTTCGAGGCGCCCTCTTGTCCCTTGGCCCAGAAGGCAGCGGCCACGAGCGTGACAGCGATGGAAAGGAGAATAACGCCCCTCCAGTTGAATCCTGGTTCGCCGCCGCCTCCTCCATTGGAGCGTGGTTCATCGTCCTGATCGGGTCTTTTTGGTGGTTCCTGTGACATAGCGAAAAAGCACTTCTCTATATTCCCTTTACGAGGGAGATGAGCCGGGCAAGCTACCACAGCGCGAAAAAACAGCAATTTCCCCGCCTTTCCTAGATTCTGCGTATTTCCCGACCTCAACTGGATGCACGAGCCGAATTCTCCATTCCCGGAAGCTGCCCCGAGCGGGGATGATGATCGGCGCGGGTTGTTCGCTATCAATCGCAAACGCGGGTTTTCCACGTTTCGATCGCGGGCCCGCCGGAAGACGCATTACAACATGCTCCCCGTCCTTATCCAGGTTTTCGCCGGATTCACGAAGGCGGATGGGCGAATTGCCGAGGAGGAAATTGACTCGATTCTGGGGTTTCTCCGCTATGACTATCCCGAGGCGATCTACTCGGAACTGGCCGCGCTCTACCGAAAGGCGCTTCATGAATCAGTCGAACTGTCGGAGGTGGCGGAGAAGCTTTCCTCGGAGTTGACGACCACGGAGAAAGTCATTCTTGGGGTTCAGCTTTACGTACTCATCTCGAGGTCCGGCAGTCCGAAGGAGGCCTTGATTCAATACTACCTCTTCATGACGAACCTCGGGGTCGCGAACGAGGCGATCGACCTTGTCTTTCAGCTGAATGCGGGAACGGAGGAGGCGGAGATGCCGGACAGGGTTCCGGAGCAGGAGGGGGCGATGCCACTGGAGTCCCTGCGGGTGAATGGCGAGGAAGATGCCGATTTGAAATTGCGCGGGCTGGGAGACGGCTATGACGTCATAGCCTTCCGCTATCACGATCTTGTGCTCGTCAAGAATATCGGCCGGCTTTCCGTCATTGCCCGCGGGCAGAGGCTGGCGCCGGGAGAATTTTCGCGAATATACAGCGGGCAGCGGGTGTTCATCGAGGAGCGCGTCGTCAGCCACCAGGACTTTCTCTTCTACTTCAACGCGAAAAAGGACGTCACGACGAACCGGTTCTTTGTCACCTTCACGAATGACGGGACGGCGCGGGTCGAGCGGAAAGCGGTGCCGGAGTCGGCCCTCGAGGTTCAGTTCGGACTCCGCGTCCGTGTCAGGGCCTTGCGGTCGACCAAGGCGCTTATCAACGGGAAGCAACTCTCGGAGGGGGCCACGGTCGAGGCCGCGCTTGAAGACCGGATTATTCTTCCCGACGAGCGCGAGATTCGCTTGAGTGAGTTGTGCGGGCGGGCGCGTGACCTGGCAGGACGGTTTGAACTCTCCCCGAGCAAATACGTTTACCTCGTCTCGAACAATCCGAACCTCCTTCAGCAGGGGGACATCCTTCTCTCGCAGACCTCGGTAGGAGAGGTCTTGCTGCGGATCACCTGTGACTACGACGAGAAGCGAGGCGAACTGGAAGTTTTGCGTTCCGAAGGGCCGATTTCGATTGGAGACGCAGTGGTCAAGGATCGGGCCGGCGTGAAGGATGGCGACAGCATTCGTATCGACCAGGGGCAGTACCTCGCGTGTTATTTCAGTGAACGAATCATTGAGGAGCAGCGCAGCACCATCAGTCGACTGGAACTGCGAGACCTCGGGCATTCCTACGACGGCAAGGAATCGGCATTGGAAGGGATCGGTTTGTCCGTCACGCGTGGGGAAACGGTTTGTGTATTGGGGCCAAGCGGTTGCGGAAAGAGCACTTTGCTCCGGATTCTCGCTGGGCATACCAAGCCTTCCGAAGGCCAGGTGCTCTTCAACGGCTATTCGCTCTACCGCTACGTGCAGAACCTGCGGCCCTACATCTCTTTCATTCCCCAGGAAGAGGCCTTTGATTCCTTGTTGACGGTTGAGGAGAACATCGACTGCTCGGCGGCGATCCGGTGTCCGCAGTTGTCCCGGGCCGAGCGGCACAAGCGGCGGAACGGGCGTCTCGTGGAGTTGGGATTGAATGAACGTCGTCACCGCCTCGCCGGCGACGCACAGAACAAGAACCTCTCGGGCGGGGAGCGGAAGCGGCTCAATGCGGGAATGGACATGATCGGAATCTCCGACGTCTTCCTTTTTGATGAACCGACATCCGGCCTCTCCTCCAAGGATTCCGAGTACGTGCTTGAGATCATTCGGAGCCTTTCGCAGAACAAGATCACCTTTGTCTCCATTCACCAGCCGAGCGCGCGGCTCTTTCACCAGTTCAACAAGGCGCTGCTCCTCGACCGCGGCGGGAAGATGGCCTTCTTCGGGACACCGACGGAGATGATCGCCTACTTTCAAAACGCCCGGATGGAGGATACGGGCGATGAGCCGAAGGAAGACCCGGCTACGACCTCTCCAGACATCATCTTTGACGTTCTCGAAGCTCCATTGCGTGACTTGAGTGGTGACATTGTCTTCGAGCAGGATAGCCGGGGACATCTCCTTCCGGCCCGCCGTTACACGCCGAACTACTGGCGCGACCGGTTCCAGTCGCACCAACTGATGGCGGATGTGAATCAACCCGAGTTGAAGACCGAACTGGGGGAGGAGAGCATTCCGCGCGCGCTGCCGAATCCGCCGGAGCGGGGATGGCGGGCGGAAATGCTGCAATTCCAAACCTTTCTCCAGCGCGCCTTTCGCAGCAAAATGCGCAATCGCATGAACCTCGCGACGACGCTCCTTGAGGCACCGGCGCTGGCGGTTCTCGTTGCCTGGGTCCTGCGGTTTTCGGAAGATGGTGAATACACCTTCGCGTCCGCGTTCCACCTGCCGAGCTACATTTTCCTCACGCTGGTCATCGCCTTGTTCCTCGGACTGACCAACAGCGCCGATGAGGTCATCCGCGACCGCGCTTTGCTCAACCGAGAGAAGGGGCACGGGACGAGGGTGCTCTGGTATGTCCTCAGCAAGTTCCTCGCCCTCTCATTCTTCGCGCTCGTGCAATGCATCGTTTATCTCCTTATCGCGAACTGGATCCTTGGAATTCGTGACATGTTCTTGATTTACCTCGGATGGATGTTCGTCACGGCGCTGTGCGGACTCTCGGCCGGGCTGCTTATCTCCAGCCTCGTGCGTGACGTGAAGACCGCACTGAACATCATTCCGCTCATACTCATCCCGAACATCATTCTCGGCGGTGCCCTCATCAAGTACGAGGAAATGAATCGGAATCTCGATTTCGCCTACCGGCTCAAGCGCCTCCTTGTCGCCGACGGCGAGGAAAACTCTGATCCGCCCAGTAACTTGCGTGTGCCTTCCATTTGCGAGTTCATGCCCTTGCGCTGGGCTTACGAATCGATGGTCCTTTCGCAGGATCGCCTGAACCCGCTGGCCCGCCGGCAGTCGGAATTGGAGGATGTCATCAATGAGATCCGCGTTGTTCCGCTCGACGAGCGGACAGAGGCGCAAAATGAGAAGCTCAATGTGGTGAAGGAGGCGCTTTCGATCGTTTCCAGCCTGAGCGCCCCGACGGCTGCGGAAATTCAGGACATGCTCGCCAAGGTGGATCGCGATATCGAGGCCAACCGGATCGACTACGAGGATTACCTGCCCGCCGAATCCATTCCCTACGACGACCTTGTCTCGGTCATCGACATCTACGAGAACCAGAAGATCCGCGATCTCACCACCAAGGCGGAGATGGAGCGTGAGGACAAATACCGAGTCGAAAAGCCGAACGTGTTCTTCGGCGTGAAGAAGCGACTGCTTGGAACGGAGGTCGGAACGCTGAAGCTCAACGGCCTCGTGCTCGTCGTAATCACGGTTTCGTTGATGGTCGTCGTCTGGGGAACGCTGGGGCGGCAGTTGCGGCGGGTGTAGGGGTTGAATGTCAGTCGGACACTGAGGATGTCTTGATATGGCAGAAATAGATCCGAAGTTGCTGGAGGATCCTTTATTCAAGGAACTCATGGAGGAAGGTCTTGCCATGCAAAATCGATTCAAGGCCGAGCCGGTTTGCGCCAAAACCGGCAATGGATTCTTGAAAAGTGAAGGTGTCGAAGAACTGCGAAAGATTAAGGAAGAGAGGCAGTCCGCTATCGTGCGAGAAGATCCCGCTGACTGAGGACCTGAAGAGATGAGAAAATGGTTGGAGCCGTTTACTTGGGAAATCGTAACGGCCCAGAATGCAGTCTTGTGCAATGCCAAGAACGCGTTGCACAACGCCAACATCTGACGGGTAGCATGTCACCCGAGAACTTTGGGAAGAGAAACACACGGAGGCAGTTGACCTTTGTCGGAGCTGTCACAAGATGGCTCCATTCTGCTTCTATAATGGGAACACATTCGCTTCGATCGTTCTTCTAACTATAAGGAAGATGGGCTTGCCCCCTGACGAAGAATACATTTTTCGCAGCCTCGCCGGGCACATTGTGGCAGGGGTGGCTTCCGAGGAGGAAGAGAAGGCGGTTGCGGAGTTTTTTGCGAGTTGCTCGAGTAGTCCGAAGAAAGTTAAGGCTTCGCGGAAAACGCCTTTGACTGATAGGTCACCGGCTCGCCTTCTGCAGGCTCGCTCGTCGGGTGAAGAAGTCGGCGGTGAAATTCCTCCAGCTGCTGCTTGCGCTTGGTGTGGGCGTGTTCCTGCTGTTGGGCGAATTTCTCCGGGTCGAAGCCCGGATTGACCGTCATCGGGCGGGCTTCGAGGCTTGCTTTCCACGCTTTCAACCTCGTCGCCATGGAGTCCACGAGACCGGGTTGGTTCCCGGCGAGATCGTTTTGCTCGCCGATGTCGTTGCGGACGTTGAAGAGGCGGAGGGAGCCGTCTTCAAGGTCCTCAATGAGTTTCCAATCTCCTTCAATGATGATGCTGACGGGCTCACCGCCCTGGTTGCTGTAGTGGGGGTAGTGCCAGTAGAGCGGACGATCGGTGATGGGGGCGCTTCCCGTGAGCAGGGGGACCAGGCTGACGCCGTCGATGTGTTGCGCGGGGCGGAGAGGGAGGCCACAGGCCTCGAGGATGGTGGGGTAGAAGTCGGTGCCGGTGACCGGAGTCTTGACGAGGGCAGGCTGTGCCTTGGCCGGCCAGCGGATGTAATAGGGTTGGCGGATGCCACCTTCATACTCTATTCCCTTGCCTCCGCGAAGGGGCAGGCATGAAGTGGAGAAGGCGTCGCCGGCGGAGACACCGCCGTTGTCGGAAGTGAAGATCACGATGGTGTTCTCGGTGAGTCCAAGTTCGTCGAGTTTGTCGAGGACGATCCCCACGGCATCATCCATGGACTCCATCATGCCGCCGTAGATGGGATGATCCTGGACCTGCCGCACGGGAATGCGGACGTCATTGAGGAACCTTTCCTTCGGTTCCGGAAGCTGATGGGCCTTTTCTCGGTACTTCTTGTAAAGTTCGACCGTTGTCTGGTCGGGGCCGTGAACCGAGTAGAAGCTCAACATGGCGAAGAAGGGAGAGTCCTTTGCGGAGTTGATGAAGGTTGCGGTTTCCTCGCCGAGCCGGATGGGAAGGGATTCGCCGTCGGGCCCGTCCTCCAATTTCGGGTTGTTGTAGGGAGAGAAGAAGCCCCCGGGCGGCGATCCCTTTTCGTGCCCGCCCTTGTTGATATCGAATCCCTGGTCTTCCGGGAAGAACCCCGTATTTCCGAGATGCCATTTCCCCGCGAAGAAGGTGGCGTAGCCGGCGTCCTTGAGCGCTTCGGCGACGGTGATTTCCTCGAGGGGGAGTTCAAGGAGGTGTTCGGCGGGAAGGTGGGAGGTGTTGCGTTTCCACTTGTCGGGCTGGTTCATGCCCTTGTCGTTGATCCAGTTCGTGAGGTGGAGGCGGGCCGGGTACTTCCCGCACATGATGCTGGCCCGCGACGGACTGCAAACCTGGCAGGTGGCGTAGCCGCGCGTGAACTTCACTCCCTCGTTGGCGATGCGGTCGATGTGCGGCGTTTCGTGGAAAGTGCTGCCCTCGTTCGCGAGGTCGTGGATTCCGAGATCGTCGGCAAGGATGAGGACAACGTTGGGTTTTTCCGCGTGAAGAGGGAGGAAGGCTGCGAAAAGGGAGAGGAGGAATAGACTGTGTTTCATGATGGGAGTTTCTACGCGAATCGGAGTCTGGCTCTGGATTCGATCACACGCAGGATGCCTGTGCTACTATTTTCGTGACATTTGGGGCTTCGCGCTCATTCTCTGGAGACATGAGAAATCCCCTTCTTTCGACACTGCTGATATTCGGCGTTTGCTCCGTTCTGAGCGCCGCCGACGAAGAGAAAAAAGCGGCCAAGGTGCCGTTCACGAAGCTTTCAAAAGTCTCCGATTTTGAGACCGCCGGGAACTGGATGGAGAAAGAAGGAGGCGTGCTCCATTTGAAACCGAGGGACGGTGAAGAGGGTTGGAAGCGCTACGACGCCTATCTATGGTTTCCGGAGCAATACGAGGACTTCGTTTGCAATTTCGAGTTCAAGCTCGGGCGGGGAGGCAATTCAGGATTCTATTTCCGTATCTCCGACAAGGTGGACGCGACGGCGCACGGTTTTGAAGTGCAACTCAAGGATGATCACGGGAAAGAGGACTTCGGTCCGCACGACGTCGGTGGCGTCATCAAAACGTCGGCCCCCAAAGTCAACGCCGTGAAGCCCGCTGGTGAATGGAACACGATGATGGTGCGCCTGAAGGGGAACAATCTCTTCGTCAAGCTGAACGACCAGGTCGTTCAGCAGGTGAACCTTGAGAAGACACGGCCGGAGAACAAGCCTCTCGCGAAAAAAGGATGGATCGCCATCCAGGACCACGGACAGGAATTCTGGGTGCGGAATATCCGCATCAAGAAGCTGTAGTTCGCTCGCGGAAGCGCCTTTCATGATTCGGTTCTGGATATGCTGCTCACTCTGGGCGCTGGGCTCCGCGTTGAATGCGAAGACGCCGAACATTGTCTTGATTCTTGCCGATGACCTTGGGTATGGGGACGTCGGTTGCTACAATCCCGAATCAAAGGTGCCGACGCCCCACCTCGACAGGTTGGCGGCGGACGGAATGCTTTTCTCGGATGCGCACAGCCCATCCACGGTCTGCACACCGACGCGTTACAGCATACTCACCGGACGCATGGCCTTCCGGAATGGAATGAAAGGCGTGTTCACGGGGGTGGGAGGCCCGTGCTTGATTGAGGAGGGGCGGTTGACCTTGCCGCAGATGCTCAAGGACAAGGGCTACGAGACGACCATGTTCGGGAAGTGGCATGTAGGGCTGACGTTCTACGACAAGGAGGGCGAACCGATCTGCAAAAATGGGCTGG
>JBCDLR010000047.1:0-16219 GCA_038745205.1 Verrucomicrobiota bacterium
CGCATGACCAGCACATGGATTTTTCCACCGTGGGCTTCATTCGGGTCGAGTTCTATGTGCTCCCTGACGGAACCACCGAAGGAGTTCGCACGACGGAGTTGAGGAATAATGTTATTCTGGAGAGCCTCACCCTCGACGTGCTCCTGAAAATCAAACTGCCACCGCCGCCTGACGATGTTCTTTCCCTGCGAGCCGACCGACGCGTTCACTTCAATTATGGTTTCCACGTTTCACCCCGATGATTGATTCGACCCGGGAGATCCAACCGCTTCTGGCGGCGGGCATTGGCGAGAGTGCGGATGCACTCTGGAACTTCCTCCTCGTTGGCGGGTTCTTCATGCTGCTCATCGGGCTCGCCTCGATCGTTTCCGTCACCGTTATCATCTTCAAATTCATCACCCTCTCCCGCGCCCGCACGCTGCCGCCGGTCGTCGAGGAGCAGTTGCAACACTGCGAGGAATGGGCGGCGGAAAACCGGTTCCATGAACTGGCGCCTTGGTTGAAGCAACACCCGTCCACGGCCAGCAGCATCGGTGTTTTCGCCCTGCAGTCCGTCTTCACCGATCGCGAAGAGGCCCGCAGTGCCGTGCAGTCCCACGCGCGGGAGGAGATGGTGAAACTGGAGCGAGGAGTTGCCGTCCTCGAAGTCATCATTACGATCGCCCCGTTAATGGGTTTGTTAGGAACCGTGGCAGGACTGGTCGGCGTCTTTGGCAACCTCGGCGAGGCAAGTTCGTCCAACGACTACTCGCTCATCGCCCGGGGGATCTCGGAAGCCCTTGGCACGACGATCGCCGGACTCGTGGTCGCCGTCCCCGCCGTTATCGCGCACAGCTATTTTTCCAAGCAGCTCGAAGCGCTTGCCGTGCGCATGGAGGTGCTGGTCGGGCACCTCATCAACGTTCGTTACCGGGTGGGCGGCCGCACGCAGGCCAAGCGTGAGAAGATTGCCACCGCCGATTTGCTGGATTTCGACGCGGACGACCCTGGGACCGGACTCCTGAACCCCGCTAATTGATCGACGCGTTATGGATTTCGCCGCCAAAAGGCGCAAGCCGCCCGTTGTCCCCATCATCCCGTTGTTGGATATTCTCGCCATTCTCCTGATTTTCTTCGTGGCCACCTCCACCTTCCGCGAAGAGAACCCGGCGGTGAACATCACGCCGCCGACCTCAACGGCGCTGGCCGCGAAAATGGTGGAGGACGAGCGCGTGACGCTCGCGCTTACGGCCGAAGGCGACGTCTACCTCGGCGCCGACCAAGTGGACCTCGACGATCTCGCCGTCCACCTGCTGGACTTCAAGGAAGAGCGGCCTGCCGCAGAACTTCAGTTGAAAGCCGACGAGAACGTCCCGTTGAAAACGATGGTCGAAGTGTGGGATTCGCTGACGGCAGCAGGGTTCGACTTCAAGAACGTCCCCACGCGCATCCTGCTCCAGCGGGCCCAGTAGCCAACCGGGGCTGGCGTGGCCGGAACTTCTCGCTAGGTTCACCCGCATGGTTCGAGAGATTGTCCTTTTTGGCCACAAGGCACTTCGCGCGAAGTGTACCCGTGTCAACGATGTCGATGACGGGATTCGTGAGCTCGCCGATGACATGATTGAAACGATGCGCGAAGCCCATGGGGTGGGACTCGCCGCGCCACAGGTCGCCGTCACGATTCAACTTGCGGTGGTCGATGTTTCCCATGATCCCGACTGCATCAGCTATCTCCGCGTGGATGGCACGGATACTGCGCTCGAAGACCTCATGCCGCTTGTTTTCACAAATCCCGAGATCGAGCCGGCGGCGAAGAAAGTCGCCAGCGTCGAAGGCTGCCTCAGTTTTCCGGACCTGCAGGGGGATGTTCCGCGTCCGGAAGCGATCGTGGCGAAATTGACCCTCCTCGACGGGAAAACCATCACGGTCGAGACGGACGGCCTCCTCGCCCGGGCGATTCTGCACGAAACGGATCACCTCAATGGGATTCTATTCATTGACCGCATGTCCACGGTCTCGAAAGCACGGCTGAAAAACAGCATCAAGCAGTTACAGGCGGAATCGATCCGCGCCAAGCGACGTTGACGCGGTGAAAATTCAAAAAAATCCGCCTGAGCGACCTTTAAAATTCAAAAAATACGGCTCTTTCTGCGGGAACTTGGGATTATTTTATTTTTACTAGAATAGATTGCGCACCAAATTGTTATCTGATAAAAATTCAGGCCTTGGAATGGCTGGCCAGCTGGATCTCATTCCTGCGGCGGGAAGCCGGCAAAAAATTCCTCAACCAAGCTACCAACAAAGTCCTACCAGGAAATAGAGTCTCATGCGCCTTTTTGGCCTTGCCTCCATCAGCCTCCTTTGCGTCTTGACGCAGCCAGCATTGGCCGGTGCTTTTACCGGTCCCAAGGTGTTGTACCTCGGGGATTCCATGAGCATGGGGGCATTCGGGGAGACCTTTGATCGGGAAATGCGGGACGCCGGTTGTGATGTTTTCACCCATGTGGCCGGTGGTGCGACCCCCTACTATTGGCTGAGCCGCTATTCGCCGATCGCCTCTTCGATCGGGTATTGGGAGAAAACACCGTCGACCGAGTCCCGGCAGAAATACATACGGGCCGTTCCAAAGGTGGAGAAGCTCGTGGAGCAGTACCGTCCCGACGTCGTCGTCGTGCAAACCGGCACAAATCTTTACGCAACCCTTCGATCCAAGCGCCGCACCAAGGAAGCCAACATCCTCGAAGTGGAGACGCTGCTCCAGAACATGGCCAAGGCCGCCACGATGTATGGAGCGGATATCTACTGGGTGACGCCCCCGCAATCGCATCCCCGGCGCTATCCCTACGAACTCCAGGAGGAGATGGCGACGATCATGAAGCGCGCGGTCAGTCGTTACGGGCGCGTCTTCGACAGCCGTCGGGTGACCGAGTTTACCGATCCCTACCCGAAGACGGACGGCATCCACTACGGTCCGACCGAAGCCCGTGAATGGGCTCGAGTGGTGGGCGCGGATTTCCAGCGATACCTTGAGGATCGAGATCACCTTCGCCCGTCACGCCAACGACCTCTGCTCCTCGCTTCGAATGATGACAGCAGCAAGAAGAAGGGCGGAATCCTGAAGCGCTTGCTCGTGAAAAGCTCGACGGCAAACGGAGTCGTCTCCGGGTCGGAGCCCGCCGTGGCCATGGCCGCTTCTGCACCCTCCGTGACTCCATCCGCGTCCAACAAGCCGCTTCCGATTCCGAAAACCGAGCCCAAAGCGGCTCCGGTGACCAAGGCTTCGCCCGTGGTCGTCGCGGAAAACCCCACCCCGGAACCGGAGATGGTCCCGGTTCCCACCAAGCCGGATATGGTCGCCAAGGTGGAATCCACACCGCCTCCCGTGCCGAAGGAGCCCGTCATCGTGGAATCAGAACCGCCCGCACGGAGACCTTCCGCAGAGCCGAAAGTCATCGTCACTACCGCCGAGCCGGTGGGGAGCGAGTGGGGAACGATCGTGGCCACGCTGCGCTTGAAGGCGAAATCGCATATTCCTCACATCAACAATGTCACCTACGATCATTGTTTCGCGCTCTTCGAATACGAGGTCGTCGAACTTCATTCCGGCGACTACCCGTTCGGCACGATTCGCATCGCCGAAACGGCCTGCTTCAATCGCCGCCGCATGCCCGCGCTCGATTACGAGATCGGCAAGGTCCGCGCCCTCAAGCTTGATCCGCTTGATGACTACCCGAACCTGAAGGTCTGGCAGATGAACGATGACCTTTCGGTAAGGCCCGAACTGCCGGTTTATATCCCGAGCCTTCGGTAGTCGCGGTCAGGGGCCGACGAGGGCCGTCATCTTTTCGACGGAGATCTCGGTCAGCCTCTCAACCACTAGGTGCGCGTCTCCCAATGATTTCGCCGGGTGCGTCGTGGCCACGGCGATCACCTTCATGCCGGCGGCGAGCCCGGCCTTGATCCCGACGTGGGCATCCTCGAAAACAACGCATTTCGACGGTTCCCGCTCCACCTTTTCCGCCGCCTTCAGGAACACGTCCGGTTCCGGCTTCCCCCGTGTGACATCCTCTGCGGTCGTTATGGCGGAAAAGTGGTTCTTCAAGCCGATCATCTCGATGATGGTATCGACGTTTTTCCGCGGCGTGGAGGAGCCGACGCTGCAGGGAATCCCGGCGACTTTCAGCGAGTCGAGCAAGGGCAGGACACCCTCGAGTGGCTCAATACCTTCGCGTCGAATCAATTCGCGATAGAGTTCCTCCTTCCGGAGCCCTAGATCGGCGATTTTCTGCGTGTCCGACTCATCGACATCCTCGAAATAGGCGGGAATGATCTGTTGATTGCGCATGCCGAAAGTCTCCTTGAAGAAACCTTCCGGCATTGTGCGGCCGGTCTCGTCGAAGAGCATTTGCCAACTCTCTTCGTGCTGGTCATGCGAGTCGATAATGACGCCATCCCAGTCAAAAATGGCACCCAGTCCGGCGGCGGGATGAACGATACTCATGAACCGCACCCCTTCGCGGTCGCTCGTGACGCGGGCAAGTAAAATCCTCGGCAAAGATGATTGATTCATCCCGGTCTCACGACATAGGCTCCGGCCGTTGAAAGAGCTTCTCGTCATTCGCCATGCGAAATCCAGTTGGGATCACCCCGGTCTGGCCGACCACGACCGTCCGCTGAACGAACGCGGGAGAGCCGCCGCGCCACGCGTGGCCGAGGAACTGGTATCCTGGAACTGCCCTCCCGACGCCTTCGTGTCGAGCACGGCAGTGCGCGCTTTCGAGACGGCCAAGGTCGTCGCAGCGGCCTTTGGTCGGAGTGATGGTGAAATTGTTAGGGTCGAAGAGCTCTATGGAGCAAGCGCGCGGATGATCTTGAAAACGGTCCGGCAGTTCGACGAAAATTGGGAACGCGTGGCCATCTTCGGCCATAATCCGGGCTTTCATGATCTCGTCGACCGCTCGTTGAGAAAGGGAAGCGTGGAGAGGTTTCCCACCTGTGCAGTTGCACACCTTGAACTGGATTCCGACTACTGGGGAGCGGTCGAAGAGGGGTGTGCAAAACTCCTGCGCTTTGTTGTTCCAAGGGACTTGGGACCGTAGTTGCACGGACCTCCCGACAAAATCCAGTTGTCTCGAATTTCGATCCCGCTAGAATTTCACCTGATGAAGGGTATCCCCCAGGCGATTCTGTGTCTCCTCCTGCTGGCAGCCGCGAGTGGCTGCGCCTTGCGATCGCAGCCGCGGCCGCTGGGCCGGGTTCAGGATGAGGAGCGGCACCGCACGATCGTCCTCGACCGGACGGACGAGGAGGTCAAGCAGGAAGAGCGCCGCGCTGCGCGGCGAGCGAAGGAATCGCGGCTTCTCCTTCCGTGGACTTGGTTTTAGTCTAACAGACTTACCAGGCGGAGTGGCGGGCGATTCGGGGATTGACCTCGACTCGGCTCTTTCGGACATTCGGGGATGAAAATCGGACTTCTACTTCCCGCTCTTCTCATTGGCGCCCTCGGCGGAATCGCAAGCCCGCTCTTCGGCGTGGGGGGCGGGGTCGTCATGGTCCCAGGCTTTCAATCCGTTCTGGGCATGCCCTACAAGACGGCGGTGGGGACGTCGTTGGCCGTGATTGTTGTGACGGCTCTCGTCGCGTCCTACAAGTTCGGCAAGGGTGGCCTGATCGATTTCCGCATCGCGGCCATCGCCGCGGCAGGGAGTGTCGTCGCGACGTGGCTGGCCGCGGACTGGATGCAGAAGCAGAGCAGTGCAATGCTCGTCCGCCTCTTCGCGGTTTTCATGATTGTCCTCGGGTGCTATTTCCTCTGGCGCTCCTTCAGGGTGCCCGCCGTCTAGTCGAGGCCGGATCCCGGCTCTCCGGGGAGAAGGTCCTCACGGGCGAGGAGGGCCTGCACATCGACAAATTGCCCGGCCTTGGATTTTACGATGGCCAGGAGCGGCGTCAGCCGGTCCATCTCGACGACCGTGGTGCGGACGAGACTGGCAATGATCTCGTGACTCGCCTCGCCCGGCGCGAAGACATTCGAGGCCCGGAAGGAGACTTGTCCACGGTCCCAGTCCATCTCAAACGCACCGATCGACAATGCGCGATTGGTGCGCATCAGCAACTCCGAGAGTGCCATCTTCGATTCCGCGCCGAAGGCTTCCTGAGACTCCGCAACGACGGACACGGCGCCGATTTCCCCGAATGCCTGGACGTGGAGGAAGACTTTCCCGTGGTGCGCCTCGAACTCGGCTTCAATAACGTCGCGCCCGTGCACGGGGCGGAATGCCCAATTCGCTTTCGTAAAGGCATCGGTGACGAATTGGAAGAGAGTGGCCATTTTCAGAATCACACATTCGCTTGGCGAGTGCGGCAATCCGATCTAGCATCGAAGCATGAAAGTGACAGCAAAAATCCTCCTTCTTGCCTTCATCGCCTCCTCCGTTGGTCTTTTCACCACGAGCTGCACGTCTTCAAGTTCCAGCGCCAAGCCCTACAATGCCGGCGGCACGACAACGTCCGCCCTCATTGGTCGGCAGCGTGGCGGCCTTTATTAATCCGCCTTCACGGCAGGTTCCATTTTGCCAGCTGCTCGGGAAACGGGCAATCCCTGCAATCGCTTTCATCGGCGAGGCAGTAGTCGTCGTAGATTTGCAGTAATCCCTGTTGCTGGTAGACACGCCGCAGGAACTTTTCGGCATCGGGTCGCTTCCCGAAGAGCCGGATCATCGCCCGTTCGGTTTTCTCATTCCCCAGTCGGGCAGGGAGTTCCTCGTAGTCTTCCCAAGACTTGTGGTCTTCCTCTACCGCGATCGGGTAGAGAATGTTCCCGAGGATCTCGGTGACGCGCGATTCGCCCACCAGTTTCATCGGCTTCGGCAGGGCCGTCGAGCGCAGCGTGTAGTGGTTCGACCAGTAGTGGTGTTCAAGGCTCGCAAAGAAGTTGGTGACACTCTGTTTCGACCACGGGGCGTCGAAAACGAGGCGCGTGTAATCTCTCCAGCGCGCGACAAGAGCGGAGAGGGCGCCGAGTCGGCGATGAGGGTGGTTCGCGGGTCTCGCTCCGGAAAAGCGCCACTTTCCCCGCGAACCCTCCCCAAAAGGCTCCCTCCGTTTCCACCAGGTTTCCCATAGGTTCCGCAGGTAGGGCCGGGCTTCGAGAGCGGCGTCTTCGTAGGTCGGACGGTCGAGGAATCCGGCTGCCCCGAAGAGAAGGGCTTCGCCGGCTTCCTTCTCTCTTCGGAGTAGCTTGAGAGGCAACTGCTGCGCAAGAAGCGTTGCAGGAAGACGGTTGTGACGGTAGCCGAGAGCTTCGGCCGACAACTGGAACAGCGCCTCATCCCGGCCATGGGCATCGGCGATGCGATGGAAGCGTTGCGCTTTTCGCTTCAGGCGATATTGCGCGGCCGCGGCGAGCAGGGACTCGACATCAGCAACAGACATC
The DNA here is from genome assembly GCA_038745205.1 of Verrucomicrobiota bacterium. Taxonomy (GTDB): domain Bacteria; phylum Verrucomicrobiota; class Verrucomicrobiia; order Verrucomicrobiales; family DEV007; genus JBCCWV01. The sequence continues at coordinate 7,415 of JBCDLR010000047.1, forward strand.
CCGGCCAGCGGCGTCGAGCAACGGCCGATACGCGAAATCGCCTCGCCCTGGCCCCAACGCCGGGGATCGATCACCGACAGTTCCAAACGCACCTGCGGTACCTCGCGGTGGGCATGGTCCCGCGTGAAGTAGCGGCCTCGCCCTGACGAAACGACAAAAAGATGCAGCTGCACGTCTCCATAGGCTGGATTCTCTGCGTGGCCGTGATGTTCCCAGTCGCGATCCTGAGTGTCCAATTCGAGATCGCCGCGCCGGGATTCGCCGTTGACCTGGACGACGACATTGGAGAAATCAGGGCCTGCTCCGCGGTTCCACTCTCCGAATTGCACGATCTCAATCGCTTCTCCGTCGGTTCCACGGAATTGGCGACCGAAATCACCCGCGAACCAACGGCACTGCAGCTCCAGCTCGTCCGGATTTGTCCACGCATCGATCCCCTCCGCGACGGAAGAGGGATGGAAAACGGATCGCAGGAAGCGCTCGTAATAATCGGCGAGAGACTGGGGCAAGACGATCATCCAAGCATATCCGCCTGCTTGAGCAAGGGGAGCAGTTGGAGAAACGCTCTTGAGATAGCGGGGATTTGATAGAGATTTCCGCCGGGCCGTGGCCCCGCTCTACCTCGAATGAAAAAATTACTCGTCACCGGCTCGTCCGGTCTCATTGGATCCGAAGTCTGCAGTCACTTTTCCACGCTCGGTTGGGAGATCCACGGCGTCGACAATAACCAGCGCGCCGTCTTTTTCGGACCACAGGGCGACACGCGATGGAACCAGGAACGACTGACCGGCGAGTTGGAGAACTTCCACCACCACGAGTGCGATATCCGCGATCGCGAAGGAGTTCTCGATTTGCTGAAAACGGTCAAGCCCGATGCCATCGTCCACACGGCCGCCCAGCCGAGCCATGACCGCGCGGCCGCGATTCCCTTCGACGATTTCGATACCAACGCCGTCGGCACGCTCAACCTTCTCGAAGCGACCCGGCAAGCCTGCCCGGAGTCACCCTTCGCGCACATGTCGACAAACAAGGTCTACGGTGACGCGCCGAACAGCCTCGATCTCGTGGAAAAGGAAACGCGCTGGGACTACGGCGACCCCGCTTATGAGAACGGCATCGCGGAGAGCTTCACCATCGACCAGAGCAAGCACTCGCTCTTTGGTGCGTCAAAGGTCGCGGCCGACGTCATGGTGCAGGAATACGGCCGATATTTTGACATCCCCACCTGTTGCCTGCGCGGTGGTTGCCTGACCGGCCCAAACCATTCCGGCGTCGAGCTCCATGGATTCCTCAGCTACCTCATGAAGTGCAATCTCGAAGGCAAGCAATACAACGTCTTCGGATACAAAGGAAAACAAGTCCGCGACAACATCCATTCCTTCGACGTCAGCCGTTTCATCGAGGAGTTCATCAACGCCCCGCGCATCGCCGAGGTTTACAACATTGGCGGTGGCAAGAACAACACCTGTTCTATCCTAGAAGCGTTTCAGATCGCCGAAGAAGTCACCGGCAAACCGCAGGTTTACGAGTATGTCGATAAGAACCGCGAAGGTGACCACATCTGCTACTACAGCGACCTCCGCAAAATGCGGGAGCACTACCCGAATTGGGACATCACGATTCCGCTGAAGCAAATCTTTGAAGAGATCGCCGCAAGCTGGGAAGGCCGGGTCGCCGCGGTGGCGTGAGCGAATCGATCAAGTCTTGTTGGATCGGCTTTGTCAGGGTAGTCAACGGGCATGAAGTCTTTCGCTCTACTCTTACTCTTCGCCCTTGCTGTCTCATCCGCGCCGGCGCAGGACAATAAGAAAAAGAAGGCCAAGAAAGAGCCGCCGCCGTTTGCGTGGGTGAATGAAGTAAAGTGGGCCCCCCCGAAGGGCGTTCGGCATGAGACTTTCAAGAGTCCTTCGATGGGCATCGATGTGGGCTACTGCATTTATCTGCCCGAGGAGTATGGAAAGAAGTCGAATCTCGAACGCGAGTATCCGGTCGTTTATCACCTTCACGGCGGTCGACCGGGCAGCGAGTGGAAGAGCGTGAGACTTGCCACCTTTGTCGATGAAGCAATCCGGTCGGGTAAAATCGAGCCGAAGATCTACGTATTTCCCAATGGCGGACCGATGAGTTGGTACAATTACCCGAAACTCGGAGACAAGGCGTACGGCGAGGATGTCTTCGTGAAGGAACTGATCCCGCACATCGACCAGCGGTATCGCGTGAGTTCGCGTCACATCGAGGGCTTCAGCCAGGGCGGTCGCGGGACGACGCGCATCATGCTGAAATATCCTGAGCTCTTCCGGACGGCGGCGCCCGGTGGATCCGGCTACGAACCGGAAAAGCGCATCCAGGAGAACGACGGCGCGGAGAGCGAGAACGTCGTCTTTGCCAAAGGCTACAATACCTGGGACCTCGCCGATGAGTATGCCCAGCGCGAACCGCTGCCGAAGCTTCCGATCATGCTCTGGGTGGGCACGAAGGGGTTCAACTACGAGTTCAATCTGAAGTATTCAGAAAACCTCAAGGAACTCGGAATCCCGCACGAATTGCTCGTCGCCGAAGGCGTTGACCACTCGGCGACACGGTACTACGAGAAACGGGGACTGGAACTGATGAAGTTTCATCAAAGGTAGGGACGCCTCGCGGAGGCGTCCCATGTTATCGCCGAAGGCGGGCCTACCCGTAGAGTGAAGCTCCAGCTTCGCTACAATTCCGGCGAGGAATTGGTCATGTTTCCGTGTGGAAAGCTTATATTCTGCTCGGATCACTGGTTGTCGGGCCAATGGCTCAGCATCAACTTAGTCTGGCCCTCAGCCAGCGGGGCTCCAACGTATTGAATTATCAGGTAATGGGTCTCCAACTCGATCCAGAACAACAACTGTAATTCCCTTGAGGATGACGAATAAAAGTATGGACAGAGAAATGGGGATTCTCATCCCGATTGGAATGAGAAGAGGAATAGCGGATATCAAAGCGAGAATTAGAAACAAGGCGATCATTGAATATCGACCGCCTCGGCGGATATGTTTTTCTTCTCGTTCAATTCACCCCCGGCAGCACATTCCCCTTCGTCACCCGTTCCCAGTCATCGGTGCGGAATAGCGAAGTCGGCAGGCCGTCGCGGTTGACGAGGTTGGCACCTTCGGGGTTGGCGGTCCAGGCGTAGCGGACGGCGACGGGGCTGGGAACGTCCGGTGAGGAGACGACGACGGTCGCGCCATCGATTTCCGCGTCGGCCCAGTGCCAAACCTTGTCTTCGCCGGCGATTTCAAACCACTTCAGCGGCTGGTTGTCGCGGGTCTTGAGCTTGTTCCCGGCGTAGTCGAAGTGCACACGGATCCTGTCGTCCTCGACCGCATAGTCCTTGTAGATGGGCCCGGAAATCATCATGCCTTTCTGTCCGTAGTCGCGGACGAGCGCCCAGCGGGCGAGTCGGCGGCCGACGTCCTGCTTGTTGCGGGGGTGAATATCGTCAGCAGCGCCGATGTCATTGATGGTGGCCATGCCGGTCTTGGGCAGGGCCTGCAGGGTAAGCGCCTGAGCTTCCTGGAGCTCGGCCCAGCTGTTGTCGGTGCCGGGCTCGGTCGCCGGTTGCTGGAAGTTCGCCAGTTGCACGAAGTAGAAGGGGAACGCGCCTTGTTTCCACTTGGCGCGCCAGTCGCGGATCATGCCCGGGAAGATCGCACGGTATTGCTTGGCGCGTTCGCGGTTGGATTCACCCTGATACCAGATCGCACCGCGAATGCCGTAGGGAATGAGCGGGTGGAGCATGCCGTTGTAAAGCGCCGACGGGCAATGCTGACTGTCGCGGGGATGACCGGGCGTGCGTGGGCGGCGGGGGAACGGAGGTCCTTGTCCGGCTTCGCGCGCTTTCGCCACGCGCACCTTCCAGTTTTCCAGCGCGGTTTCGTAACGCTCCTGGTCGGATTTCGGGTCGTAGTTGAAAGAAGCATCCTTCCATTCGTTCAGAATCGGATCCGCCTTCGGATTCTTCTTCAATCCGCCGGCGCTGGTCCATGCCTCTGCGCGGGTGCCGCCCCAGGAGGTGTTGATCAGTCCGATGGGAATGTCGAGTTTCTCGTGGAGTTCACGGCCGAAGTAGAAGCCCGTGGCGGTGAAATTCCCGACTGTTTCCGGTGAGGCAACGAACCATTCGCCCTCCACATCCGATTGTGGACGGCGAGCGGTCGCTTGCATGGCCTTGTATTGCCGGATCTGCGGAAAATCGCCGTTTGCGATCTCTTCCTCGGCATTGTCGGTCTTGCTGACCGTCCACGCCATGTTCGACTGTCCGGAGCAAATCCAGACCTCGCCGACAAGGACGTCCTTGACGGTGATCTCATTCGAGCCCTTGACCGTGAGCGTGCGCCCCTTGGCACTCGCGGGCATGGCGTCGAGAAGGGCTTTCCACTTTCCGGCTTCGTCCGCCGAGACCGTTTTCGTTTGGCCACCGAAGGTGACGCTGATGGACTCGCCGGGTTCGGAAATCCCCCAGACGGGGACTTCCATGTCGCGTTGGAGGACCATGTGGTCGCTGAAGACGGACGGAATGACGACTTCCTGGTGGGCGGCGGCATGCAGGCACGACGCGGCGAAGGCGATGAGTAGGGCAGGGGTTTTCATGGTGGGAGTTTCGGTAAAGCGGCTGGAGGTTACTTCGTGGGCTTGGGTCCGACGAGTTCGACGAAGTTCCCGTCGGGATCACGCACGATCGTGAGCGCCATGCTGGGATCGAGGTTTTCCGGCAAGGTGACGGGGCCGTTCGCGATGGGTTCGACGCCGACCTTTTTCAACTTGGCGAGGGCGTCGTCGGTGCTTTTCACGAAGACGGTGAGATAGCTGAAGCCGTGCTGGGAATTGATGAATTCATTTTTGCCCTTTTCGGTCGAGTCGATGCCCTGCATGAGTTTGAGCTTTGTCGCGGTGTCGCCCTCGCCGAGGACGAGGACCTTGATATCGAGCGTGTCGCCAGCGGTCAATCCGGAGTCTTTCGCCATCCCGGTCGGGACGTGAAAGGCGGCGACTTCCTTGAATCCGATGACTTCGGTGTAGAAATTCACGGAGGCCTCGAGATCGCTGACGACCGTGCCGAGGTCGATGGTGGTGCGAAGGAATGGGGATTCGTCGGTAGCGTGATCGTCCGCAAACGCGGGCGTGGAGAGTGTGAGGAAAGCAATGGCGAATAAGGGGAGATGTTTCATGAATAGGTGGTAGTGGGATTGGTGACAGTAGGCACGGAAGGAATGCCGTGTCAGGCGGTGATCTGACTGAATCCGCGGAGATTTGTAAAGCCCTGAGTTCGTGGCCGGGAACTTGACGGCGGGCCGTTGATCGCCTACGGGGAAGGCTTCGCCGTCCGACCTGAATGAGTTCCGAAAATCAGCACACCCTCGCCAAAGCCTCGACCATCACCGGAACTTCCCTGCACACGGGAGAAAAAGTCACCCTCACGCTCAAGCCGGCGCCCGTCGACCACGGCATCAAGTTCCGCCGCATCGACCTCGACGACCAGCCGTTTATTCCGGCGAGCGTGAACAACGTCCAGCAGGTGGAGCGGGCGACAACCCTCGCCAGTGGATCGGTGAAGGTGCATACGGTTGAACATGTGATCTCCGCGTTGGCCGGGATGGGCGTGGACAACGCCATCGTCGAGATGGATGCGAATGAGCCGCCGATCGGCGACGGCAGCGCGATGCCGTTCGTGGAGGCGATCAAGAAAGCGGGCCTCGAAGAACAGGATAAACCGCGTCGGATTTACACCGTGCGCGAGCCGATCCACCAGGAGGTGGGCGATGGCTCGTTGATGACGATCGTGCCGGACAAGAAATTTCGCGTCAGTTGCACGCAGGTCGGCCCCGATGGTCGCATGACGCAGTTCTACTCGACCGAGATCAACCCGGAGAGTTATGAAAAGGAAATCGCTCCGGCGAGGACGTTTGTTTTTTATGAGGACGTGGAGCCCCTGCTTGAGAAGGGATTGATCAAGGGCGGGAGCCTCGAGAATGCCATCGTCATTCGTGATGACTCCGTCATGAGCAAGGAGCCGCTTCGCTTCGATGACGAATTCGCCCGGCACAAGATTCTCGATGTCGTCGGCGACCTCATGCTCTCGGGCAAGCGGATCATGGGTCATGTCATTTGCGTGAAGCCCGGACATGGTCCGAATACGCAGATGGCAAAGCAGCTTAAGGGTTACTACGATGAAATGGCAGCAGCTGTTCCGGCGATCAGTATTCCGAAAGGCGAGGGCATCCTCGATGTCGAAGAGATCAAGAAGATCATCCCGCACCGTTACCCCTTCCTCATGGTCGACCGGATCATTGGATTTGAGGGAGAAAAGAAGGGACGGGGCTTGAAGCAGGTTTCCATCAACGAGGAGTATTTCGAGGGACATTTTCCCGGGCACCCGATCATGCCGGGAGTGCTTCAGGTCGAAGCGATGGCGCAGGTGGCCAGCATCCTGCTCATGCGAATGTCGGAGAACGCGGGAAAAATCGGTTATTTCATGAGTGCGGACAAGGTGAAGTTCCGCAAGCCGGTGAAGCCGGGCGACAGCCTGGTCATTGAAGTCGAGATCCTGCGGACGCGCGCCCGCATTGGGCACGCTGCGGCCCGTTGTTCCGTGAACGACGAGGTCACCTCGGAAGCGGAGTTGAAGTTTGCGATCATGGATGTGTGATTGCCAGGATTCACCATGGGCGAGACCACCATCCACGAAACTGCCGTTATTGATCCCGCTGCGAAGATCGGCGACGGGACTGAAATTGGTCCCTATTGCGTGGTGGGCGCGGGTGTGGAATTGGGAGGGAATTGCCGGCTGCACAACCAGGTGACGTTGTCCGGTCCGGCAAAGTTCGGCGCGGACAACGAGTTTTTCCCCCAGTGCGTCATCGGCGGTCGGACGCAGGACTTGAAGTATGAAGGCGAACCGACCTTCCTCGAGGCCGGCGATGGCAACGTTTTCCGTGAGTTTGTGACCGTGAATCGGGGCACATCAAAGGACGGGAAGACGCTCATTGGCAGCAACAACCTCTTTCTCGCCTACAGCCATGTTGCCCACGACTGCTTGATTGCTGACCACGTGATCTTTTCCAACAACGGAACGGTGGCGGGACATGTGGAAGTCGGGGATTTTGTTGTTCTCGGGGGCCTTTCCGCCGTCCACCAGTTCTGCCGGCTGGGGGCGCATGCCATGACCGGAGGATGCGCGAAGATCGTGCAGGATATTCCCCCGTTCATGATTGCGGACGGGAACCCCGCAAAGTTGCGAGGGGTGAATACGGTGGGGCTTCAGCGGCGTGGATTTTCCGAATCCGATGTGCGTGCCCTGAAGAGCGCTTTCCGCTGGCTCTTTCGGAACACGGTGGGGACGATGTCCGAGAGGTTGGCCTCGCTGCGAAGGCGAAATGAGGAAGAAGGCGGAAGCGCGAAAGTGATCGAGTTGATTGAGTTTATCGAGGCGAGCGAACGCGGAGTGCTTCAGTGAGAGCGGCGGATTTTCCAACCCCGGGTGATTGCGTAGAAAACGAGCAGGCCGGAGGAGAGGGTAATGATGCCGAGGAAGAACTCCACTTTTCTTACAAGTAGTGTCTGGTATCCCACGATGACGGTGACGAGAAGAAAAAGGACCGGCGTCCAAGGATAGCCGAATGTCGAGTAGGGGCGTTCAACCTCGGGAAAGCGGAAACGAAGAACAAAAACTCCGGCTACGGTGAGACCCAGTGTGACGAGAAAGGCGAGTTCAATATAGACGACTGCGCTTTCGAAGCGGTTCGTCAGGATGAAGACGGCGGCGATGACGAATTGAAGGGCCGTTGCACGGACAGGAATGCCGCCACGATTGGTCTTGGCAAACCAACGAAGCTGCGGGAGGTCTTCCCCAATGGTCTTGGCGACCCTCGGTCCTGCCCACATCATCGCCCCGACCGCTGAGAGTAGGCCGAAGGAGATGAGTCCTGCGATGAGCCTTCCCGCACTTCCCCCGAAGACGTGGTTGGCAGCGACGAACGCGACTTCGTTTCTACCCGCCATTTCCGAGAGCGGGGTCGAGGAAAACATGGCGAGATTCACGGTGAGGTAGAGGCCGGTGACGAAAAGAGTGGAAGTGATGAAGATGACGGGAAGGGACCGGTTCGGGTCGCGTATCTCCCCGGCGATGTAGGCGGCGGAGTTCCAGCCGGAGTAGGCGTAGGTCACGTAGAGGAAACTGATCGCGAAAGCGCCCCATGCGAACTCGCCGGGTGCATTCAGCCCCGGGAAAAAGGAACCGCCTTCGCCCTTGCTGAAGGCGGCTAGAAAGACAATCAACCCGGCAATCAGGAGGACTTTTCCCGTGGTTAGCACGGCTTGGAAACGTCCAGACCAGCGGAGGCTGACAAGATGAATCGCCGTCCCGAAGAGAAGAACGGAGAGTCCTGCTGCCGGGAATGAGTATCCGCCGCCCCCGCCGCCCCCTCCCCAGGCGCCTCCGAAGTATCGATCAAAGGCCATGGCGGCCAGCGCGGTAGGAACCGCGAATCCGACCGTTACCGACACCCATCCCGACATGAAACCGACCGCTGGATGGTAAAGTCGTGAGAGCAGCTGGTATTCACCGCCCGAGCGGGGGAAGGCGGTTGTCACCTCGGCGTAACACAGGGCCCCGCAAAGTGCGTAGAGTCCTCCGAGTATCCAAAGTGCCGCGATCACGGCTCCGGACTCAAAACTCACGACTTGGTAACCCAGTGAGGTGAAGACACCGACGCCGACCATGCTGCCCACGGTGACGGCGATGGCGGGAATGATGCCGACTTTCCGATTGGACTTGGC
>JBCDLR010000048.1:0-16178 GCA_038745205.1 Verrucomicrobiota bacterium
GACCACGTGCGCGGGCTCAAGGTCCTCCTCCGTCGCTGCGAGGTGCCGGTTTACTGCAACCTGCTCACCCGGGAAGCCATGAACGGGACGGCCCCTCAGAACGCCAAATGGAAGATTTTCGAGTCGGGCAACGAATTCGAGATCGGTGGGATTCAAATCGAAACGTTTCGGGTCGCCCACGACGCCGCCGAGCCGGTGGGCTTTGTCCTCAAGGACCGGGAATCCTCCATCGGGGTGCTGAGCGACGTCGGCTGGATCACGAACCTCGTGCGCAGCCGGCTCGAGGGCGTGCAGACGCTTTTTGTCGAAGCCAACTATGACGAAGTGATGCTGCAAAACGACACCGTCCGGCCGTGGTCGACAAAGCAGCGCATCTCCTCGCGCCACGGCCACCTTTCGAATACGCAAACCGCTGAACTCACTTCGCACCTCGCCTCGGGCGGACTCCAGCAGGTCGTCCTTGGCCATCTCAGCGGGGATTGCAACGCACCGGAGGTCGCCGCGGAAGCAATACGGAGCGCACCCGGGTGCGGCGAAATATCGGTCTTTTGCGCCTGTCAGGATACCCCCTCCCCGGAGATTCAGGCCTCCCTTCGCCGGATAACCGCCAATACGACGGAAGAGTCCGGTTTCTTCCCTTCCAAACAACTCGAATTTTTCTAATGGCGGGACGTCGGATGCACGAGATCGTGTCATGCGGGTCGACGGCAGCGATCGAAGCGTGATTCCCCTTCCGGGATTCCACTCGAAACCCACCGGGCCTTGCAGTAACATCTCGACCATCCATGGCGGACCAAGAAACGACCCCCCCGGAAATCCCATCGCACGAGGAACTGAATGCGGAACTGCCGCAGTACGAAGTCCTGCAGTGCATCGGTGTCGGCGGCATGGGAGGCGTTTACAAGGCCTACCAGGAGAACCTCGACCGCAATATCGCGATCAAGGTTCTCGCCCGTGGAATCGGCGGCGACGAATTTGCCGATCACTTCAAGTCCGAGGCTCAGGCCATGGCCCGTCTCAACCAAACGAACATCATTTCGGTTTACGATTTCGGTTTCACGCCCGGTGGCTGGCTCTACTTCGTCATGGAGTTCGTCGATGGGCGCACGCTCTTTGAACTTGTCCACGACGACCTCATCGATCGCAAAGCCGCCGTCGCAACCATCACCCAGGTTTGCGGCGCGCTGAACTACGCGCACGAGCACGGCGTCGTGCACCGTGACATCAAGTCCGCCAATATCCTCGTCGACGGCGACGGCCACGCCAAGGTCGGAGATTTCGGGCTGGCCAAACTCTATGCGGGTGAGGACTCCAAGGGGCTCGGCGATTCCTCTTATGGCACGCCGGACTACGCCGCTCCTGAAGTCATCGACCCCGAGGCCTCCATCGACCACCGGGCCGATATCTACTCCCTCGGCGCCCTCTTTTTTGAGCTCCTTACCGGTCACACGCCCGAGGCAGGGACCGTCCCGAAAACTGAGAGCGCCTTCGACACCGTCATCCACAAGGCGATGGCGAAGAAGCCCGCCGACCGCTACCAGTCGGCGAAGGAATTCCGGAACGCGGTCGAGCAAAGGTGGGCCATGATGGACGGCGGCGAAAGCACAAAGCCGTCCTACTACGTCCCGGAGAAAAAGAAGGGCGGACCCAAGATCCTCGCCGCGGTTGCCGTCCTCGCGATCCTCGGCGCCGCCAGCGCCATCTTCCTCAAAGGGGGATCGCCGGACGGACCTGCCCCTGAAGTCGCCGCCGCGGAGGACCCGTCATCCCCGCCCGCGGTGTCCCCTGCATCCACGCTGCCACCGGTGGACACGACATCTTCGGACGCCGGAGAATCACCTCAGGACCCGAAAAACGACGAGTCTCTGGCATCCATTTTCGAGAACAGCGCGATTGATCAGGAAGCGAGCATCCCGCCAAAGCCGCCGCCTCCGCCCATCGAACCACCAGCCGAGGTCCCGCAGGAAATGGCGCAGGCAACGGAGGACGACGCGCCTCCCGAAGAGCCCAAGACGTTCATGCCTCCCATCAACGACGAGCCCATTGGGCCAACGGAGGCCGAGAAGCGCATGCAACCAACCCTCACCCAGTTTCACGGCCGGTTTGAATCCGCCGTCATCACCCCCTACGAGCAGGGTCTCAAGGAGCTCCGGGAAAAGTACCGCAACGCCCTCGTCCCACTCATCGAAGGGGAGAAATTCTCCGGATTGGACGAGCTCAATAAGGCCAAGAACGACTTCGGTCGGCTGGGCGGTACGGCATCGATTCCCGGTCCGAACACCGGACACCAACAACTCGACAACATGCGGCAAACTTACCACAACGCCCGCCAGGAGTTGCTGAAGACCCGGAACAAGAGCGCCGATCGCTACGTCGCCGCGCTTCGCGGCCTCCTCGAGGAATTGGAGTCGGAATTAACCAAGGAAGGCGAGATCGAAATGGCCGTCGAAGTCCGCGACTACCGGTCCAACCTGAAGAAGCGCGTGATGGAACACTACTATCCGCCATCGCCCAACGCCAAGCCCCCGCCACAGGCCAGTGCCGCCCCGGAGGAACCGGCCACCGACGAGAATCCCATTTCCGCGGAAAAGATCGTGGGCACCAAGTGGCAGCGTCGGGCCTCAACCCGCTTCATCATGGGATTCCACGAGGACGGCTCCTTCGATTTCAACGCACCGGACGGACGTGCGCCTTGGAGCCACTGCCGATGGTCGACAAGTCCGGATGGAATCCTCCTTGTCGCGGACACTCCCGGAGGAGGAGAGAAGAAACTCCTCATCACGATCATCAATCCATCGGAAGTCCGCGTCGATAATCCGAGTTCATCCCAGGGTGGCGCCTTCACGGGTGTCTACGACCGAATCTAGCAGGCGCGCAAGGCGCTTCTCGCATACCATCTCGAGTTCAATATCGTAATCGATTTTGTAACCCATGGACTCCGTCTCCAACTCCCCGCCTCCACCCGCTCCACGGTTCCAACCATGGTCCATCTGGCTCATCGTCGGCATCATCGTCGGTGGCGCCGTCGTGGCCTGGAACTACGCGATCTTTCGACAGAATCAGGCCGTGCGGCAGGCCAACGACCCCCGTCCTGCCTACAAGGACCGCATCGAGAAAAATCTCAACGCCCTCAACAGCAAGGGAGAAGCGATCGAAATGGCTGACCTCCGCGGATCCGTTTACGTCGCGTCCCAAGTCTTCACCCGCTGCCCCGGCCAGTGCGCCGGAGTCGCGGAACAACTCCGGCAGGTGCACGAAAAATTCGGCGACAATCCCCGCTTTAAAATCGTCACCTTCACCATCGACCCCGCCCACGATGGCCCCGAGGAACTCGCCGCATTCCGCGATACCTTCCAACTCGAGGGCGAAAACTGGTGGTTTCTCACCGGTGAGGAAGAGGAAGTCCGGGAATACGCTTTCGATCAATTCAAGTTCCGCGTCGAGGACAAACCGGAAGAGGATCGCCTCACCCCGGGCGATCTCTTCAACCACGACACGAAGGTGGTCCTCGTCGATGGCCAGGCGAATATCCGCGGATGGTATGACGCCTTCATCGAGGAATCCATGAAGGCGCTCTTCCAGGACATCGAGGATGTTCTTGCCGAGGACCACGACACGGCCCAGCGCGGGGTTTACCTCATGGTCATCGCCATCGTCGCCGTCATCCTCGCCTTCGTGATTATTTTCGGAATTCGCAACCGCCTCAAGACCGCGTGACCGTTTCCGATCTCCCCACGCTGAACGCATCCCTGAACGCCGTCGCGACTGTGCTCCTCATCGGGGGCTGGCTGTCCATTCGTGCCGAACGCAAGAAGACCCATATCGCGTTCATGGTCTCCGCCCTCGTCGTCTCCGCGGCCTTCCTCACCTCCTACCTCGTCTACCACTACTATGTCGGTTCGGTAAAATTCGCCCACGGCGGGATGCTCAAGGTCATCTACTACATCATCCTCTTTCCCCACATTGTCCTTGCCGCGGTGAACGTTCCCATGATCATCCTCACCGTGATTCCAGCCCTTCGACAACGCTTTGACAGGCACAAGCGCATCGCGCGCTGGACCCTGCCGGTGTGGCTTTACGTTTCCGTGACCGGCGTCCTCGTCTATTTGATGCTCTACGTCTGGTTTCCGGGCCCGAAAGGATAGTCCCGGGCAAAAACACGCTCCCTTGCGCGACCCGCGCCAGAACGGTATCTTGACCGGTGAAATCCCTTCTCCTCGTCCCGGGCTTGCTTGCGCTCGCCGCGTCCTCCAGCCTCGCGCAGCTTACCTTTCCCGAGACGGAGGTCGAAAAGTCCATGGAGGCCTCGGAGGATTCCACCACCGTCACCTTCATTCTGGAAAACAAGTCGGAGGCGGAGATTCAAATCGAAGGTGTGAAAACCTCCTGCGGATGCCTCGTCGCGAAGACTGACAAGGATTCCTACGCGCCCGGGGAGTCCGGCGAGGTCACGGCTGTCTTCAAGGTCGGAAACGCCACGGGAGAAGTACGGAAATACGTCAACGTGTCCTCCAGCACCTCCGGCGAAAAGCACCCCACGCAGCGACTTGGCGTCAAGATCTCCATTCCCGAGATCATCAGCATCGAACCGAAGATGCTTGAGTGGAGCACCGGCGAAGAGATCACCGCAAAAACATTCACCGTCTCCATTGATTTCGAGTCGCCCATTCACATCGTCGCGGTCAACTCGTCGCGGGAACAATTCGGTCACACGCTCACGACGATCGAGGAAGGGAAAAAATACGAGATCGCCGTCACCCCGGAAGACACCTCCAGTCCCATGCTCGGCTTCCTCAACATCGAGACCGACGCTCCCGTCGACAAGTTGAAGAAGAAACTGGCCTTCTACAGCATCAAGCGCCCGCGTCCACGCCGGGCGGAACCCGTCAGCGGCAGTTAGTTCGCTCCTCCCGGTTTCCCATGCCGTCCCGCCTCGTCTTTCGAGCGATTATTCAAGCCGGGGTCTTCGTGGCGGCGGCCATTGCATTCGGGGCCGCCCAGCGTCACTTTTTTCCCGACAGCGCCCCGGCGCTCTACCTGCAAAGCCAACCCCTCGTCGACGGAGAGATCCTCGCCGCCGACGCGTGGAAGAGATCCCGGTTGGAGGAGGTCGCGTGGGTCGACGCGCGCGAGGAATCTATCTACGCCCAGCACCACCTTCCCGGCGCGCTCAACCTCAATGAGCGGAATTTCGATTCTGCGGCGGATGCGCACATGGCCCTCACCGAGTTCTACGACAAGCCCGTCTTCGTCTACTGCGATGGGGCCCAGTGCGAGGCCAGCCATGTCATTGCAGGCAAGCTTCAAGAGATGCGCTACGCCGAAGTGATCGTCGTCAAGGACGGCTGGCCGGGACTGAAGGATCTGGTCGATTCCGAATAGGTTTGGCAGGAATAGGTCAGCCGGGTTATGACGTTGGTCCCGAATGGACTTGAGATTCGCCATACTCCTGTCGCTTTTCCTTCTGCTGACCGATTGCTCACGGGAGACTCCCACAACCTCCCCCTCGAACAACGCGCTGATGGTCATCCGGCCCTACTTCAAGCATGGGACCTGGGTCTTTGATGACGCTTCCAAAAAGCTCAAGGAGGAGCCATTCGTCGCCGGCGTTCCGGAGATCCTCACGGCGCTTGTCGCTGACATCCCCAACGCGAAAGAAGGATTTCGCCTCACTTTTTCCGCGAAACCGTTTCCCGGCCACGAGTTGGTCACCCTCCGGGGAAAAGCCGAAAGCGGTGGCTATTGGTATTCGGTCGAAGGCCTGGACCGGAAAGGCTGGCTCTGTCCCGCCCTCTTCAATTACTACGAGGAAGCCCCCGCGCGAATCTATATCAAGGCCGACGCGATTGAGACGGAGTAGCCGAGAGCGAGGCGGAATCCATTCGGCCGGTCGGCAACGCGACGCCTTCCGGCATCCGGCCCTTAAAATGACGTGCGCCAGTTATCCTGGATGACCTTTGTCAGCTTGATGAATTTCCAGCCGTCCACCTCGAACCATTGCAGCTCGACGATGGGCATGTAGAGGACGTCCCAGTCGAACTTGGCCTCCAACTCCTTGCCGAATGACGTGTCCGCGGTCACAAAGCAATACCCCTCATAACCCAGCATCGGGGGTCGAATGCGGAAACACAGCTTGTTGCCCACTTCTGGAATATCGCTGCGGAAGTAATGGGCTCGCTCCAGCATGACGCGAAATTGCTCCGGTCGCTCCTGGTAGATTTTCGTGAAGCGTCCGAGAAGGTTGTCGTGGAACTCGATGAAGAGCCGCCAGTCGATCTTGTGCCCCTCGGATGTCTCCTCCACGGAAACCGGGAAAGGATCGGGTTGCTGGCGGGTCGTCACCTCGAAGACGTGAAAGTTGTAATTGCTATCGCGAAGTTTGTTGGATAGCTGGAAGTCTACGCGGGTCGGTTCGATGCCCTGCGGATGCCGGCCATAGTAGGACTCCATCTCCTTTTCAATTTTCTCCGGCGAATGCACGAACTGAAATCGTTCATCCATCGTCTTCGCGTTGAGAAACTTTTCCAGGGCCCGTTGCGCGGCGGCATGATCAGCATTGGCGGGGACGGGTGGCGGGACGGGATTGTTCGAAGAAACGGGATTCGCCGGACGGGGAACCACTTCGCCCGGACCGGGAGACGACTGCGCGACAACCGTTGTCGTCGGGGACTCCGCCCCTTTTGCTTCCGGACCTGCTTCGGAATTTTTTGCGGCTTCCGGAGGCGCGGGGTCGATCTTGGCAATCACCGGATCAACGACCGGTTCGGAGGTTTCACCCACCATCTTGGCCTGCGGAGCAGAACCATCCGCCGCGGATCCGTCGGGATTCTTGGCGATAATAAAAGGCTTTACGGTCGAGCCCGATTCGCTCCCGCTCGCAAAAAGACCATCGGGTACCATGTACTTCGGCCACAGGAAATATCCCGCCGCCGCGAAGCCCCCGATGACGAGGAGGGCCGCGAGCGCAAGTATCCCCTTGTTTCCTTTTTTCGCGGGCTCTGCAGGCGGTGAGATGCTGCGCCCTCCCAAGCCCGCGACAAGACCACCACCCGCGTCGCCACTTTCGTTCCCCGACGGTTGCCCCTTCTCGGAGACATACTGGGTGGTATCCATCGACTTGTAAGGTCGATCCGGGCCCCGTCGAGGCTGGTCTTTCAATCGACCGGGCTTCTCAGGCTCCGCCTTCACCCGACGCCTCCCCTTGCGGCGGCGCTTGGGTTCCGGTTCCTTGGCCACCTCGTTCTGCTGCTGCGCGTTGTTGAGCAGCGATGCGAGGCCGGAGCCCGCACTGCTCGTTTGGGCGGCCGGTGGAGCGGTCACCGATGGAGCAGCAACCTCGGCCGCGGCCACAGGCGCTCCCGATCCCGGCGCGGAAGGCACGACAACCGAATGAGTCGCACCAGGATGGGGAGAAGGTTGACCGGCGGCTGCCGGCGGCGAAGCCAGGGCGGACGGCGAGGAAGTTCCAGGATGCGAGTGCGCCGGGACTTCCCGGGGCTGGGGCGCGACGGCCACCGGATCCGCCGCATGCACGGGCGGAAGCTCAGGAAACTCGGCAACGGCAGCGCCTCCCGCCGCCTGCAAGCCTAACATGTTTGCCGAAGCGGCCGCAGGCGCCATCTCCGCGGTGGGCGGCGCTTGCGTATGATGAGGCGCTGAAACCGGAGACGTCGCCACGGTCGGCGCAGTCACCTCCGGATTGGAAGGAACCGCGGGCGGCGGCATGACCGCGCTCGGAGGAACGGCCGGCTCGTTACCGGTAAAAACATTGGCGACCGGAGGCGCCTCCGGAACCACCGCTGTGGGTGCTTGAATCTCCGCCCCACACTGTGGACAAGGTCCTTTGACGCCCGCGAGTTGCACCGGGACCGTCAAGGAGGTCCCACAGGCGCTGCAGGAAAATTGAATCGTTTCAGCACTCATGGTTCAAGTGATTTCAGCGCCTGGCCCTCACTCTTATTAGAATATTCAGAATTACTCTAAAGAGCGAGGACAATTTACGCAGACTTACTTGAATATTAACACTTCTTAAGAAATAGAAAGTGCAAAGTGCGTAAAAAGTCCCTGCGGTTCAGGCATGGACCCGCTCCAGAAGGACTTTTCGCGGCAATCCCGGACTCAGACCGTCTCGTCCTCGACGGGATTGTTGCTCAACCCAAAGGCGGCGTGCACGACTTTGGCCCCCTCGTCCACCTTGTCTTCGCGGACAATCACGGCTGTCTTGATTTCCGAGGTCGTGATCATGCGGATGTTGATCCCCGCTTCCGCCAGCGCGGAAAACATCTTGGCGGCGACGCCGGAATGCGATCGCATGCCGATTCCAACCACGCTGAGCTTGGCGATCCCCGAGTGGGTCGCGAGTTCGACTGCCCCCCCGCCCATGCTTTCGGCGATCGGGCGCAGCGTCTCCTCCGCCTTTCCCAGATCATTCTCATGCAGCGTAAAAGAGATATCCGTCGCCTTTGTCTGGTGGGAGATGTTCTGGACGATCATGTCGATGACGATGCCCGCGTCCGCGATCGAGTTGAAGATGCGGGAAGCGAGCCCGGGTTCGTCGGGGACGTTCGTAATCGTGACTTGGGCCTGCTTTCGTTCGAGGCTGACTCCGCGGATGACAACGGCTTCCATTTTTTCGTGTTCTTCGGTGACTATGGTTCCGGGATTCCCGTTGAAGCTGCTGCGCACTTCAAACTTCACCCCAAATTTCTTGGCGAATTCGACCGATCGCGATTGCATGACCTTCGTCCCGGAACTCGCCATTTCCAACATCTCGTCGTAGCTGATTTCAGGAAGTTTCCGCGCATCGGGGACGACCCGAGGATCGCAGGTATAGACACCCTCGACGTCGGTAAAGATCTGGCAAAGGTCGGCCTCGAGCGCCGCCGCCATGGCGATGGCCGTGAGGTCCGATCCTCCGCGGCCCAGCGTCGTGACCAACCCGTCGGGGCTCAACCCCTGGAAGCCGGCGATGATCACGATGTGCCCCTCGTCGAGAAGCTCGTGCACATCCTCACAATCGATGTTCGAGATCCGCGCCCGGGTGTGCTCGCCATCGGTCGTGATCCCGGCCTGGGCCCCGGTCAGGGAAATCGCCTTTCCCCCCATGGAATTGATGGCCATCGCGGTGAGGGCGATGCTGACTTGCTCGCCGGAAGAAAGCAAAACATCCATCTCACGCTCAGTGGGATCACGCCCCTCGGAAACCTCCTTCGCCAGCCCGGTCAGCCGATTGGTCTCCCCCGACATCGCTGAAACGACGGCCGCGACCCTGTTTCCCTGGCGCTGCGTCTCCAGCAAGCGGCGTGCGACATTCTGGATGCGTTCGGTGGTTCCGACGGAGGTGCCGCCAAATTTCTGGACGAGAAGACTCAAGGTCAGTTTGGGGAGGGAAAAAGTGGGCGGGAATTCTTGGCGAGGGATCTTCGCTTGTCCATCGCGGATTGAGCTAGCGGGCGGCGCGGGACAGAATGAACTCCCGAATAGCCCCGCTCGTCGCTTCCACCTCGAAAATCACCGGTTCCTTTCCCTTGAGCGCCTCCAGGGTCGGATGGGTCGGATGCTCGCCGATGGCGTCCTCAATCACCGTCGGGAACTTGGCCGGATGGGCCGTGGATAAAACCACCGTCGTTTCCCCTTCCCCGATTTCCTCGAAACCGCAGGCCGTGTGGGGATCGGCGACATAATCGTAATTCTCCTTCACCTCCTGGATGAGACGGAGAATCCCCGCATCATCGGTCCGGCTCGCTGTGAACGTGTCCGGATCGAAGCCGTCGATCTTCACCGCTCCCCGTCTCTTTCAATTCCCCCATCATCGTCGCCACCCGGCTCGCGTCCCCGTCGAGCGCATAGAAAAGGAAACGTTCAAAGTTCGACGCAACCTGGATATCCATCGAAGGCGCGAAACTCGGGTCCACCCCGCCGGGGGCATACTCACCGGTGGTGAACAACCGGTAAAGGATGTCGTTCTGGTTCGTGGCAATCCGGAACCGCCTCACGGGCAAGCCCATTTTCGAAATCAGCCATCCCGCGAAAATGTTGCCGAAATTCCCCGTTGGAACATTGAACGTGACGTCACTCCGCGCCGCGTTCGGCAACGACCGCCACGCATGGAGGTAGTAGATGCATTGCGCGAGCACCCGCGCGAGGTTGATCGAATTGATCGCCGACAATCCGACCCCCGCCTTGAACTCGAGATCACCGAAAAGATCCTTCACGATCTTTTGCGCGTCATCGAAGGAGCCTTCGATCGAAATAGGAAAAATGTTAGGGGCACCCGTGCAGGTCATCTGCCTTTCCTGCAGCGGGGAAATGCGACCCTTCGGGTAGAGGATGAACGCATTCACGCCCGGCTGGTTGGCCAAACCGTGAATGGCCGCCGAACCCGTGTCGCCCGACGTCGCGCCGAGGACGTTGATCGGCTTGCCTGTCCGCTGGATCTGGTCGGCAAAGAGCGAACCGACAATCTGCAGCCCGAAATCCTTGAAGGCGAGGGTGGGGCCGTGGAAAAGCTCGAGAACAAACAGGCGTTCATCCAGTTGCTTGAGCGGCGCCGCATTCGGCGGATCGGCGAAGAGCCGGTGCGAATCCACGACGAGATCCCGGATCACCTCCGGCTCGTGATCGGTGTCAAAAAGCCCAAAAAAGTCCGCGGCCAAGTTGGGATAGGGATATTCGGCTGCGGGATTGAGCATCGCTTCCGGCAATCCCGGCAACTCGCCGGGAAGATACAACCCACCATCCGGGGCGAGGCCATTGGCGAACGCCTCAAAGAAGCCGACCTTTTCCGCCGAAGATCGTGTGGAGTGATAGAGCATGGGAGGGAGTGTTGAGGAATTCACACGCTTCGCAAGCGGAGGCCGGGCAATCCCGCGCCTAATCGTGAACAAACGGTGGAGGCGCAGGACGCGAAGCCGGAATCAAATCCACGTGTACATGGCTTTCGTAATCCTTGTTGTCCCCCGTCAGCGCATCGACGCCGACGCCAACGACCCCGACCAAGCCAAAGACGACGTTTCCGATGGTCATCGCCGAAGGCTTTTCTCCGAGGGCAAACGTCGTCGTGTGATACCCGTCCTTGGAAACACTGATGATGCGGTCCCCCCGGTCGCGCTCGACCTTCACCATCGTCGGCATCCGGCCGTATGGACGGTTGTCAATGGTCAGGTCGGCTCCGGGCGGATTGGAACTGAATGAAACCGCCTGCTCATCATCCCGCACGATCGTCGCGCAATTGGTCAAAATCATCGGAATAAGAAAGACCCCGGCACCCCTGATCATTTGCTTCATTTTTTGCGAATTCATACCTTCCTTAACCATATCAGACGGGGCGAAAAATTCACCCTAGCGTCTCAATGCGCAGTAGCACCGGCGCCCTGAGGCAGCAATCCAGGCCGGAAATCTGTTCCACGGCCGCTTTCATGTTCCCGTAAGCGGCGTCGTGAATCGTCAGGACCAGCGTGGCTGGCGCGCTCTCGTCTTCGGGTTCGGGCTGGATGAAGGAAAGAATCCCGATGTCCCGCTGCCCAAGGATGCCGGAGATTTGCGCCAGCGTTCCCGGTTTGTCCGCCACCTGCGCCCGGAGGTAATACCCGGAAACCGTTTCGTCGACGGGCAAGGCGTCGCCGAAATCGCCGTGGGGGACGAATCCTTCGGAGTCGGTCCGACTGGTGTCGATGTGCTTCGCGGCGTCGGCGAGGTCAGCGATGACCGAACTGGACGTCGCGTCCTGCCCCGCGCCACTTCCGTAAAAGAGCGTCTCGCCCACGACGTCGCCGCGCACGGCCACGGCATTGAATACCCCGCTCACGGAAGCGAGAATGCGATCGGCGGGAAGCAAGGTCGGCTGCACCCGCACCTCGATGCGGCCGCCGCTGTCCTGGCGAATCACGGCCAACAATTTCACCTCGTAGCCAAGTTCCCGCGCGAAGCCGACATCGGTGAGGGAAAAGCCCTCGATGCCACTCACCTCCACTTCCGCCGGATTGACCCAGCGACCGTAGGACAACCAGGCGAGGATGATGGCCTTGTGCCCCGCATCCCAGCCATTGATGTCGAGAGCCGGATCGGCCTCGGCGTATCCAAGCTTCTGCGCTTCGTCCAGCGCGTCCTCAAAGGAGATTCCCTCGTCGGCCATGCGCGTGAGGATGTAGTTGCTCGTCCCGTTGAGCACCCCGTAGATGGCATCGATGCGATTCCCGACGAGCGCTTCACGCACGGCCTTGATAATCGGAATCCCCCCCGCCACCGCCGCTTCGAAATAGAGCGGAACGTTGTTCTCTTCGGCAAGGGTGATCAGCTCTTTCCCGTGCTCGGCAAGCAGGGCCTTGTTCCCGGTGACGACTCCCTTCTTTGCCTGCAACGCTCCGCGTACAAGCTGCAACGCTTCGTCCGTCCCGCCAATAAGTTCGACGACGACTTGGATCGATTCATCTTCGATCAGGTGTTGCCAATCGGTGGTCAATTTTTCCGCGGGCACCTCGACGTCGCGCTTTCGGTTCGGGTCGCGCACCGCGATGCGCTCGATCTGCAAGTCCACGCCCGTGCGTTCGACGAGCAGATCGCGGTTCTTGTCGATGTTCTTCACCACCCCGGCGCCGACGTTGCCGAGTCCGGCCAAGCCGATGTGGAGGGTTTGCTTTGCGTCCTGAGCCATGAGGGCGGGGAGTATCGCTTGCGGGCCGAATCCGCGCAAGTGGCAGACCTGCGACGATTCATTGCCAATTTCCCGCGTTTCGACCACGGTATTCTCCATGAAACCGCTCGGACTCGTCTACGATACCGTCTTCAAGGAACACGACACCGGCCCGGGACACCCCGAGCGTCCGGCGCGAATCGATGCCGTGAATGGAGCCCTTGCGGAAATCGCGGGCGCGAACACCACGCACACGATCAAGGCCCGCGAAGCGACCAACGAGGAACTCGCGCGCTGCCACGACGAAGGATACATCGAACTCGTGACGAAAGAATGCGCCGCCGCCGATTCGCCCGTCGATATCAGCACCGGTGACGCGGTCATTTCGCGGGAGTCGGCGCGTATCGCCCGCCTCGCCGCGGGGGCGACCATTGAAGCCGTCGACGCCGTCTCCGAAAAGAAGTGCCGCCACGCCTTTTGTGCCACTCGCCCGCCCGGGCACCACGCAACGGCCAGTCGCGGCATGGGCTTCTGCCTCTTCAACAATGCGGCCGTCGCTGCCCGCCACGCGCAGGAAAAACACGGCATCGAACGCGTCGCGATCATTGATTGGGACGTGCATCACGGCAACGGCACCCAGGACATCTTCTACGAGGACGGAAGCGTCTTCTATTTCAGCACCCACCAATACCCATTCTATCCCGGCACGGGTGCCAAGGGAGAAACCGGTTCCGGCAAGGGCGAGGGCACGACCTTGAACGCCCCCTTGCCCGCGGGCACGGGCATGAAGGACGTGGGTGCGGCCTTCCGCGAAGCCTTCCTGAAGGCGATGAAGGAATTCCAGCCGGGCCTCGTCATCATTTCGGCGGGATTCGACTCGCGTTTGGGTGACTTGTTAGGAGATTTCCGGCTCACCGACGAGGACTTCGTCGAACTGACCAAGCTGCTGACCGGACTAGGGGAGGACACCGCCGGAGGCCGCGTCGTCTCCCTGCTCGAGGGCGGTTACGCCCTCGACGGACTGGCCTCGGCGACGAAGGCGCATGTGGAAGCACTGATCGGCACCGCCATCAAAAGGTGACGCCCCCACAACGAATAGCGCTGATCGACCGCTCTCGTAGCACAGACACTCCTGTCTGTGCCGGACGTCTCGCGACCTCCGCTTCCCGCCACAGTCGAAGGACCTCGCCCGTCGAATCCTCCTCCATCGCCACGGCGTGACTGCGGCGCTTTTCTAAAAAAGAAAATCGACAGCCTGCATGCACAGACAAGAGTGTCTGTGCTACGGGGAGGCAGCGTGAAGGAGAGGCGACGCTACGGCGGTTCAGGAGATCGCCTGCCATGCAATCAAGAAAATCGCGAGGTCGGCCACGATATGGGAAATCCACGCCCCCCACGTGTGCCCCTGCTTTTCGCAGAGCCACGACCAGATCATCCCGCCGACAAAGACCCCGGCGCAAAGGAAAACGACGAAGGGCAATGGAAAAAACTGGAGGGTGACCACGATGTGATGCCCGGTGAAAGCCAGCGCCGCGAGGAAGTGCGGCCAGAACTTGCTCTTCATCGCCTCGCGCAGTTTCCCGTAGGTGAACCACCGCCAGTAATACTCCTCCATCGCAGAGTTGAGGAAGGAGATCAGTAGCGCCAGGAGGAGGAAGTTGTTCGCAAACCCGAGGTCGTTGACCTTCTGCTGAATCATCGGCGCGGCCTCGAAAATGTATTGGCCCAGCGGTGTCCAATGCGCCAGCGCCAGCATCAACGCGCCGATGAGGATGCCGGAGCCAAGGCCGATGCCCAGGGTCGAAGGCCAATGCACCTTCTTCTTCGTCCACACCGGACGGCGCAGAATGAAGAGGGTGGCGACGATCGGCCAAGCGATACCGAAAGCCTTCGTCGCGATCATTGCTACTTTCCCGACGGGCGTTCCCGTGAACCAGACGAAGTAAACGAGCGCTCCGAGGCTCGGAACAATCAGCGCAGGCAGCAGGGCCAGCCAGAGACGCGAGCGGTTTCCGTTGGTTGATTCAGTCAAGGCGGGCTGGTGAGCGGATATCGATGCCACGGCGGTCATGGAAAAAGCTCGCCGCCGTGCCCTTTGCGTATCATCGATTCTCTTTCAGAAATCATCATTTCAAGTGATGATTTGGAGGCTCAGCGGAGAACTAGGCTTCCGTAGGACTCGCCGGCGTCTTCAGGGAACAAGCAGCCCCTTCCACGTCGGAAAACGGCTCCTGGGCCGCCAATCCGAGACGTTCAAGCAGCTCCTGGTCTTGCGTCACGCCCGGGTTCTGGGCGGTGAGCAGCTTGTCGCCGTAGAAAATCGAGTTCGCACCGGCAAAGAAGCAGAGCGCCTGCAGTTCATCGGTCATGCGCGTGCGACCGGCGGAAAGGCGGACCTTGGCCTTCGGGATGGCGATGCGCGTCGTCGCGATCATGCGGACAAGATCAAAGGTATCAACCTGCTTGGAACCCTCGAGCGGCGTGCCGGGCATCGGCATAAGGGTATTGATCGGCACGCTCTCCGGTTGCGGATTGAAATTGGCGAGCACCTCAAGCATGCGGAGGCGGTCATCGTTGTCCTCGCCCAGACCAAGGATGCCCCCGCAGCAAACGCTCATGCCGGCATCCTGCACGTTCTTGATTGTATTGAGCCGGTCGTCGTAAGTATGCGTCGTGACGATGTTCGGGTAATGCTCGCGGGAAGTGTCGATGTTGTGGTTATAGGCCGTGACCCCGGCTTCCCGGAGTTGCTTCGCTTCCTCGGGTCCGAGCTCTCCGAGAGTCGTGCAGACTTCCATCCCGAGTTCGCTCACCGAACGCACGATATCGAGGACCTCGTCAAAGCGTTTCGTTCCGCCCCGCACGCCCTTCCACGCCGCGCCCATGCAGAACCGCGTCGACCCGTTCTCCCTTGCCGCCTTCGCCCTTTCAACGATGTCGCATTTCGGCATCAACCGTTCCGCATCAACGCCCGTCGAGTAGCGGGCACTCTGCGCGCAGTAGGAACAGTCCTCGCTACAACCACCGGTCTTGATGCTCAACAGCGTGCACAATTGCACTTCCGCCTTCGGCCAGTGCTCCTCGTGCACCGCGCGAGCCGTCTTGAGCAATTCAAAGAAGGGCTGGTGGAAAAGGCGATGGAGTTCGGAAAACTTCATTAAGTCCTCAAAGTGCCCGAAATTTCTCCCCTGTCGAGCGACGCCGACCTCAAAACCGGATCAATATTTCCACCGTCCGTTCCCCGAAATCTCGGGGAGCTTGCCGTATTGCAGCACACTGTAGTCCGTTTTCCCCTCCGCGCCCCACATCTTCGTCCCGGTGGCTTTTCGCCACGCGGCGCAGAAACTCTCGCCGCTGTGGCAGCCCCAGCTTTGGCAGTAGGCGTCCTTGGCAAAGGCGCGGCGGCTGATTTTTCGCAGGTCCGCCTCGTGCAGCCACGACTTGGAGACACCGCTGATCCAATTGCTGTAGTCGAACATGAAGGCAAACTTGTTCGAGTGCCCGAAGTACTCGAAGCCGCCGATCTTCGTGCGGCGCCGGTCGCTCC
>JBCDLR010000049.1:0-16160 GCA_038745205.1 Verrucomicrobiota bacterium
CAGGTAAAAGAACGTACTGAAAATGCCAGGAACGACCTTTCCTCTTGGGCCACTTGATAGTTGATGCATAAAGCGTCTCAGGAAATTCGGTGTCGCCCTGAATAACCTCCAAAAGTGTGCCCTCGGGTATCGAGTATTCCAACACTTCGGTCGCTTGCGTTAACAGTATTTGATTTCCTGAATGGAGGCCATTTTCGTAGGAAGACGTTAAAATCTCTGAGGACCTGGCTAGGTATTTCCCTGTCTCTTGATATTCGTTATAGGCTTCATTGGTAGCTGCACCGGGATCCTTAACAGAATCGACGGAGAGTCGAGTGATAAGCAGGTCGTCAGATGACAAAAATAGCGTTCTTCGGTATGGATCGTGACCACACCGAAGAACGGAGCCATCAGAAAGGATCCATACCTCAAAAATCTGACAAGATTTCATACAGTGCGCGGTATCTAGTCGCAGAAAGCCGTGAACCTCGCTAAATGCTCGAACGTAGACCATCTCGCATCGCCTCCAAAGGCGCTTCGCGATTGAACCAGTGCTCGAAGGAAATCGCACCTTGGTGCAACAGCATGGAAAGGCCGTTCGCGGTGCGGGCGCCCTCGTTCTCGGCGGCCTGGAGGAGTTTGGTGCGCGGTGGACTGTAGATCATGTCGTAGACGAGATGCGACGGTTCGACGAGATGATGGGGCAGAAACTCCTGATCGGTCCGCTTCATGCCGACGGAGGTGGCATTGATGATGAGGTCAATGGTTTGCAGGGATTCGGCGAGGGGCTCGGTTTCCCAAGGGATCGCCTCGAGACGCTCGGCTTGGGCAAGAAGGCGGTCGGACTCGAAGGCGGGGGCGAGCTCAAGGCGCAGGGCCTCCGCTTTTTCGTGGGTGCGATTGACGAGAACAAGGCGCTCGCAGTCTTCAACCGCGCATTGCACGGCCGCCGCGCGCCCGGCCCCGCCGCCCGCTCCAAAAATCAGAACGCGGAGGTCGTGGAGATCGACGCTGAACTCCTCGCGAAGCGCGCGCACGAGTCCGGGGCCGTCGCTATTGAAACCGAGGGCCTGGCCGTCTTCGAAAACGACCGTGTTGACGGCACCGAGGCGGCGCGCGAGATCGTCGACTTCATCGACGGCCTTGAGGGCCTCAAATTTGTGCGGGATGGTGCAATTGACGCCGATGAATCCGAGTTCACGAGTCAGGTCGAGGCCGCGCTTGAGGTCTTCGACGGGGAGATGAATCCGGATGTACTGGGCGTCGATGCCTGCCGCCTCCAGGGCGGGATTATGTAGTTGCGGGGAAAGCGAATGCGCCACCGGGTCCCCGAAGACGGCGACTTTTGCCGGCGGCGAAAGAGGGCAGCCCGTGACGCGCCACGATTCGAGGTCCTTAAGGGTGAAAACTTCCTGATCCGGCATAGACGATCCCAGTTTAGGGAAGATTACGTCGTGGGAAAGAAGGAGATTTTCGAAAGGTGGATCGCGGCCTCCGGGCGCGATGGATCTGGAAACGCGCGCAGCGCGGTGGATTGTGGGCAGGTTGTTTCGTCCTCGGCGTCCGAAGAGTCGAAGGAAAGCTCGCTTCGCTCGTGAGAGCAGGCATCGCGCCCGGAGGGCACGATCCACCTTCGCTTCTCGTGATCCGGATCACTCGAAGATTTCTCCGATGCGTCGGCGGACTCGGGCGAGGGTGCGCTCTTTGCCGAGGAGTGCGAGCAAGGGAACCAGATCGGGGCCGGTGGCCATGCCCGTGGAGGTGGCGCGAAGGGGGAACATGAGGGCGCCCATCTTGACGCCACTGGTCTCTGCGGTGGCTTGGACGGCGGCCTTGATCGCATCGACGGTCCATGCCTCCACACCGTCGAGGGTCTTGGCGAGCGCAAGGAGGAGATTCTTGTTCTCTGGTTTCTTGGTGACCTTTTGCCGCACGCCATCCTCTGTGGGATGTTCGTCGTCGAAGGCCGGGGCGAGGTAATCGCCGATCTCATCGAACTTTCTCACCTTCCCCTTGGCGAGAATCAGCGCTCCCGGCGGAAGATCGGCTGGAGCGTGAGCCGCGGCCTTTTCCTGGAAAGTGTCGTCATTGAGTTCGCCGAGGTATTGCTGGTTGAGCCAGGTGCATTTTTCGAGATCAAACTTGGCCGGACTGCGGTTGATGGCGTCGAGCCCGAAGCGATCGATGATTTCCTGGAGTGGAAGCTTCTCGGAGTCGTCCTTGGGTGACCACCCTAACAAGGATAGAAAATTGACAACCGCTTCCGGCAAGAATCCGTTGTCGACGTAGGATCCGATGGCCGCGCCTTGATCGCGCTTGCTCATCTTCGATCCGTCCTGGTTCAGGATCAGGGGGATATGCGCGTAGGTCGGCGGGGTGACACCGAGGGCTTCAAAAATACGGATGTGCTTGGGGGTGTTGGGAAGGTGATCTTCCCCGCGAATGACATGGGTCATGCCCATTTCGAGGTCATCGATGACATTCACGAAGTGGAAGATGTAGCTGCCGTCCGGCCGCTTGAGAGTGAGGTCGGGTTCCTGATCGAGATCGAAGGCGACGTCGCCGCAGATTTCGTCCTTGAAGGCGACGGATCCTCCGTCGAGTCGGAATCGCTTGGCGTCGTTGTCGTCATAGATGACTCCTGCGTCTTCCAACCTGGCGAAGTGGCGATCGTAGATCTCCCTTCGTTCGCTTTGGAAGTAAGGACCGAAGTCGCCGCCTGCTTCGGGACCCTCGTCCCAATCGAGACCCAGCCAGCGCAATCCGTCGAAAATGGCGGTCCGGGCTTCCTCGGTGTTGCGGGCCTCATCGGTGTCTTCGACGCGGAGGACGAAGGTGCCGCCGTGATGGCGGGCATAGAGCCAGTTGAACAGCGCGGTACGGGCGCCGCCGACGTGGAGATAGCCGGTGGGGGAAGGGGCGAAGCGGGTGCGAACTTGCGACATGGGCGGCAATGATGGGGGTGGTCGTGGAGTGGAGCAAGTTTGGGTTGGAAGGTTCGGTTTTTCGTCGGGCAGGGGGGCACCATGAAGGGCATGGAGCGCATGAAGAAGTTTCGGTTTATTCCATTTTTCCGCGCTCCTTGTGGCTCTTTGCGAGACCTGCTCTGACGGACGGCAGGATTCACCGCCTCGAGGGATGGAAGTTTGTGATCCCGCGAAGTCAGCGCATAGTGCGGGGCTTATGGCTCAAGACGAAGGATTCGATACCCGCTCCGTCCACACCGGGAACGGCTTCCGGGAGGAGACCGGGGCGGTGATTCCGCCGGTCTTCCAAACCTCGACGTTCGAGTCCGGGAACCCGGAGGGATTCGATTACACGCGGTCGGGGAATCCAAATTTCCGGAACTTGGAAGCGACCCTCGCCAGCCTGGAAGGGGCCGCCCATTGCACGGTTTTTGCGAGCGGGGTTTCCGCGATCACCGCGGTCGTTTCGACCCTGAAGAGCGGCGATTTGGTGCTCGCGGAAGAGAATGTTTATGGGTGCACCTACCGATTGTTCGACCAGGTGTTCACCAAGTTTGGCGTGGAAGTGGAATATCTCGACCTCAGCAAGGTGGAGAACTACGGACGCATCTCCGAGCGGAAGCCGGTCCTCGTATGGATTGAGTCGCCGACGAATCCGATGCTGAAGGTTTTGGACATTGCAGCGATTTCAAAGGTCTCGAGCGAGGCGGGCAGTGCGGTGATCGTGGACAATACCTTTGCCTCGAGTTTTTTGCAGCGGCCGATCGAGTTGGGTGCGGACTTGTCGTTGTTGAGCACGACGAAGTACATCAACGGGCACTCCGATTCACTGGGTGGAGCGGTGTGCACGAACTCGGAGGCGTGGAGCGCGAAGATGGTCTTCGCGCAAAAGGCGCTTGGATTGCAGCCATCGCCGTTCGACAGTTGGTTGACGTTGCGGGGGGTGAAAACACAATCGCTGCGGATGGAGCGGCACAGTGCGAACGGGTTGGCACTGGCGGAGGCGCTGGAGGCGGATGAAGAGGTGAAGTGGGTGCGATACCCTTTCTTGCCTTCGGACCCCGGGTTTTCCGTCGCAAAGTCGCAGATGAAACGGGGATCGGGGATTGTCACGGCGGATCTCGGACTCGACCTGGCAAGGACGGAGGCGTTCCTGAAGGCGCTGAAATACTTCACGAAGGCGGAGAGTCTCGGGGGGATTGAGTCGCTCAGTTGTCACCCGGCGACGATGACGCATGCCTCGGTACCGAAGGAGGTGCGGGAGAGTGTCGGGATCACCGATTCCGTCGTGCGCTTCTCGGTGGGGATCGAGAATGTGGAGGATCTGTTAGGGGACGTGAAATCCGCCCTGGATGGCGTGCGTTGAAACGAGGATGACCCGCGACTTTCTCAAGGATCCGGCATGGCGACCGGAAGAGCTGGGTCAGCCGATTCCGGATTCGCCGCATGCAGTGTCGGTCTGCTTGCCGACATGGGCAGACGTGGTTGGGTATGAAGAAGGAGAAGCGCGAGTTCTGGACGTAATGAAGGCGGGGTATCCGCGATTCTTCCGTCCGTTGGCGGTGCGGCGATGGGAGGCGGAGTTGGCGCAACGGGATGGCGAGGATGGATGTTTGATTTTTCCCAATGAACAAGCGGCGGAGCGATGCCGGAGCTTCATCGAGGAGCGGCATGATGGCTGGAAAGTCCGTGTCACGGAGGCCGGCGCCGGGGCCTTGGGGGTCGTGTTTCCGGAGCAGGTCGCCTCAACGGCGGCCAAATACTGGCGGTTCTGCGGCGAAGGCGTCAGTTCGCGACGGGCCGCGGCATTTCTGGCAGGAACGGCAGCAGAAGATGGTGAGGCGGCGCTTCGGACGGTGAGGGAGCGGGTGGCGGCCCACAACGGACAGGCTCCGCAGGATGTGTTTCTCTTTCCAAGCGGCATGGCCGGAGTGGCGGCGCTGCATCGGGCGTTGGTGCGGCTCTCCCCCGGGTGCCGCAGCGCGCAGTTGGATTTTCCCTACGTCGATGTGCTGAAGGTCCAGGAGAACTTCGGGAGCGGGGCCTGGTTTCGGACCGGGGTCGACGAGGGCCCGATGGGGGAGTTGGGGCAATTGTTAGGATCAGAGCAGTTGGCGGGTGTCTTTTGCGAGATAGCGAGCAATCCGCTCCTGCGCACGCCGGACCTTTCACGGCTTGCCCTGGCGGCGGGGAAAGGGAATGCGCCCCTCATTGTCGATGACACGGTAGCGACGAGTATCGATGTGGAGGCGGCGCGATTTGCCGACGTGATCACGACGAGTTTGACGAAAGCGTTCAACGGTCGCGGTGATGTCCTTGCTGGAGCAGTGACCTTGTGCCGAGGGTCAACGTTCTATGATCGACTGAAGCCACTCTTGCGGGAGGAGGCGGATTGTGACCTGTGGGCAGGCGACGCCATCTTGCTGGCGGAGCAGTCTCAGGATTTCCGAGAACGCGTCGAGACCTCAGGTCGGACCGCTGAGCAGCTGGTGGAATGGTTGCGCCGGCGTCCAGGGGTGAAGGCGGTGCATTATCCAAGTGATTCTGACGCAGCATATGGCTTGGTGAAGCGGGAATCGGGGAGTTTTGGCACCTTGTTTTCGATGGAGTTGGAAAATCCCGAGCAAGCGGTGCCGAGATTTCACGACAACCTTCGACTCAGCAAGGGGCCGAGCCTTGGAAACCGGTTTTCACTGGCTTGTGCCTATACTTTGTTGGCCCATTATGAAGAACTTGCGTGGGCGGAAGGATGCGGAGTATCGCGGTGGCTGGTGCGTGTTTCGGTGGGGATGGAGTCTTTCGAGGATTTGAAGTCGCGTTTTGAAGAGGCTTTGGAATCGTAGTCCCTGTCATGCCAAACTTGAAAGCCTCTCAGTGGATCACCCCGGCCATTATTCTCGGCGCAACGGTGGGATTGGTCGCGTGGATGTATGTTACGGAGTTCACCCTCCGAGCCCATATTGCCGTGCTTCTTGTTCTGTTCGCTGTGTTTTTGTTGGGGATATGGTGGAGTTTTGGGACGGGGCGTGGAAAGAAGGGCGGGCTCAAGGCGTTCGCAAAGTTTCTTCTTGTTTCGATCGCGGCGTTTGGGGCCTACAAGTTGACGGTTCGTGTCGAAGGGGTCGCTGACGGGAGCGGAATGCCAAAGGTGGTGTGGCGATGGGCGAAGGAGAAAGGGGCGGACATGGCCGCGCCAGTGGAGGCAATGAAGGGGGGAATGGTCGCTGATGCTGAGTCCGCGTTCGCTGCCGGTTTCCGTGACATGACGGATTTCCTCGGTCCGTTGAGGAACGGAGTGATTCCGTTTGATGAATTTCCGCTCGCCGAGGATTGGACCGCTGGCGCGGCGAAGGAAATCTGGCGCCGGGCCGTTGGGGTGGGTTGGAGTGGCTTCACGGTCAAAGGTTCCATCGCCGTGACCCAGGAGGAGCGGAAGGGCGAGGAGTTTGTCGTGGGATACAACGTCCTGTCCGGCGAGCCGGTCTGGTCTCACGGCCGACCGGCAGTAAAGGAGGTCAACAACGACGGCATGGGTGGGCCGGGTCCGCGGGCAACGCCGGTCATTTCCGGGGACTTCGTGTATGCAAACCGCGCCGGAGGAATTCTGGATTGCCTGAACCTGCTCTCTGGAGAAGTGATTTGGTCCAAGGACGTGCTGGAGGAACTGAACGCAGGATTGCCGACTTGGGGCAAGAGCAATGCACCGCTGGTTCACAACGGGATGGTCGTGACGTCGGGAGGTAAAGGGGGAGACGCGACCCTCGCTGCCTACGATCAAATCACGGGGAAAGAGCGGTGGAGATCAGGATCGGACAACGCGAGCTACAGTTCGCCGGTGGTGGGAACGTTGGGTGGAAAGGAGCAAATCGTCTCCGTGAACAAGAGCAGCGTGACCGGTCACGACCCCGCTTCTGGAGCCGTGCTGTGGAGGTTTCCATGGACGGGATCGTTTCCCCGCGTTGGCCAGCCTGTTATCGTCGGAGACGACAAGGTTCTCGTAACTTCGAGTTACGGCATGGGGGCCTACCTTCTGGAAGTGAAATCGTCGGCCGAGCACAGTTGGGAGGTGGACTACATTTGGGAGACGATCAAGGCGCTGAAGACGAAATTCAGCAGTGCGACCGTTATCGGCGAATACGCCTATGCACTCGATGAAGGGACGTTCAGTTGTGTGTCGCTGGCTGATGGGAAGCGAATCTGGAAGGATGGGCGCTACGGGTTCGGGCAGCACATTGCGGTCGGAAACTTGATGATCGTGCAATCCGAACGAGGTGACGTCGTGCTCGTGGAGGCATCGCCGGAGAAACTGATCGAACTCGGGAGGGTCAAGGCCCTTAGTTCGAAAACGTGGAATCCGCCCTGTCTTGCGGGGAAATATCTGCTCGTGCGCAACGACGAGGAGGCGGTGTGTTACGAATTGCCTGTCAAATAGGCTCGGAATCGTTCACCACGACTTTTTCCCAGAGGTCCTTGCATTCATTGACGAACACGTTGTGTTCGGTGTGGGTTTGATACGTGTTGTGGTCATCGACCGAGGCGAACTTCAGTTCCAGGTGGTAGGTCCATGTCTTGTCGGTGACCGGACGCTCTGCGGTGGGGGCCTGCCTGCCGATGGAGCCGCTGGCAACGACCTCGATGGAGGGAAGCTTTTTGGCGGCGGTCTCAAAGGCGGCGATGTCGTCGGTGGAAAGACCGGGTTTGAGCCAGAAGAAAACGTTATGGGTCATGGGCATCTACTTCAGGAATCGCGGTGGGGAGTCAAGTGCTTGCGCGCCCGGATTCGGCGGGCAGGTTGGGCTCAATGTCCGAGAACCCCGTCGTCCTTCATGAGCGCGCTCCCGCGAAAATAAACGTGTTTTTGCGGGTTTTGGGCAAGCGGGAGGACGGATTTCATGAAGTGGAGACGCTGATGGCGCCGATTGAACTTGAGGATGAGGTGACTTTGAAGGTGTATCTTCACGGGAAGGGCAGGATTCGCTGCAAGGTGGAAGGGATGGCAGGAGTGCCGGCGGATGAGAGCAACCTTGCCGGACAGGCGGCGCGAGCGTGGCTGGATGCCAGCGGGGCGCGTTATGACGTCGAGATCTCGCTGAGGAAAGTGATCCCGGCCGGCGCCGGCCTCGGAGGTGGAAGCAGTGATGCGGCGGCAGTTCTCCGGTCTTTGAATGGACTTTCGGACGGGGACCCCCTTTCGACGGATAAACTGTATGAAGTGGGGGCCAACCTCGGTTCGGATGTTCCGTTCCTGATTGCGGGAGTTCCCGCGCTTTGCAAGGGGCGAGGAGAGAAGATTACCCCTCACACGGGCTCGTTATCCCGGTGGAGCGTTTTGTTGGTGAAACCGCCTTTCGGAATCTCGACGCCGGAGGCGTATGGAAGGTGGAAGGAATCAGTGGAGATTCCGAATGTCGACTACGGGCAGCAACTGGTCGATGGTATCGGTTTGGTGAACGATTTGGAACGCCCGGTTTTTGAGAAGTTTCTTGTTCTGGCCCGTCTGAAGACATGGCTCCGTGAACAAGAAGGCGTCAAGGCGGCCTTGATGTCGGGATCCGGAGCGACTGTTTATGCCATCTTGGAACGCGAGGGTCTCGGGGGCGAACTGGGGAAGCGGGTGGCTGAGGAATTCGGGGAATCGTTCTGGACGAGGGAGTCCCGAATTTCTGGCGTCTCCAGACTATAAAAAAAACCGGACCGGGGACATTGCGGCGGCGTCCCCGGCCCGGCACTCACTCAACCTACTCAACCTCAACACTTTGGTGCGAGACTCGCAAGCCTCACACCTGTGTTCACTGGCTTGTAATATTTAAGACTCCAGGGGAAGCCTTTTGTTCAATGATTCTGCAAGAATTTCGACGATTTGTCGATTTTCCCTGATTCTAAGGGAATTCCGGCGTTCTGGAAAAGTTGACACTCCGGGCAAATGGGCGTTTTTGGGCGCTGTCTGATGCCTGAGAATATGGAATCCAGCGATGTGCCCGAGGAAGCGGTGCCCGATCAGGATAACGGTGCGGAAATTGTTCGTCCGCTCGGTGCTTGGTATTACCGGCGCATGGCTTTGATGTTTCTTCTACTCGCTGTGTTTGCGGCGTGGTTCGCTTATGATGGAACCGTCAAGTGGCCGCAATTGAATGAGCAGGCCATGGCCAAAATGGCCTTTGAAGTTGCCCAAGGGGGTGGCTCGTGGTCAGAAGTGGAGGAGCACAAGGATTACAAGGACATGGCGCCGGATGATGGGACGCGACAAAAGATCAAGCAGGCGTTCCAGGAAGGTGGCTCAACCAAACCGTGGGCGGACTTCGCGCGCGAATTAAAGTTGGAGAGTCTCTTGCCTCCGTCGGAAAGCGCTCCGGAGTTCGCCTGGTATGAGGCCTTCCGGGCCGGCGCGGCGCAGGATGAATCCTGGTCCAACTACGCCATGCGAAAGAGCATCGACCCCGACGGATTGGATGCCGAAGTGGTGAATCTCAAGAGGGCTTTTGTCGAAGGAGCTTCGAAGCGAAAGTGGGATGGCTTTGCCGCCGAGAAAGGATTGCGAGCAGGAAAGGATTTGAAGTACCACCCACGAAGTGACCTGCGTGAACAGATTGTCATCGGTTCTGCCTGCGGAGTCGGGGCCCTTGTCGTGGTTGTTCTGCTCCTCATGAACCTGGGTAATAGGATGAGCGCCGATGCCGAGAGCATGACCATGCCTGATGGAAAGCAGATTCCGTTCGCCGCAGTGACGAAAATCGACAAAGTGAAATGGGACCGGAAGGGATTGGCCTACTTGGAATACGAGGCAGACGGTGAAGTCAAAAAGGCCGTTCTGGACGAGTTGAAGTTTCCCGGCACTCAGGAAATTTTTGATCGGCTGATGGCGAATTTTTCCGGTGCCCTCATCGATGTAGACAGGGGTTCGCTTCCGAACGCGGAAGCTGAAAATGGCTCTGCAGAAGGAGCTTGAGTGAGGGGAAGAAATTTTGTTTGCGGAGGCAGGCGGGCCGAAGTAGGGACTGCTTTCCAGAAAATTAACGACCGCGAAATATGTCAGAAGCGAATATCGAAGAAAAAGTCAAAGAGATCATCGTCGAGCAATTGGGCGTGAATCCCGAGCAAGTGACCCGGGAAGCCAAGTTCATCGAAGATCTCGGGGCCGATTCCTTGGATACCGTTGAACTCGTCATGGCTTTTGAAGAAGAGTTCAATGTCGAGGTTCCTGACGAAGAAGCCGAGAAGTTGCAGACGGTCGGAGACGTCATCACTTACATCGAGGGACGTCAGCAGGCCGCCTGATCCCGGACACTGGCGGCGGGATCAAGGGAATGTCCTCAGGGGTGGCTACTTGTCGTCTCCTCCCAGAAGGCCGCCGAGGGCGCCTTTCGCCTGATCGGCGAGGCCACCAAGGTCGCCAAGATCGGGAATCGTCCCGTCGCTGAGAGCACTGTCGATCACTCCTGAGAACTGGTCGGGAAGTTTGTCTTTGAGGAAGGCGACCACCTGTTCAATAGCGCCTTGGGCTTGGTCCTCCGAGACGCCGACTTTGGAAACGAGATTTTGTATAAGGTCCTGCATGGTGGCGAAAGAGTGGAGGATGCCGGGGGCGATGGCAACGCATTTAGCCAGTGTCGATGGAGCCTACAGGGTGTAGTTTTATCGATGTCCTCGACCCTCAACCGCGAGGAACGCCAGCGCTGGGCAGAGATCGAGGCGGCGATTCCTGCTTATTCCATTGGTCCGGATTCACCATCGCTGGCTTACCGGCTGGGCCTGGTCGGCGTGGTGGTCGGGCTCCTCTTGATAATTGTCGCCTATGCAGGGTTGATCCTGGGAATTCTGGGATTTGCGGTTTACGAGGGGTTTCATCCCCCGGTCGAATCCAAATCGATTCTTCCATGGTTGCGGTATGGCGTGATCCTGAGTTTTTCGCCCCTCGTTCTTTTCTTTCTGCTCAAGCCGCTCTTTGTGCGCCGTGCGGGTGCGGAGGGACTGGTGGAGTTGGAGAAGGGGGAGCACCCGCTGCTGGATGCCTTTGTCGAGCGGGTGGCAAGATATGCGGACGTGCCCGAACCGAAAACCGTGTATGTTGATTGTTCGGCGAACGCCTCGGTTTCCTATGACCGGGGATTCCGGGGAATGGTGGATCGGGAATACAGGCTCTTGATCGGGCTTTCCCTCGTCTCCGGACTGGACCTGCGTTCCTTCGGGGGAGTTCTCGCGCACGAGCTGGGGCATTTTGCGCAACACCATGGGATGCGGCTGACCTACCTGATCAGGCGGCTGAACCACTGGTTGTACCTCATCGTCCATGAGCGCGATGAGTGGGACCGGGAACTGGCGAACCTCGCCTTGCGAAAACGGGGACTGCGCACGGTGCTTGCGTGGCCGGCGTGGGCATTGGTCGCAATCATCCGTGGGATTTTCTGGCTGGTCATGGCGTCTGCGCACGGCCTGAGTTGTTTCGCGTTGCGGCAAATGGAGTATGGCGCTGATCGCTATGAGATCGCATTTTCCGGTCACGACGGGTTCTGGTGGACGACGAAGCGAATCTCGCAGCTCGGTGCCGGTTACCTTGAGGCTTGCCGCTTGATTCGCGACAGTTGGCGGGAGCGAATGCTTGCAGATGATTTTTCGCTACTGGCGAGATCGCAAGCGGACCGGCTTTCCTCGGAAGCGGTGGCAATGGCACAGCAATTGGTGCAGAAGGAGCAGGGGGTGATTTTCTTTACCCACCCCAGCGACAAGTCCCGACTCCAGAAGGCGGGTCGCAAGGGTTGGGCGGAGGGAATTTCTCTCGACGATCAGCCTGCGACAGGGCTCTTCCGGGATTTTTCGAGACTTTCACGCAGGGCGACACGGGCCTTTTACCGTGGAGAGTTCGGTGAAGTCTGGGAGGACGGGGCGCTTGTTGGGAATCCGGCTATCGTGAAGGACGGTCGGCGACGGAGGCGGGAGCAGGCGGCCGTGGAAGGGTTTCTCGGCGGCTTATGGCGGATATTGCCGCGGGTGCATGTCTCCCACAGCGATTTGCTCGATGGGATCAAGGGCCGGACCCGGGAGGAAATCGATCAACGGTGGGAAACAGAGCGGGAACTTTCGAAAGAGAGAATTGACGAGTTGAACGAGGCGCGCGGACGCTACCGGCGGGCGGTTTGTGAATACGAGGCAGTCATGGCAGGACGAAAACCCGAGTCGAACGGAGCCCGGTGGCAGGGTGACCCGTGGAAGCTTCATGAGCGAGTGCATGCGAGGGAAAAGGAACACGAGAAGAAGGTCTTCGAGATGCGCCACTTCGTGCGAAGTACCCGGGAGCGGTTGGTCGTGGATTTGCAGCGCACGGCGAGGCGGGAAACTTTTGTTTCCCGTGAGGTGGAGCGACTTGTCACGGCGATGGAGTTCTTTGCGAGTATTGAGGCGGAGTGGCAGCAATTGGAGATGATTCTTGCCGCCCAGGAGACGCTGGTGGAAATGCTGGGGGGATTGCGGATTCGAGATGAAGTCCTCGCGCGTCTGAAGTTCCGTTCGGTGAATGCGGACCGTCTACGGAAGCGCATCATTGACGTGGCTTCCGGTGTGAGGAACCCTCTGCATCGTCGGGGACGACGGGAGGAGGGAACAATGGCGGATTTGATCAACCTGGAAAGGGGGACGGCCGAAGACAGCGGCCTGCGTTCCTACGAGTTGACCTTCGGTGTGAATGAATCGCTCTGGATGATTTATGAGCGGGTGTTGGGGCGGTTGATTCTCCTTTCTTCGATCGTGTAAACGGGCGCCATGCAGGCGGAACGGGAATTTCGGGGTTGCGCGGAGGGGGCTGCGCTTTTAGGAAACAGTCCCGAATTTTTAAACTTCAACCTCCGAACATCATGGCAACAAAAGTTGGAATTATTGGCGCTGGCTGGATGGCGCACTACCACACCAAGGGCTTCCAGAATGGCGGCGCCGAGATCATCGCCGTCGCAGACGTGAACAAGGAGGCGGCACAAGGCGTCGCCGATGAACTGGGAATTGGCCGGGTTTTCGATGATGTCGCGGACATGCTCGCCCTGCCGGAACTGGATGCGGTATCCATCATCGTTCCGAACAAATTCCACGCACCGATCGCCATTCAGGCACTGGAAGCGGGCAAGCATGTGTTCTGCGAGAAACCTCCCGGGCTGAACGCGGGGGAGGTGGAAGGGATGATCGCGGCAGCGGAAAAGGCAGGAAAGATCCTCATGTTCAATTTCAACAACCGAGCCCGCCCGGAATCCTACGCGATGATGGAGTATGTGAAGGACGGGACGATTGGAACAATCAATTCCGCGCAGTCGCAGTGGATCCGCCGCACGGGCATTCCCGGATTCGGCGGTTGGTTCACGACGAAGGCGCTAGCGGGTGGCGGTCCGTTGATCGACCTCATCCACATGGTGGACCTCTCCCTCTTCTTCATGGGATATCCAGAGCCGTCCCACGTCATGGGCGCGACCTACGATGACCACATTCGGGACCCGGATTTCAAGGGGCCGTGGGGTATTCCCGATCGCGAAGGAGGGACGACCGATGTCGAGGGAGCCGCGCATGGCATGGTGATGTTCAAGACCGGGCAATCGATGACCTTGCGTTGCTCTTGGGCGGAAATGAACGAGCGCGAGGTCGTCTCCGTGATTTTCCAAGGGACGAAAGCAGGCGGAAAGGTGGAGCGGCTCTTCGGCGTCGACGGAATCGACCCGACCGCCATCGACAGCTGTGAACTCTACACGCAGGAGAACGGGAATTCGGTCAACCGGAGCATTGTCGTCGAGGAATGCGAGGATATGGGGCGCATCCGGTCGGCTACGAACTTCGTCTGGGCGATCGAAGGGAAGGAAGAACCGCTCAACACGCCGGACCAGGCGCTTTCCCTGATGAAGATCATCGACGCCATCTACGAATCCGCCAAGACCGGTGCGCCGGTCGCTTGCTAGGCTCCCAACGCGATCCTGATATGAACAGAAAACTTCGCATGGGTATGGTCGGGGGCGGACGCGGCGCTTTCATCGGCGCAGTGCATCGCATGGCGGCGAACCTCGACGGTAAGATCGAACTCGTGGCCGGGGCGTTTTCCTCGGATCCGGAAAAATCCCGTCTCTCGGGGGAGGATTTCTTCCTCGATCCTGACCGTGTTTACGGAAGCTACGGGGAGATGGCGGAAAAGGAGGCGGGGCGAGAGGAAAAGATCGATTTCGTCTCGATCGTCGTGCAGAACCATCTTCACTTCGATGTGGCCAAGACATTCCTTGAAGCGGGAATCAATGTGATCAGCGACAAGCCGATGACCCTCGACCTTGAGCAGGCGCTGGAACTTCGGGAGATCGTCAAGAAGTCAGGTTTGGTCTACGGTCTGACGCACAACTACACCGGTTATCCGATGGTGAAGGAAGCGCGTCGCATGGTGAAGGAAGGGGAACTGGGACGAATCCTGAAGATTGTTGCGGAGTATCCGCAGGGGTATGCTGTCGGTGATGTCGAGGGGGGAGGGCAGGGTCAGATTTCCAATTGGCGGGCCGACCCGAAGATCGCAGGAGCCTCGAACTGCATGGGGGATATTGGCACCCATGCCCACAATCTTGTCCGCTATATCACCGGGCTGGAGATCGAGGAAATGTGCGCGGAACTGACTGCCTTCATTCCCGGACGGGAATTGGATGACGACGGAAATTGCCTCGTCCGGTTTGAGGGTGGCGCCAAGGGGATCATCTATGCTTCCCAGATTTCCAACGGGGACGAGAATAATCTCAATATCCGCGTCTACGGGACGAAGTCCTCGATCGAATGGCACCAGGAGGAACCGAACGAATTAGTCGTTAAATATGCGAACGCGCCGCGAAAGGTCTATCGCCGTGGAAACGATTACCTTGGCGAGGCCGCGCAGGCGAACTCCCGGACGCCATTCGCCCACCCGGAGGGATTTATTGAGGCGTTCGCCAATGTCTATCTTTCGATCGGTCAGGCAATTACGGACAAGATTGACGGGAATGCGCCGCCAGCGGAGGGCTATGATTTTCCAGATGCGAAT
The DNA here is from genome assembly GCA_038745205.1 of Verrucomicrobiota bacterium. Classification (GTDB taxonomy): domain Bacteria; phylum Verrucomicrobiota; class Verrucomicrobiia; order Verrucomicrobiales; family DEV007; genus JBCCWV01. Next base: position 14,962 of record JBCDLR010000049.1, read on the forward strand.
GATGGCGTGGCGGGTATGGCCTTCATCAAGGCTTCGGTCGAGAGTTCTGCTTCGGACCAGAAGTGGATTCGATTTCCTGAAATTTGACGGAATCGCCGCCCTCTAGTGGTTGATTCTGGTGCAGTTGTTGCTTAAGAGTACTTAAGCAACAAAACCCATTGAAGGAAGCCAACTACGATTGCTATGAGAACATTCCCTATTCCGTATACAAGGCGGAAAAGGCGCGTTTGCAGGTGGAGTTGTTGAACCTTCAGGAGTGGGTTGTCGAGAAGGGAAAGCGGGTGGCCTTTGTTTTCGAGGGGCGGGACGCCGCGGGGAAGGGATCGACCATTCGGCGGTTTGCAGAGAATTTGATGCCGAAGAACCTGCGGGTCGTGGAACTCGGGATTCCCACGCCCAATGAGTCACGGAACTGGTTCCGGCGGTATGAGAAGCATTTCCCCGAGAAGGGGGAGATCGTGTTCTTTGATCGATCCTGGTACAACCGGGCGATGATTGAGCCGACGATGGGCTACTGCACGAAGAGTCAGTACTACTATTTCATGCGGAGTGTCGTCGATTGGGAGGAAGCTCACATCAAGGACGGGCTGGTCTTGATCAAGTTCTATCTGTCGATCAACCGCGAGACACAGGTCGTCCGGTTCGACATGCGCAAGAATGACCCGCTGAAGTACTGGAAGTATTCGGAGAATGACGAGCATGTGCAGCGCAAGTGGCATATCTTCACCCGTTACAAGGAGCAGATGTTCCGGAAGACGTCGTCACGGAAGAGTCCCTGGGTCATTGTCCGCTCCAACAACAAGCTTTCGGCCCGTCTCACCTGCATGCTCTACGCGATCAACCAGGTTCCCTACAAGCCGAAGAAGCCATTTGTGCCGCTGGAGAAGGATCGAGTCACCTTCGAGAGCGAGATTACGGTGCAGGGAATTCCATTCAGGAATCTGAATTACCGACAGTATCGCCTTCTTTCGAAGTTGAAGGAGCGGTTGGGCTAGGATTCAGGAAGGAATCAAGGATAAGGAGTCCGGCCGCGATGGTGATGCAGGCGTCGGCGACATTGAAAGAGGGCCACGCCCAGCCGTTGACTTCAAAGTGGAGGAAATCGACGACATAGCCGAGCGTGAAACGGTCGGTGATGTTTCCAAGGATGCCGGAAATGAGAAGGGCGCCCGCAACTTGACTCATGGTGGAGGCGAGAA
>JBCDLR010000050.1:0-16157 GCA_038745205.1 Verrucomicrobiota bacterium
GCTTCCCTCAATGAGCAAATTCTTTCCCTCATCATCGGTGTCGCCATTATTGGATCTGTTTTTCTGCCGCCACCAAAGAGGAATGACAAAATCGATCTTAAATGGTTTTCCCTTTTTGGAGGAATCTCCAGCTTCCTATCGATGATTGTTGGGGCAGTCGGTCCATTGCTAGCTCCCGCATTTTACCGGGCGGGACTAAGTAAGGAACGGCTTGTCGCCACCAAGGCAGTCTGTCAGGGGACGGTTCAGCTGGCCAAGGTGATCATCTTCTCTACTACTCTTTCGTTTTCCTATGCCGACTATTGGCAGATTCTTCTGCTCCTTACCGGAGTGATCGTTCTTGGAACCTGGACAGGCAAAAAGGTTCTCGGCAAAATGCGAGACCGACACTTCGACTGGTTTCTCAAAGCGGTTCTTCTCATCGCCGGAGGCAAGATCATTTGGGACGCCTGCGCGAGCTTCAGCTGATCTCAATATAGGGAAGAACGGACCAGAGGAGAGTAGCACTTCCTGCGTCCAGATTTCGACTCAAAGATTAGTAGAGTATTGTCGGAGACTTAAGGAATGCAGGAAAATGGAGTGTCGGTGCCCTCACCGACCGTCCAATCCCTCGGCGAAGCCGCAAATCCGTTTCCGCGATACATGGGACATCCAAGCGCCTCACAAAAAAAATCCGGCTTTGCCGGTCGCGATGATGGTCGGTGAGGGCACCGACGCTCCATTCACGAAATCTGGCGAGAAAACCTGGAGAAGATTTGGCATGAGCGCTGAGAACGAAACGCACTCCACGTAAAAACCCCGCTCCTGAAGCACGCTATCTCAAGCCTATAGCGGAACTGTCACTTCGTACTCGCCAGCGCGGTGACTTCGTCCCATGGTTGGACCATGCGATGGCTGATTCTTCTCTCCCTGCCTGTTCTTCTTCCTTCATGCGTCACTACCGGCGGGACGGGGGCGACCACAAGTTGGAAGCGGGACTACTGGGGCCATCGCCCGGGGCCACGCGGGTTTTCCACAGTGATTCTCGATGCCGGGCACGGAGGGCGCGACTCGGGCGCTGTCGCCAGGTCCAATGGAGTGCAGGAAAAGGATCTGGCCCTCGACACAGTGAAGCGCGTGCAACGGAAGCTCGCAGGGAAGGTCAAGGTTGTGTTGATCCGCTCCAATGATCAGTTCGTCGATCTCGATGAACGGGTCCGTCGAGCCAGCCAACGGGATGGGGCGATTCTCCTAAGCATTCACTACAATGCCGGTCCGTCGGGTTGGAACGGTCCCGAGAATTACTGGTGGCGGGTGGACAGCCACGGTCTTGCTTCACGTCTGCAAAGCGAACTCGACAAGGCATCCCCTTTCAATGGCCCGAATCACGGCAAGAAGCGTCGTCGCCTGCGGCTAACCCGCAATCCCAACATCCCCAGCGTACTCGTCGAATGCGGTTACCTGAGCTACGCCTCGGAAGCCAAGCGCTGCGCCGATCCCGCATACCGCGACAAACTCGCCTCCGCCATCGCCCGCGCCGTCCTCGACCAAAAAGCCCACGGCGACCCACCCGGCCCCCTTCCCCCTCCAATCAACAAGCCTCCCAGCCGTCCGACGGATCCGCCGGGATCGTGATTTCCAGCTTCATAGGCCCCTCAGGCGGGTCTCTCGCCTTCTGTCAGCAGATATCGACCGCCTCCTTGCTCTCTCCCTCCGTCCGAAAGCGAATTTGGGGACAGCGGCTTCAAGGAAAATGATGGACTCCCTCTCTTTTTCCTTTTTGCTTTATTTCTCGTCGACTACGGGCACAAAGCTGCTCAATCCTTGCACCTTGGCGGAGAAGAAAGTTCTTCGCAGCATGCCGATCCAGGGTTGATGAGATGTCTTCTGGCCGCTATTCACAATCATGCGACTTGTTGTTTTTTCCGCCACGCTTTTCGTTTTACTTATTGCCTGTACGGGCGCCAACGCGCAACAATTCAGCCTCTTCACCTATGAAATCGACGGCACGACCGTCATCATTACCGACTACCCGACGACAGCTTCGGGCACAGTGAATATCCCTTCAGAGATTGACGGCTTCGACGTGACGGGCATCGATACGAACGCTTTCTTCGGCTGCAGTCTCGTCACGGACATTCAGATCCCTTCCACGGTGACGGAGATCGGTGATCGCGCCTTCCTGGGTTGTGCGGGAATCACTTCCATGGCCCTGCCAGCGGGCGTCAACTCTCTCGGAAGCCGCGCCTTTGAAAACTGCACGTCTCTCTCGTCCATGACACTGTCTCCGGCGCTAACTGCTATCTTTTCAGAGACTTTCCGAAACTGCAACTCTCTGCCGTCCATCACCATTCCGGAGGGTGTAGCGAGCATCGGCGAAAGGGCATTCATCGATTGCAGCTCGTTAACAAGCGTTTCGCTACCCTCCACGGTCAGCAGCATCGGGGGGGGCGCTTTCGAGGATTGCACTTCACTAACGGCCATCAACATCCCGAGCGGGGTTTCGTTCGTGCGGCGGGATACCTTCAAAGGATGCGCGAGCCTGGCGAGCATCACCATCCCCGCCTCGGTCCTCCTGATTGAACTTCAGGCCTTCCTCTTTTGTTCCAGTCTCACCAATGTGACCCTCGAAAACGGAGTGGCGGCAATTGATCGTTTTGCCTTTGCCGGCTGCACCAGTCTTCCCTCGATCACCATACCAACGTCGACGGTGAACATCGGAGTGGGGGCTTTTTCCGGCTGTACGAACCTCACTGCCATCAACGTGACGGCAGGCAACACGGACCTCCAGAGCATTGATGGAGTGCTCTTCAACGCCGACGCTTCGGGACTATTTCAGTATCCTCCCGGCAGAGCGGGATCCTATGCGATACCTGCGGGGACCGAGTTTTTGCGCACCAGCGCTTTTGCCGGCGCCACCAGCCTCACCGATGCCACATTTCCGGCCAGCCTCACGTCCACCGGGAACGACGTCTTCGCCGCCTGTTCCGGTCTGACCTCGCTCGTGCTTCCGGCGACGCTCACCGGCCTTGGCACCGGAGTCTTTCAGGATTGCACGGGCCTGACTTCCGTCGAATGGCCTGCGGGTCTGACGACTGTTCCCGACGAAACCTTCAATGACTGCTTCGGCCTCGCCAGCATTCAGTTTTCCGCCGGGCTTACTTCGATCGGCGATGGCGCGTTCGAGGACTGTTTCAACCTGACCGAGGTCACCACCCCTGCCTCTCTCACGTCAATTGGCGAAAGCGCATTCGCAAGATGCTTTGGCTTGCGACGACTCGAATTCGCAGAGGGCCTGCTGTCCATCGGCAGGGACGCCTTTAGTCAGTGTTTCAACATTTCAAGAATCCGTCTTCCTTTCACCCTCACGACCTTGGATGAAGGGGCCTTTGAGAGTTGCTCAGGCCTAACCAAAGTCACCATCCCACCGAATTGCACGACGATCGACGATGGCGCCTTCTTTTTCTGCGCCAACCTTGAGACGGCATGCTTTCTGGGACACGCCCCAACCTCGTTCGGCGTGCGCGTTTTCGACAACACTGCTTCCACATTCTCCATCAGCTATCTCGCGAGTAAGAGTGGTTTCACCTCACCCACGTGGAATGGCTATCCGTCGGAGGCTGTCGATGAAAGCCAGCACCCCGCCGCTACTTGGCTCTTCACAAACGGATTCACCCACGACGCAGATCTCAACCAGCAACCGCAAAGGGACGGCGTGACGCTTCTCGAAGCCCTCGCTTTTGATCTCGATCCCCACTCCCCGCTGCTCAATCAACTTCCGTCTCCGACTTTTGGGCCGAGCGGGATTAGCATGACGTTCTTTGCCGGCAGCCCCGGGGTGACTTATCTTCCGGAAACCTCGACTGACCTGATTCGATGGGGCTCTGACGGCCTCACCTTCGGATCGCCCGACGAGAACATGCACCGCACCGCCATCATGGACCGATCCGTCCCTCGTCGTGCCCTTCGCATCAAGTTGAGCTATGGACCGCGCGCCGAATTGTAACACCAGCGGCCAACCAAGATCTCCTCGTATTCCGATCGACAAGCCAACAAGTCGTCCGACTGATCCACCGGGATCGTGAACACCAGGCAAGGGTGAAAAATTGATTACGTGAGAAGGGGTTAGGAGAAGAGAAAGGGTTAGTCAAGAATGGCGCTTACCTAAGCGGCTTTTCGGTATGTTTCCTTGTGTGGGATTTCCTTGTAGGAGTGGCGGGGAGAGGTGAGCTGCGCGTGGGGTTTTGGTCGTTTTTTTAACCGCGCGTGGTTCTTTCCTTCTTGGTCGCAAGTTGAGAGTTCTGGTGGCGGCGAGGGAAATTATTTTCGCGCGCATCTTCTGGCGTTTGCGGGGCGAGTGGGCGAGGCTTTGCAAGTTCACGATGGAGGCGTTGATCAGATCAAGAGTGCCCTTGAAGCTCATGTGCCAGGCTGGCAAGCCAGCCTCTCGTGCGCTTTGCTGCAAAAAGAGCGCGCAGGAGATTGGAAGCATTGGTCATCACGACGAGTGTCTTGTTCGCCATTTCGGGAGTGCGTACCGCAAAGCTTTCCGTTTTCAACGTCGTCTTTACATCGCGTAGTTGCACCTCGATGCCCCAATGTCGGGCGGAAGGGTCGATGACGTCTTCGGCCGGGTATCTCTCGTGATCTAGGAGGGTCGTGACCACGACTAGACTGCGCATTTTCCCTTGGCGGTTGCGGACCTTCTTTTCAATCAGTCTCCCTTCGAGTTCTTCATGGATCTCTTCCCACTGGGCATCGCTGAGTTCGTTGGATGTCGGCTTCTTCAGAGGCTTGGTCCAGGTCACCAGGCGTTGGTCCTTGCCAAGGCGCTTTCCTCGCCGCCAGTCGAGCATACGGTGACGGACCTGGTGCAGGCGCACTATGACTTGGGCCTTGCGATCGCGCGGCTGGAAGAAGAACTGATAGGAGCAGTAGGCTCCGCCTGCGAGGAGCAATTCGCCTTGGCCCATGTGATCGAGGAAACGTGGTGCGACGCGGGCGTCGTGCTCGCGGAAGTCGCACGGCATGATTTCCTCCCAGCCACCGTGACTGAGGTAAAGCAGGCCCGCGACGCCCATCACCGGATACCCGCAACCGGGCTTTTGACCCGGTGCTGTGGACAAACTTTCTGGCTTGCTTCGGTGTCCATCAATTGCACGGAACTGCCGTCGATCGCTTCCACCTCGAGGCCGTGCCAGTGGTCGACCTCGCTCATGGCCCGTCGAAGCGTGTGGAGGACGCGATAGGAGACACGCTCAAGAAAACGCAGACGCAAACGCGCGCGACAAAAGCCACTGGTCCCCCCAGAGGGAACGGGTTGCGCCTGATGCTGATACCACGCCTGTTGATGGTTCAATGCTCGGTGACAAGACGCGTTGGCATCAAAGACTTCTCCCAGCCACGCCCAAAAGACCGGGATGTGCCCAAAATTTCGGTGCCGCTTGGTCGGATCGATGGAGACGAGGAACTCAGGGGGCAAAATCTCCTCGAAAAGCGCGACGAATCCGCGCCGCGCCTCGGCGAGAAATCTCGCTCGCATCCGGCCGATACGCACTTGCATCCTCCGGGCTGCCGTCGCTATGATGTGGGTAGGAGAGTCGGTCAGAAATGGTTTTTTTTCACACTCCACTTCTCGTTTCAAATCGACTTTCTGCCCCCCTAACTTTTACCCCAAATCGACCATAAGTAAGTGCCATTCTTGATCCCCCGCCCGAACCAACTCACAATCACTCAAATGAGGGAATTTTACCCCTTCATCCCCGCTCCAATCGGGGCCGGGACGCGGGACGGCCGAAACGCAAATCCCTATCAGTTCAGCCAACAAATCGAACCATGAAAAAGGCCTTAGCCGTGATGTCCCTTTCTTTCCTAACTCCTCCGACAGCCTTTTCGAAGGAGGATCTGACCCGGCTGAGCATGACCGACGGGAGCTCCATCTCACTCAAAAAAGGTTATGAGTTTTCGGAAGTAACAACGATTTCGGATTTCGCTCCTTCAAAAGTCTCTGCCACTCTTAATGGCCCAATTTTCGAAAAGAATGAACGTGCAAAGAAGTATGTCGAAGGTCAAGTCACCGTCGTCACTTTTCCCGGTATCAGTTTACTTGAAGAGTGGAACGCAGAGGACAATCTGGATCCCGAAGAGATTATCTTCGATCGGATCAAGGCGGAGAAAGAACGTATGCTTTCGCACACCAAAGAGCAGGGATTCAGATCCGAGAAATTCAGTGAGCAGTGGATCGAACTTCTCGGAAGGAAAACGCGATTCTTGTCGTTTACTGCAACCCTCCCTCATGGAACAAGAATGTATCTTCGAGTTATTGTCTTTCGGGCCAGGGACTCGTTCTACACCATAAAGTGTCTTTCCTTGGGCCGGAGACCTGACGGATGGGCAAGCGCCTGCATTCGCGAAATATCTGACGGACCAGCGGGAGAAGAAAAGGAGGCGAGTCCGCCTTCGGCCGAGAAAAAGCTTCCGTCGACGCCCGACGAATATAGGAAGGCCGTACTCGCCGCCGTTGAAATGCGATGGCAGGAATTGATAAAGAAGAACAGCGATTTTTCCACTGCCGGCACATTGACGATTCAGTTCAATGTGTCGAAAGAGGGCGAGGTTAGTGATGCCAAGCTGCTCGGTGAAAGCGAAAACGTCATTTTGACGAGTATTTCCATGCAAGCCGTATTTGAAGCAAAGATTGATCCAATACCTGCGGAAGTCGTGAAAGCTCTCAAAGCGGACTCGATCGAGGTCCAGTTTCGAGCCTTGGTGCGCTAGCCGGGGGAGCAGAGCCAGTCGCAAGGGGTCAGATAACATGGGAGAGAGCTGGCATGGGCGCTGAGGGCAAAACACCTTCAGTGTATGCAATCAAACACCCAAACCAACTCGGAATGCATGCTATCTAACCCCTTCACCCTACCTCTACATGGGTCGGACGCCGATCCGCGTCCCTTCGATCTGGGCGAGTCCCCAATCGGAAATGGCCTGAACGACTGGTTCGAGAGACTTACCCTTTTTCGTGAGTTGGTAAGCAGCCCGGCCTTTCCGCTCCGGCGACGGAGTCTTTTCGGCGAGTCCCTCATCGACCAGGCGGCCGAGCCGGTTGGTGAGGATATTGGTCGCAATTCCCTCGGGTGATTCTTCGAAATCCTTGAAGTGCGAGCGGCCCAGCAACAGGTCCCGCACGACGAGGAGCGTCCACTTGTCTCCGATCAGATCGAGGGAGCAGGCAACCGGACAAGGGGATCGGAGCCACTTTCTTGATTTTTTCGCCATAGCGATTTGACAATCGCCCTTTTGCTTGCAAAATGCAAGCAAAACAAACTTGCATTTTGCAAGTGCACGTCAAAACACTGATCCACATGAATCGTCCATCGCACCGAAACTCACTCTTCAAGGAAAAGTATGGCCCGTGGGCCGTTGTAACCGGGGCTTCTTCCGGGATCGGCCGGGAGATTGCGGTTCAACTAGCCGAAGCCGGCATCCATCTCATCCTTGTCGCGCGTCGGTTTGAGATTCTGATTGGCCTCGTCGAAGATCTGAGAAAGGCACACGGAATCGACGCCAAGCCACTCGCACTCGATCTTGGGAGGGAATCCGCCACCACCGAGCTGGCGTCTGCAACCGAAGGCATTGACGTCGGGCTGTTCGTCGCGGCGGCCGGATTCGGAAGTTCCGGCCGCTTCATCGAATCGCCGATCGAGCGGGAACTGGACATGCTCTCAGTCAACTGCAGGGTGGTTCTCGCGCAGGCTCACCATTTCGGCCGCCGGTTCGCCGAACGTGGAAGAGGCGGTTTGATTCTGATGGGATCGATCGTCGGATTCCAGGGGACGCCGATGGCCAGCCATTACGCCGCGACCAAGGCCTACATCCAATCATTCGCCGAAGCCCTCCACTCGGAACTCGCTCCGAGCGGAGTGGATGTGCTTTCGTCCGCTCCCGGCCCGACGAACAGCGAGTTTGCCGATCGCGCCGGAATGAAGATGGGGAAAGCGCTCGATCCCGCGGAAGTGGCGAGGCAGACCCTGCGTGCCCTCGGCACGCGTTCGACCGTGCTGCCGGGAGTTCTCACCAAGTTCCTGACCTATTCGCTAGCCCTGTTGCCCCGGTGGGCGCGCGTTCGGGTCATGGGCAAGGTCATGAGTGGGATGACCCGCCAAGAAGGGGACAATCCGGAAACGGTACCGACAAAAACGCTCGCCGAGCCGTCATGAAAATCATCCTGCTCATCATCCTGGTGGCGGGCGTCGGTGCCGGCTGCGCAAGCCTGGGCCGCGTCGGATATTCGTTTCGGGGACCGGGATACGATCCCGATATCGGAGTCACGGCAAAGCTGGATGGACCCGTCGTTGTCGCTGTGACCGACGGAGAAATTGCAAGCGGTAAGGGAAGAGCCTTCTTCCAAGAGCTCACACGAGTCCTCGATGCCATTCCCGAAAGCGATGGATTGATTGGCTACGCCGTGCGCAAGGAGCTGCTCGGAGGCAGAGTCTGGACACTTTCCGCGTGGACAAACCATGAGGCGCTGAACTCGTTTGTCCGGTCAGAGTCCCACCGCGAAGCCGTGAAGGCGGGCGGCATCCCACGGTCGACGGTGCATTCGGTCACCCTCGAGATGTCACCGGATGAACTGCCGGTCTCGTGGAAGCGCGTCGAACAGATCCTCAAAGGCGCCCCCTGACAGGGAATCCGGCCCTGGCTTCAGGATGACAATTCGCTCAAGGGCAACTGCTGGCTCTGCGCACCGGCCTCGCCTCCCGTGTTGCCGATGATCCCCTCGCCAGCTTTCGTGGTCAAAAAATCACTACTTCGCTTTCTTCTTCCCCTTCGCTCTGCCCGTTTTACCGAATTGCGTATCGAACATCTGTGAACTCCAACTCGCGTGAATTTCGCGGAGCTCTTTGGCGATTTCAGGAGAATGTGGTCGGTCAAGAATACCACGAAGATAAGCGGTGCCGTCGTTTGGCGGCGCGTTCAGACACCTTGATATTTCGGCGATTTTGCGACAATGGGATGTCTTAACTAGGCGGCATTCTGGTCGGTCAATATTTTTTGACAGGTTCTGTTCGTCCCTAAACACGAAATACCTCGCCAATCGAGCGGGGTTCCGGCTTTTCACCTTAAGACATTAACTGAGCCTTTCCACCCTACCTTCACCGCGGGCGACCTCCGCCACCGACGCCAACTGTTCACCACGACCAAGCCATCGCACGATCTTCGATTCGAAACTATCCAACTGCATTTAGATGTCCATATAGCCCTCGGAAAGACACCTCCGTCTTCGCCATACAGCGAGGAACCCAACGGGGACCAATGCAAAGGCACTCGGTTCGGGAATATTGTTCACGGCCTGAATCGCGGAATCAAAGGTGAAGGATCCCGAATTGGGATTGCTGACGACGAAGGCTGCACTCACTCCTTCGAAGACAGCGTCGATGTCGAAAACAATTGCCAAGTCGAAGGTGCTTCCTCCTGCACCGCTCGACTGCAGGAGGATGGCATTACGACCCAGCTGCGCTCCGTTGTCGAAGGCCGCAGCTCCCATGTCGAACGTAAGCACGTCGGCGTTGGTAGCGGGTGTGACTCCGGTCGCCACTGGAATCGAACCCAGCTGCCCGATCTCAGGACGCCCTCCATTCCCCAAAGCATTAGTCCCCCCCGCCGACAAAGTCAGACTCGTTTCGCGGAAGGTCGGGACATCGGAGAAGAGAACAAAACGTGTAGCTACCAACTCACCAAGACCAAAGGCCGCATATGGATCGGAAACAGTCACCACGTTGGCTGCCTCTGACCGTTCGTGAAACCCAACCCAAAGGACACTGAAGAACGCGAACAAGGAAAGGTGCTTACGGCAGAGTGATCTTATCATGAAATTGGTTAGCACTTCTGGATAATATGGAAGTCAAGAATAATTCAGAACTCCCTTTCCAAACAACGCCCCAATCGGCCGAGTGTAAAAGGCAGGTGACGACCTCTTGTGTCCTGTTTCGGACGCGCGACACTGGTCGCCGCCGCATCCCGGAGGTCGTTCAAATCGGGGCGACCAACGACTCATGTCGACAGGAACGTCTCCAAAGACTCCATGAAGAAGCAGATACTACAGGTGGAAGGACTCGTGAAGCGACTGGGCGGCAAGCCGGTCGTGAACGAGGTGGGATTCGCGTGTGCCGAGGGTGAGGTGGTCGGTTTGCTGGGACCCAACGGGGCCGGCAAGACGACCACGCTGCGGATGTGTTATGGCTTCCTCGAGCCCGATGCGGGGTCGGTTCGAATCGGAGACTGGGATATCCAAAAGGACAACGAGCCGGCCAGCCGCGCGCTTGGTGTATGCACGCAGGACGAGACCTATGACGGAGACTTCACGGTGCGGGGCAACCTCGTGCAGGGCTGCCGTTACTACCGCCCGATCATCGAGAACCGGGACGAGCGCGTGGACGAGGTGATGGAGACGTTCGGCTTGACGAAGTATGCCGACGCGAAACCGGAAACCCTCTCGGGTGGCTACCGCCGACGACTGATGATCGCCCGCGCTGTGGTGCACCGTCCGCAGGTGGTCTTCCTCGATGAACCGACAACGGGACTTGACCCGGAAGCCCGGCTGCTGGTTTGGGAACTGGTCGACACGCTCCGGGCACAGGGGATGGCGGTCGTTCTCACGACGCACTACATGGACGAGGCGGAGCGGCTATCAGACCGTTTGATCCTGCTGAAGGATGGGAAGATCCGGGCAACGGGTACCACGGAATCTCTCCTTGGTGACGTGGTCGGAGACCACATGGTGGTGGTTTCGCGCACGGGTCCGAACCTGGACGGAGTGGAGATCTGGTTGGAGGAAAAGGGCGGCAAGCACTCGGTGATTCTCACGGACTGGCACGTCCCGATGGGAAGCGCCGAACTCGCGGAATTCGTGGGACGATTCCCCAATCTTCGCTACGAGGTCCGGCCACCCACGCTGGACGACTTGTTTCTCACCCTCGCCAAGGAAGTCTCGCCATGAAAGCTTCCCACTACACCCCTTCGATCCATTGGCAAAGCTGGGCGGTGGCCACGCGGCATCTGCGGGTGCTCCTTTTGAACTGGCACACGGCGCTCGTGCCTCCCATCGCCGAGCCGGTCGTGCTCTTGCTGGCGTTTGGTGTGGGGCTGGGCAGTCAGATGGAAGACTTCACCTGGAACGGCGAGCGCATCAGCTACCTCACCTACCTCGCTCCTGGAATCCTCGCCTACACCTCTTTCATGATGGCGTTCTTCCAATCGCTGTTTTCGGCCTTCATGCGGATGCACTATCAGCGAACATGGGAGGGGCAGCTCACGACCCAGGTCCGGCTTGAACATGTGATTTGGGGCGAGGCGCTTTGGGCGGCGAGTTTGGCAACCTTCTACGTGGTCGTGATGTGCATTGTCCTCATGGGCTTCGGCCTCGGCGGAACGCTGACGCTGCAATGGACATGGATGGTGGCCGTCGTCCCCATTCTTTTCCTCGGCTCCCTGTCTTTTGCCTTCGTCGGCCTGTTTTTCACCGCAACGTTGCCAAGCATGGACCACATGGGCCTGCCATTCTTCCTTGTGATCATGCCCATTGGTTTCGCAAGCGGCACCTACTTTCCTCTTCCCGACGTTCCCTGGCTGCACTTGCTCGCGGAAGCCAACCCGCTCTACCACCTTGCCAACGGAGGACGTCGACTGCTCATTGACGGAGTGCCTACGTGGCACCTTCCAAAGGCAATGCTGATCTGTCTCGGAATGCTATTGGTCCTCGTTCCCATCGTGAAGCGAAAGCTAAGGAGGAGGGTCTTCGGGGAAAATTGATCCGAATTCCACCAGACCTTCACCGCGATTCGAGGCACAATTGATCAAGGTTCAATCACCCCTTCGCCGCCTCGATCGCGTCCTGCGCTTGCGAGGCCGGGGCGGCTTTCAGGTCGCGCCAGATGACTTTGCCGTCGCGGATGAGGAAGCTTTGGCGGGCGGACATGCCGCGAGGGTTGGTGTTGACACCGAAGGCCTTGATGACGTCGCCCTTCTTGTCGGCGAGGAGCGTGAACGGGAGCCGGTATTTGTCAGCAAAGGCCTTCTGGTCATCGACCGTATCTGCGCTCACACCATAGACCTCGATCCCCGCCTTCTTTACGGCCTCGAATTCATCGCGAAGATTGCAGGCTTGCTTCGTGCATCCGGGCGTGTCCGCCTTTGGGTAAAAATAGACGAGGTAAGTCCCCTCTTCGAACTTTTTCCCGAGGTCCACCTTGTCTCCGTTCTGGTCTTCTGATTTCACTTTCGGCGCGTCATCACCCACTTCGAGCGGCTCGGCGATGAGAGGAGCAGAAGCGAGGCCCGTGACCAGAACAAAGAAGAAAAGGGATTTGAATTTCATACTTGAAGACTGCCATCGAAGCACTCGCCTCACCAAGCAAATTCCGAGAGCCTGCCCACAACGGTCCCGTCGACTCTCAACAAATCCCAGCCGTCGATGGGAATGCCACGCCGGGCGAACCACTTGCCGCGAGTATCGAGTCTTTGCGAGCGCTCCGAAAGGCGATTCAGGTCGCAGAAACCCAGGTCGAGAAGAGACGGGTGACGCTCTCCGGCTGCGACCTCTTCACTCGCTCGCGTTTCTGCGCTCGGACGCTCTTCTTGCGTCCGGACACTGCCGCCTCGATCTCCTTATTCCGGCTGCATCAAGTCATACTTGGCGTCGTACCCGTCGATCTGTTCTCTTCGAAACCGATCGCCCTCGAGGAAGTGAGGATGAGGGAGGGAAACGTCCCAATCACCGAAACGTCGCAGCATCGTGCTAACGCGTTCGGGATGGGTTTCGGCCAGATCGGTAAGTTCGGCCGGATCATTCTCGAGATTGAAGAGCATGGGCAGCCGGTCAGGGAGTCGAATTAGCTTCCAATCGCCTTCGCGTATGCTGCCGCTGATCGTGAATCGCCACTTCAATTCCCGAGCAGAGACCTTTTCCGTCTCTCCCTGAAGAAAAGGGAGAAGGTCGATCCCATCGAGTTGATCCGCATCGGCAACGACTCCGCCAGCCAAATGGACAAAGGTCGGCGTCAGGTCCAGGGAGGTCACCGGCTGAGAGAAGGTTGTCCCCCCGTTGAGCCTACCCGGCATTGAGATGATGAATGGCACGCGAATTCCCCCTTCCAACAGGTTTCCCTTGCCCCCCCTGAAGGGCGCGTTGCTTCGAATGCCTGCGACGCTTCCGTCCTTCTTTGAGCGTTTGATCGGTCCACCATTGTCACTGAGAAAGACAACCATCGTGTTGTCGTAAATGTCGTGCTTCTTCAATTCCTCCACAATGCGTCCCACATTCACATCGAGGCGGTGAACCATCGCGCAATAGGTCCGGCGAGGCTCGTTCTCGATGTGCGAGTAGAGCGCCAAGTCCTCTTTCGTCGCCTGAAGAGGTCCGTGCGGCGCATTGAAAGACGCGTAGAGGAAAAACGGTCGATCCTGGTGACGGCGAATGAACTCGACGCACTCGTCCCCCTTGTCATCGGTCAAATAAGTGACGGGCTGGGGTTCCTTGTAGTTGCAGATGATGGGCCGCAGGTAGCTGGCCTTGCTGTCGGGATCGGACCGAAAGTAGTCGTGTCCCCCTCCGAGATAGCCCCAGAATTCGTGAAATCCCCTTTTGAGCGGATGGAAGTGTTCGGCCTCCCCGAGATGCCATTTTCCAACGATCCCATTCGTGTAGCCCAGCTCGCCCAGGCGGTCGGCCATCGTTCTGACCTCCAGTGAAAGTCCGGAATACGCCTCATTGAATTGCGTTAAAGGCCGCGGTGGCAGGTTGTTGTCGAAACCAAATGAGGACTGGTTCCGCCCGGAGAGCAATCCAGCCCGTGACGGCGCACATACCGGCGAGGAAACGTAGCCTTGAAGGCAAACGACGCCATCACTCGCCAATGAGTCGATATGCGGAGTGTTGATCTGCTTGCTGCCGGTGAAACCGCAATCTCCATAGCCGAGGTCGTCGGCCAAAATGATGACGAAGTTTGTCTTCGCGAGGAGCGAGAGCGGCGCGAGAGTCACGGTGAAAATCGATAACAGGAGGGTTTTGCTCTTCACAGCCGAAGACTGGCATCGACCCGCACGCCTTACCAAGCAAATTCCCATGCAAGCCCGGGCCTTGCCAAGTGGCCGGTTCCCGTATCTGCTACCACATGGCTATCCGAATCCTCATTCACGGCTCCAACGGTCGGATGGGCGTCGCAATCAAGGAGTCCTGCGACGCCGATCCCGACGTCGTGGCCAGCGCTGGCGTGGACCTCGATACCGAGCTAACCCTCGACGAGGCCATCGACCATTGCGATGCCGTCATCGACTTTTCCCTCCACGCAATCACGACGAGCGTCGTTGAATCCTGCCTCCTGCATCACAAGAAACTCGTTATTGGAACGACCGGGCACGATGACGGGGAACTCGCGGCAATTCGCGAGGCCTCGGAAAAGCTTCCTATTGTCTTCGCGCCGAACTACAGCGTGGGCGTGAACACGCTCTTCTGGCTGACGCGCCGCGCGACGGAGATCCTCGGGACGGAATTCGATCTTGAAGTCATCGAAATGCACCACCGCCACAAGGTCGACGCCCCCAGTGGGACGGCCCGCCGCCTCGCGGAAATCCTCGCCGAGGTGCGTGAACTCGATTATGCCAAGGACATGCGCCATGGACGCGAAGGCATCGTCGGGGCCCGCACGCAGGACGAGATCGGGATTCATTCGATGCGCGGGGGCGACGTCGTCGGCGATCACACCGTCGTTTACGCCAACACGGGGGAACGCATCGAACTCTCGCACAAGGCATCGAGCCGAAGCACTTTCGCCAATGGCGCGGTTCGCGCCGCGAAGTGGGTGCAGGAGAAGGAACCCGGTCTCTATGACATGCAGGATGTGCTTGGATTGAAGTGAGGATGGGTGACGACTTCACGGACTGCGCACTCGCTCTCGGCAGCAATCTCGGGGATCGACTCGAAAACCTTCAAAGGGCCGTGGCATTGCTCGAACTGGAAAGCGTAGAAAAGGCCCCCGTCTTTGAGACGACACCGGTCGGCTGCGCCCCTGGGATGCAACCATTCCTGAATTCCGTCATCGTGGCGAGCACGGACCAGAGTCCCGAGGAACTGCTGGCATCGGCGCAATCCATTGAGCGCGAACTCGGTCGCCCCTCCATCCACGGAACGAACGAGCCGCGCACGATCGACATTGATATTCTCTACTACGGCTCCCTCATTTATCTCGCCCCGGAACTAACCCTCCCCCATCCCCGGCTTTTCCAGCGCCGATTCGTTCTTGAACCGCTCTCCCTCCTGAGGCCTGATCTCCATCTCCCCGGCCGTTCCCGCACGATCCGGGAGGAACTTGAAGCCCTGGATTCCGACGAACCTCCACTCCAGAAAATGGCCCAGGCATGGTGAACTCAAGAATCACAAAATCCGCAGCCAAGGAGCGCCCGATCGCGGCCCTCACCGCCTACGATTATCCGACCGGTCGGATTCTCGACGAGGAAGGTGTCGATCTCATTCTCGTCGGCGATTCGCTTGGAATGGTGGTCCACGGGATGCAAGACACCACCGGGGTAACGCTGGATATGATGACCATGCATACCGCGGCCGTTTGCCGGGGTGTGAAGAACGCCTTTGTCGTGGCCGATTTGCCCTATCATACTTACAAGTCTCCCGAAGAGGCGGTCAGAAATGCAGCCCCGCTCATCGAAGCCGGAGCCGACGCAGTGAAACTCGAAGGGGGCGCCGGGCATGTCGCGCAGATTCGCGCGCTCACAGACTCCGGTTTCACGGTTGTCGCCCACATCGGCATGCTTCCCCAGCGAGTCCGCGAAGAAGGCGGCTACCGGAAAAAGGGCCGCACCGAAGAGCAGGCGAATAAGCTCCTTCATGACGCCAAGGCTGTCGAAGAAGCCGGGGCCGTTGCCATCGTTCTTGAAAGCATGGTCGCCAAAGTCGCGGCCGAGATCACGCAGGGCTCGGGCATCCCCACCATCGGAATCGGTGCGGGCTCGAACTGCGACGGGCAAATCCTCGTCGTCCACGACCTTTTCGGAGCTTATCCCTGGTTTTGTCCCCCCTTTGCCACCCCAAAGGCCGATCTCGCTGGAACCATGCGGACGGCCGTTCAGGCGTATATCGCTGATATTCAAAGCACAAACTAGAATCC
>JBCDLR010000051.1:0-16108 GCA_038745205.1 Verrucomicrobiota bacterium
AAACGATCCGTCGCCGTCGCCCGCCGGGATCGGGGCGCCAAGGAAAAGGATTTCATCGACAAGGAGGAGTCCCTCAAGCTCCTCCCCGGCATCCTGCGCGAGATTCAGGACACGCTTCTCACCCGTGCCACGGAGTTCCGCGACGCGAACATGGTGAAGATCGATTCCAAGGACGAGTTCGTGAATTTCTTCACGCCGAAGAACGAGAAGAAGCCGGAGATTCACGCCGGCTTTGCCCTGTGCCACTGGGCGGGGAGCAATGAGGATGAGAAAGCGCTCGCGACGGATTACAAGGTGACGCTGCGTTGTATCCCCGACAGCGACGAGTTCGCGGAAGAGGGAACGTGTTTCTACACGGGCCAACCGAGTTCGAGGCGGGTGATTTTTGCGAAGGCGTATTAAAATGCGGTAGGGAACTCTCGCCGAGAGGTCCCAATTTATCCGCCGGAGGCGGCGTCCGCTTTCGCGGACAGAATTGGGACGCCTGCGGTGAGGCGTCCCTACCTCATTGAGGAGAAAAACCGGTCCAGCGATTTGGGCCAGGTTTCCAGTTTGTCACCGAGGATTCCCTCGAGGCGATTCGTGCCGAGGACCGAATAAGGAGGGCGCTTGGCGATAAACTCCTCCACGTCGACGAGCTTGTTGGGGAGGATCTCGGCAAGCTCGCCGTGTTGCCCGCTTGCGCGTGCCCGCGCCACGATGTCCTTTCCAAACTCGAAGTAGGAGACACCTGGAGGATTGCAGAAGTGGAGGATCTGCGAGATCCCCGGTTCCCGCACAAGGACCATGGCGGCCTTGGCGAAGCTCTCCGCGCAGGTGGGAGAGGCAGCCTTGTCCTCGGGCAGCGCGATTTCCGTCATCCGTTCCGCGAGGCCGAGAAGCCACTGGGGGAAACTCTGCTTCGCGTGCCCGAAAACCCAGGAAACGCGCACGACGAGGTTATCCTCCGAGGCGTCGAGGACCATGCCTTCGCCGGCAAGCTTGGTCGCTCCGTAAACGTTGATGGGATCGACGGGATCGGTCTCAAGATAGGGTTCACTGGCCTGGCCGTTGAAGACAAAATCGGTGCTGATCTGGATCATGCGCGCGCTCTGCCGGCGGCAAAAGTTCGCGAGTGCCCCCGCAGCTTCTGCATTTACCCTCAAGGCCACCT
Source organism: Verrucomicrobiota bacterium (assembly GCA_038745205.1). Classification (GTDB taxonomy): domain Bacteria; phylum Verrucomicrobiota; class Verrucomicrobiia; order Verrucomicrobiales; family DEV007; genus JBCCWV01. The sequence goes on from JBCDLR010000051.1 coordinate 1,154, forward strand.
GCTTCCGGCCCTCGCAATCATCGACGGAGGTCATGGCCGCCGTGTTGACGAGGACGTCGCATTGCAGGCCTTCGAGCTGTTTCCCAATCTCGCCCGGTTTCTCGAGTTCGAGTTCGTTGCGCCCAAGCTTGATGACGTCGTGCTCCTTCTCCAACTCCGCACATAACGGCGATCCCAGGCGCCCGCGCGCTCCGACGACTGCGACACGCAGTTTCGGCGGTGCGTTATCCGCCATTTGCCTCCTTCGCTTCTTCGGTGGGAGGTGGCTTGGAATAGACGATGTTTTCAGGAGCAATCGCCCCGCCGGAAACGATGAAGGTCATCGCTTCCTCCAAGCCCCAGTCGGTCGAGACGACATTCTCAATGGGCACAATTTCGAGGTAACCGGAAGTCGGGTTGGGAGTCGTCGGCACGTAAACCGCGGCCAGTTCCTGCCCGGTGTGGTCGTCCTTGAATGTGCGGGTAACGAGTCCCACCGTTTTCATGTGCGGGGACGGGAACTCGATGAGGACGACGCGCTTGACGTCACCGCCGGGGTTTTCCTGCAGGACGATGACCAGCTTTTTCACCGCGCCGTAGACCGTCTTCACGAACGGGATGCGTTCGAGGATCTTTTCCATGAGGTTGATGAGCTGACTGCCGAGAACATTCTTCGCGAGCCAGCCGATGATGTAGATCATCGCGATGACGAGAACGACCGCCATCGTGCGGAGGAACCACTCGTTTTTGAGGAAGTTGGCCAGTTCCGGAACGGAAGGGGCGACGCGATCAGCCATCCAGAGAGCCGGTCTCGCGCCGACCTGGGCGAGGATGTCGAAGAGGAAATAGATGACGAATCCCGTGACCGTGATGGGGGTGAGGGCGAGGATGCCCGCGAGCAGGTAACCGCCGCGTTTCTTCTTCTTGTCCTCAATCCAGCGGGCAATTTCGTCCGGCTGTTCTTCGGGTTCTGTCGGTTCGTCAGGCATCGAGAGTTACGGCGGAAGAATACGAAAGTGAGCGGCGAGGTAAACCACAAACCGCTTGTTTGGCGAACGGGGTGGGATTTCTTATCAGGATGATCGTCCGGCACACGAAACATAGTCTACGGACCCGGGGAAAGGGAACTTACGAGATCACGCGCGAAGTGGAGAAAGCGGTGGCCGAGAGCGGGGTGATGGACGGAACAGTCACGGTTTTCACGCGGCACACGAGCTGCAGCCTCGTCATCATGGAGAATGCCGACCCCTCGGCGCGCGAGGATCTGCACGCCTTTTTCGAGCACCTTGTGCCCGAGGATACCCCCTATTTCGTCCATACCTGCGAGGGCCCCGATGACATGCCGTCGCATATTCGCTCGGTTTTGACCCGCCACAGCGAGACGATCCCGGTCATCGGCGGGCGGGCCCAGCTTGGAACCTGGCAGGGGGTATTTCTCTTCGAGCATCGACGCGTTCCGCACTCCCGGCGTATCATTTTTAGCGTGCTAGGTGTCTGAGATTTCGTGATTTATTGGAATTAATCCCGTAAAATTGCATTCTTACCCCCGATGTCCCGGATCCCCCCCAGATTCCACGGGCTCCTTCTTGCCCTCCTCTCCATCTTGACCGTTTTCCCCGGTGCCAGTCCGGCGCATGGGGAGGTCATGCTCCAGTATTTCAACACCTCGTGGAAGGAACTCGCGCGCAAGATGCCGGAGATCGCCGAGGCCGGGTATGAGTCCCTCTGGCTGCCGCCGCCCGCGAAGGGATCGGGAGGATTGTCCGTCGGATACGACGTGTGGGATCGCTTCGATTTCGGGAGCAAGGATCAGCGAGGATCAGTCTCGACGCGTTACGGAACGGAAGATGACCTGCTGGAACTGGTACGCGTGGCTCACCGTTTCGGGGTCCGCGTTTATTTCGACGATATCATGAACCACAATGCGTTTGATACGCCGGGGTTCGATGAATCGGTCCCGATCGATGTCTATAACGGTTTCCTTCCCGAGGACTTCCACCTGCGGGTGACGGAGGAGGGATTTTACCGGAAATGGGGGAATGTTAGGAATTACGGTGACGCCTGGCAGGTGCAAAACCTGGGTCTCTCCGATCTCATCGACATTGCGCACGAAACGCCGAACACGAACTTCGGCACGAACGAGGGCGACGATCATCCGAAGATCACCTTCCTCCGGCAGCCGGATAACCCGGAGTATTACCTCGACAAGGATCTGCCGCAGGGAACCGACGGGGAGGGGGTCACCCTTTACACCTTTGCCAACAAGGAGCCGTTCGTCGATTCCGGCTGGGGTCCGGGAAACACCGGAGCAGGGAACAACCGCTTCGACTTCGACGACGTGAATGCCGACGGACAGCACGATGCCGGCGAGACCTCCGAGCCGTTTACCGACCTGGGCCTGTTTCCGAATGACTCTAACCGTCAGTCCCTTGCGACGGGATCAGGGGACGGAATTTACAACATGGGCGACCCCGAGCCCGAGGACGTGAACAGCCTGCTCATCCGCGCCGCGCGTTGGAAAATGGACCGCACGAAGGCCGACGGCCTGCGTCTCGACGCCGTGAAGCATACCCCGGACTTCTTCTTCGGTTTGCTATCGGGACCGACAAAAGACCAGAGCGGCGCCGGCTACTGCGGCGGCGTTCAAACGCAGTTCAACCTTTCACGTGGATTCATCGACTGGAACAATCATCGTGACACCGTTTTTGTCACCGACTCACCCCGCGATGATGCCATGCTTTTCGGCGAGCACCTTGGTGAGCCGCCAGGTTACGGCGGCTACATCGACGCCGGCATGCGGCTTATCGACAATGATCTCCGTTCGACCCTGAACGGCGTGCTTGGCAATCCAGGAGCGGTGCTCAATGGCCTCGACAATCCGGGCAGCGGAGGGTTTGCCCCCAGTGTGGCCGTCATGCACGCGCAGAGCCATGACAATGACTTTGCCGCCATGCGCGAGATTCAACATGCGATGTATTTCACCCGTGAGGGCCTTCCGCTCATCTACACTGATGGCAATTTCCAGGCGGAGACGTTGTCGGGTTCGGGCGGAGCCTTTCCCCGTCACGCCAACACCGCCTTCCTCGGGCAGTTTGCCGACCCGCGTCTTCCGAATCTCGCGGGGATTCACCAGTCGTTTGCGCGTGGCTTCCAATCGGGGCTCTGGGCCGACGCTGACTTTCTCGCTTACGAGCGTCGCGACGACCGTGAGAACCCGGGGATGGCCGACGCTGATGAGACCCTCATGGTGGTCCTGGCCAACGACAACACGGTGGCCGGGCAGCGTCCGTTCGACCGCTTTTCTTTCTCCTGTTCTTTCCCGCCGGGCGCCTATCTCTACCAGTATGCGGTTGGACCCACTTCGAGCGGCGACTCAATGACCGGTTTTTATGTGACGATGCAGGACGCCGGGGGCGGGCGGTCCTTCTTTCCGGACACTGTGACGGTTCCTCGTGGTGGATACTACGTTTTCTCGTGGCGTACGCCCGAAGAGGCCAGCGTCTGGGCCGGTTCCCCGATCACAATTTATCAGGACGGGGAAGAAGTAGGATTGGTCAGCGTGGAGCGGATGGACGGACCCGATGGCGATCCGGCGTTCAATCCCTACGGCGTCTCCGACGCCGACAACACGGACTTCACCTATTCGTTCGATGTTCCGAGAGTGACCGAGGGCAGTGACCTCGACTTCGTGGTGCGGGTCGACGGTTCGGCGTCGAACGTGCTCATGAAGCTCGATGGAGGGATCGACCTGAACGGGAATGATCCTGGATTGCCCGGGGCGCCGGGAACGCCGCGGGATTCGGCGGGGACCAATCGCGATTTTCCTCCCGCCTACACCGAGCCTCGCCCGCCGGAGTCGGGCTCGAATGGCACCCCTTACGCGGACGCCAACGATGTCTATCTCGGTTACGAGTTCACGTCGTTCCGGCAACGTAGCGGGGCGGAAAAGTTTGCTGCCGTCGACCGCGTGCGCTCGACTGTAGGATCCGTCGGAGCCGAGACCTACGTCACGACCGTCGGGTCCGGCATCGTGAACGTCGTCAATGGAGGCGGATCCAATCCGACGCCGAATAACGCCGTGAGCTACGTGGAGCACGATCCGTCCGCGCAGGTCGATGGCGAGGCGGCGGGGGTGCTGCAGTACGACGACACGACGTGTTCAAGTCTTGTCTTCTGGGCCAGGACAAACCCGGGACTCGACGGCTACAAGTTGTTCGCCTACTTCACCAATGACGGATCCAATCCTGAAGGCGCCGGCGGGGATGGCATCGGAGCCACTTCGAGTGTCGAACTCAATTTCGTCCGTGATGCCGGCGGCCACTCGTGGTTCCGGGGCGAGGTCAACCCGAAGCCGGCCGGCGAGTTGCGCTACAAGATCAGTGCTTTCCGCACTACCGCCAGTGGAAGCCCATTGAATAATCTCTTTCCTTTTGCCGCATCGGCCGTCGACGAAAAGATCGACATGATGTCGGTCTTCGAGGTCACCGACTTCGATGCGACAACCGTGTCCTTCCGTCCGCACAATGACCATGGGGATATTGAAACAGGACTCAAGGAAGGTTTCCACGTCCTCCGCGCGCGAGCGTTTCTCGACCGTTTCAACCGGGCCGCGCTTTACAACACATTTACCCAGACGTTCTACTACGACGCCAAGCGTCCCGAGGGAGAAATCCTTTTTCCGCAGAACGATGGCGCCACCCTGGGAAGCCAGAATTTCGGGGTTGTCGTTCGGACCGATCCATCGGTCGATGAAGTTTGGTACCAGATCGTCGACAGTGACTCAACGAATGACGATGCGAATACGGGCGTCCTCAATGGCAATGGCCCCGGGTTCGAGCCGTTCGTCGACACCAATCAGAATGGCCAGTGGGACAGTGGCGAGCAATTCGAGGACCTCGACGAAAATGGGGTCTTCACTTCGAACCTCTCGGCGTCGTGGGTGCGTGCGATCGACGTGACCTTCACGCCGAACATCGGCGGCGACCCGTCATTCACGAAGGAGTGGCGATTCAATTACAACAACATTCCCTCGACCGGTACGGGCCAGATCCACGTCCGCCTGCGCGAGATCTCCTCGGTGGAACGCGTGAGTTTCACCGACTCGCCGACCCCGGCCGACGATGCGACAAAGCATTACACAACGCTCTCACGATCAGTGAATACCGCGGGTCCCGATATTCGACTCTTCGTCGCCTTCCCGCAGATGGATGGCGACGTTGTGGACGACACCTACGTCATGAAGGCCAATTTCAGCAAGGCGCTGGGCGACGGTGTTTCGGATGCGCAACTGATCGATGAGTTCCTCATCCGGATCGGATCCACGATCTCCGGGTCCATCGATTTTGCGGTCACGCAGGACCCCGCCAGTTACACCATCGTCCGCAACGAGACTGCCGATTTCCACGCATTGGCGTTTACCTTCCCCAATCTGTTCAACGGTGATCCCAACTTTCTGCATCACGTTGAAGTGACGCATACGCGGGACGGCAATCCGACGTTGTTGGCGACGCGACTCGTGAAAGCAGCGGAGGTGAACGAACCTTTTGTGAATATCCTCGAACCGGCGGAGTTCGGCGAAGACGGTCAACGTCTGGTCATCGAACTTCCTGATGTCGCGAGTCCGACGCCGGCCCAGCGCTCGACTTCGGTGGTTGTTGAGACGGATGTGGATGCAGTGGAGGTGGACATTGCCTTTGAGCTTGGAAGCGGGACCGTTGCACTGGATGCCGGACAACCCGTTGATCTTGGTTCGCGGCTTCAATGGAACTTCACATGGTCGAATATGACGGAAGGAAACTTCCGCCTCCGTGCCGACATGCGGGAAGTGGCGGCAGGGCCGGTCGTGGCATCCGCGACGCGGAATACGGAGGTCGCCTTCCTCGAAAGTGTCCTCGCCGTCAACGAAGACCCGGATGATGATGATGACGGTCTCCTTGATGTCGATGAGCTGACGCCGGTGGATTTGCCCACGACGAATTCGGAGACTTGGACCAATGGGGAGGTTCACGTTGCGAGTATATACGGGCGGACAGATCCCGGGACGCCGGATGCAGATGGGGACCTTTTGCCGGACGGACTGGAGTCCGGCTGGCGTGTGCCGGTCGTTGCGGGTGAGGTATTTCAGGATATCGGCTGGGGTGCCGGAAACACCGGTACCGGAAACGGGATCTTCGACTGGGATGACGCGAACGGGAACTTTCAGCACGACGCGGGCGAAACCTCCGAACCGTTCACGGATGCCGATTCCGACTCCGCATTCGACTTCGGCACCATCGTGACAACGGACACCAACGGTGATGGTTTCCCCAATTTTATCGCCGACCTCGACCCACCGTTCTACAACACGGTTCCGGACAACAACGGATTGCCCAACTTCGACTTCAATCGTGGCCGCACGGATCTCATTCACGGCACCTTGACCGACCCCAACAATCCGGACACGGACGGGGATGGTATCGACGATGGAATTGAGGATGCGGACCGGGATGGTCATGTCGATGGTGACGGAAGCAGTCTTGGGCCAATCCAGGATCCCTCGACGCGCGTTTCCTGGCCGAATGGCATGATGGATACGGGCGAGACATGGACGGAGACGGATCCTAACAACCCTGACACAGATGATGATGATCTGTCCGACGGCTTCGGAGAGGACAAGGACGGAAACGGGATGATCAATGGCGACACCAACAACAACCGCCTCTACGACGCTGGCGAGGCATGGAGTGAAACCGACCCACTGGAACAGGACACCGACGGTGACGGGTTGCTGGATGGATGGGAGGTACAAAACGATCTCGATCCACTCGACAATGGAACAGACAACCTCGCGACCGCCGCCGTCGATGACGGGGATCCGGCGCAGGGTGCATCTGGCGATCCGGACATGGACAACTTTGACAATGCGACGGAGCAATCCAGTGGGACGAAGCCATTGATCCCTGATAATCAGGGGCCTCCACCCGCTTCGAGCATTGCCGTCGGGCCCGGTGTGGACGGTAAGGACTTCACGGATTGGACGTGCGAAGACCTGGTGGCTCTCGACGAATATGAAGGTGACGGAACGAACAGCGATTCCGGCGATACCTATCTCGCGTTCGACGGGTTCGACAGTTCACGCGACATCACGGCCTTCTATTTCCGCGACGGGGGGGCTGACGGAAGCCTCTATTTCCGGCTCGACTTCTATGACTTGCGCCCGTTCGCCGAGGAAGGAAACCTCGACATTTACGTCGTCATTGACACGGGGAACACGGCGGTTGGAGAGTTCGCCCTTCCGGATCAGATCGACATCGGGACCGAGATGCGATGGGAGGCCGTGGTTGCCTGCTATCAGTCGAACAGCGGAATCGTGTACGTGGACGAGAATCCAGCGACAAACTCGACGAACATCAACGAAGATTTGTTCGCTGCCAATGGTGTGGATGCCCGCAATCAGAACGTGCCGAATGGTTTCGGCGACGCCTATTACAACTCCGACCTCGATGCCGCGGAGTTTTCGGTGAGCCGTCAGGCACTCCTCGATGCAGGTTGGAACGGATCGAGTGCCTTGCGATTCCAAGTCTTCACCACCCGGGACGGAACACAGAACGACGGAACGGGCCTTGGGGACATCGGCGGAAGGAACGATCTCAGGGATACGATTTTCGACGACTACCTGAGCGAGAACGGCTTTTTCGCGCAGGCCAATATCGCCGCCAATGGCGTCCTCGAAGCTCCAATCCCGTTGGAACAGGACAATTGCAAGCGGGCTAAGCTGGTCCTTCTCACCCACGTGAACCGTCCGCTCCTCCCCGCGAGCGAGTTGCAGGAGAGTATCAACACCGGTTTCGGTACGGGTTATCACCGCACGCTCGACGCGCATGAGTTGTTTGAGGAACCGATGACGCTGCACATCACGCCGACGGCGGCCTCCGGCATCGAATGGGCAGCTGTGGATCCGGCGGAGGCGCAGGTGCAGTACCTCGACGGACCGTCCTTCAACGATCGAATTTCCTCGCTCATCACGGCGGGAAATCTCGACCTACTCGGATCGACGTTTGCCGACCATATTCCCGCCTACTTCGATGCCAGCTTCAACAATGACAACGTCAACCTATCGAACTCGTTCCTCGCCGAGATTTATGGTTCGGCGCCGAGTTCGACGATTCTTTATCCTCCGGAGCGCGTGATGGATGCGGACATCCTGGGGAAAGTGTCAGGTGCTGGGTTCTCCTTCACCTTCGTTGATCAAATGCGACATCTCTTCAAATGGTTTGGGCGCAGTTCCGCGCTTTCCAATGATGGTTATCGCATCAACGACATTCACGGAGTGAAGTGTCTCGCGATCAACGACCAGGCGAATGCCTTCCGTTTCCAGACTTTTGACAACGGGCTGCCGCTGCCGCTTCGGAATCTCTTCAATCGAAAGGCACGGTCATCCACTCAGGATCAGGTAATTACCCTGTTTTTTCAGTGGGATGACATGAGTGATCCGGGGAATGCCGATGCCTACGACACGAACTTGCGCTGGATCACGAACACTCCGTGGGTGGAGGTCGTGACACCCACGCAGATTGCATCCGGTGAGGTGGATATCGACGGCGACAACGAGGGTGACGTGTGGGGAATGATCAGTCGAGGAGCCCCATCGATCGTGCAGACTTCGCAGGACTTCATCGACCATGCGACACAGGAGAGCTACGACAATTGGTATCTCGGCCAGTCCGGTCGTGAAGAGGGATTGAGTGAGAAGGTATTCGAGATTCGCACGGGTTCGCCGATGCTCCAGGCTTATGGCCGACAGTCGGCAAACGATGGTCTGGTCGCCGACTCCGCTTGGGATGCCGTTTCTTCGATGAATGATCTGACGAACCCGCTGGGTCAGACTGCTCGTGCCACCGCCCACGCCTCCATGTTCCTCACCGCTTTCCACGAACAACAGAATGACGATCTCAGCAAGTTCTCCAACGGCACCTACATTTCGCCCGACACGGACTTCAACAACCTCTCCGGGCTTTCACTTTTCGCCCAGTCGCAGACCCGTTTCGCGGCAAAGTTCAAACGCGTGGAGTCCTGGGCGCTTGCCCCTCCGGTTTCGACGACGACGGTTGCTTCCCAGGAAGACATCGATCTCGACGGCGAGGCGGAATACCTGCTCTTCAACCACCAGGTCTTTGCGGTCTTCGAGGCCATTGGCGGGCGTCTCGTCGCGGCGTGGACACGCAATCCCAACTCGGGCATGGTTTACCAAGTCGTTGGTAATCAAATAGCTTATGCCAACTCGTCGACCGAGGAAGAGGGCGCGGCGAACAACGATGGAGTCGAGCCGGCAGCCCACCGAACCTCGGGCTTCAAGGACTGGTCCCTGAATGGATCAGGCGCTTTCGTCAACGATCTCTACACGGTTTCCACCACCGTGAATGGCTGGGACTTTGCGTCTTCGGGCGGGGAAATTGTGAAGTCGATTCTCCTTCCACCCGGGGCCGCGACCTTGACGGCGTCCTACTCGCTTCCCAGTCCTGGCGATTCCCTCGAGGTACGTTTCGGGCTTTCACCCAACCTGCATGACCTTCTCTTGAACGGGCAGGAGAACCTTGGAGATCTGCAAACCTCAGCGGCGGGCGCAGTCCGCCTGGTGACAACGACGGCTGCAGATGCTGTTGCGGCGCGAGTCACTTTCAGCGGGGCGAACTTTGTGACGGGCGCGGTTGATGACGCCCCGGCGATATTTGTTTCTAATGCCATCCCCATGCGCAACCAGGCGCAGACGCATCAAGTGGAGTTTGCGAATACCTCCCAGAACTTTGCGCTTGAACTCAACCTCGCCACCAATGGGACGGACGATGATTTCGATTTGCTTCCGACCAACTGGGAGGTGGAGAACGGTCTAGATCCTTCCGACGATGGAACCGGGAACCTCGACAATGGGCCGAATGGAAATCCCGACGGCGATCGCTTGAACAACGCGATGGAATTCCTCTACAACCTGAACCCGCAGGTGGCGGACGATCACCTGCTTCCGCGTATTGAGATCATCGAAAACGGGGACGGGACGTTCGATTTGGAGTTCCCGACCTACCCGGATCGCGCCTATTTCTGGTCTTACTCTGAGGATTTAAGCAATTGGCTGCCAATGGGTAATGAAGTTCGGGTTTTCCAGGATTCACCCGAGTTCCGAAAGACCGACGACGGCTCAGAGACCACGCCTCACCCCAATATGGAGGATGGCCGGTATTACCGAGTTGAAATCACTTTTCCCGTCAATCCGTGAACAAACTGCAACGCTCCATCCTCCCGTCTTGTTTCGTCTTTTTCTCGACGTTCGTTGGATATTCCAACGCGGCGCCTTCCGGACAGGTTTTCCACATCCCGTTCAACCAGGAGGCGAGCATTCCCGATCGCATGCGGGACCCCTACGTGGAGATTGATCCTTCAGGCGCGGTCACAGTCTACCAGGGATTCTTCAAGAACTTTGGGGCGAATGGCAATCAGATCGGCGGAACGCTTTTCTACCGGATTCAGAACGTGAATCCGAACACAGGGTGGCAATCCGCATCGCTTGGATTCCACGCCGACAATCCTGGAGGTAATCAGTTTTGGAAGGCGGATATCGATCTATCCGCCGGCGGGCTCAACGCCGCGAATGACGACGTTATTGAATATTATGTGCTCATCGATTTCGACGACTCCGGTCCCGATCCCGATGACACCTATCTTTACGGCGGTGACCTTGATCCTGGTTTTGGCAACCAGTTGGCGTCCGTGACCGAAGCCGACGCCCGGGCAAATCCGTACAGCTTCCGCAATCGTCCGGCGTGGGTCTTTCATGCCGACAACCGTGTGATCAGCGGCGATAACGTGCAGTTCCTGGCGAAGGTCGGTTATGTGATTGATATCAACGACTTATCGACGAGATACGCTGACTCGGCTGTCCTCTATTATACCACTGATGGCGTCGATCCTGATGGTGCCCTTGGCGTGGCCGGCAATGGGTCCACTACGGTAGTGTCCATGGTCTACGATGGACCGGAATTGAACGAGATCGACACCAGCATCACCGGCGGTCGTGGCATGCTGTGGCGCGCTGACGTTCCCAATTTGCTGCAAGGCCTTCCCTTGGGAGCGACGATCAAGTACAAGATCGGGCTGTGGGACTCAACGACGAACGAAGAGAAATTCGCCGATCACAATGCCGGAACCGACGACCAGATCTTTTCATTCACCAACGGCACGATCGGCGAACCGGTGCTCACCGTTACGACTACAACCAACGGGACGCTCAACGCCAATTACACTACCACGAAGCTATACATCGATGAAGTCGTGAATGAATCCGTACCCGTGACGGTGACGTTCTCCCCGGGCGAAACAAATATCACGGAAGTGGAATGCGTGACCAATCTCAATCAACGCCACCGCACCGACACGGATAAGAACACCAACTTGATCTCCGATGGTCAGGAATACAACCAGACCGAAACCATCATCGGTCCGTCATCCGACGACACCTACTATTACCAGTCTCATGCAATGCCCGCCTCCGGACCCCCCGGCGAGTATGAGATCACACTGCCCGCCACCCGCACGGGCGCTTACCGGCTGACCGCCCGTTGGAAAGTGCAGGGTGATCCAAACTGGCGTTGGTACACCGCCTTTGACCGCCGCGACCACTGCATCACCGTCGCTCCCACGGATGCGCAGGAAATCTGCCTCTACGAGATCAACACCCTGACCATCGAGGCCAACGGCGGCGGTTTTGCCAATCGTTCGACCTTCGAGGACCTCCATGACGCGCCTGGCGCGTTGCGCACGGGGGATGGTAAAGGGTTTAACCTGAATTATTTGCAAGGCCTCGGCGTGAATTGGCTTTGGTTTCAACCTGTCCATCCGCCGGCCATCGAGGGACGCGAGATCGATCCTGCGACGAGCCAGCCTTACGACCACGGAAGTCCTTACGCGATCAAGAACTTCTTCGAGATCGATCCCGCGATGAGCGTGGCCAATACGCGGGCCGCGGGCATGACCGCGTTTCAGAATTTCGTCTCGGCGGCCGATTCTTCCAGCGTGGAGATCATGCTCGATGCACCTTTCAATCACACTGGCTTTGATGTCGAACTTGCCCAGCGTGGCGTCGATCTCTTCGCGCCGACGGCGTCGCCGACCGATAAGATTCGTGACACCGAAGCGCGCTTTTTCTCGAAAGGCGACATCTTCGATTCCGCGAACAACAACTACGGAGAGCGCGCTGCGAACGCGGGGGAGTCGACGAATGCACCCGACCGCGGCGACTTCGGAAAATGGGGCGACGTCATCGACGTCTACTTTGGCAACTACGATTCGCTCGTTCGGCTCAATCCTTCCGAAAACAGCCGCTACTTGAACGAGGAGGACCAGTTTTACTACACCGACCCCAACTGGGACGACGTCACGCGCAACGTCTGGAAATACTTCCGCGACTATGCGCTCCATTGGCTCACGCAGACGGGGTATCCTTCAGGGACGCCGCACACGGCCGCGAATCGCAATGTCGGGATCGATGGCCTGCGCTGTGACTTCGGCCAGGGCCTGCCGCCGCAGGCGTGGGAATACATCATCAACGGTATTCGGGCCCGGAAGTGGAACTTCGTCATGATGAGTGAGTCGCTCGACGGCGGCGCTGTGACCTACCGCTCGAACCGCCACTTCGATATCCTGAACGAGAATATCGTTTTCCCGCTCAAGAGTGCCGCCAACGCGAGCGATTACCGCACCATCTTCGAGGACCGCCGTAACATATACGGTCAGGGGCTTGTCCTCCTGAACAATACCTCCCACGACGAGGAGAACTACGTCGACCCCTTCGAAGCGCTCGTGCGCTATGGCGTCGTCGGGGCCATGGACGGGCTGCCCATGGTTTTCATGGGGCAGGAACTCGGCATCTCCCGTACCTTCGGGTTCACGTTTTACGAAACGAACTTCGGCAAGCAGATCGGCCACTTCAAAAAATACAATTCCATCGACCTCATTTGGGACGACACGGACTTCGGCAATGACCAATTGTATGCAGTCTTCTCGGGGATTAACGCAGCACGGAAATCGAGTCCGGCCTTGCGGTCGCCGAATCGGTGGTTCCTTGATGGCAATGGATTCAATAGCCAGATCTTCGCCGTCGCGAAGTACGAAGAAGCCAGCGCATCGCCGGCGTTCAAGGATGTGGTTCTGGCGTTCAACAATATCGATCGTGACAACGATCAGGCCGATACCTTCGTCATTCCCGGGGCACTCGCACCGGTCCTTGGTATTGAAGACACGCGGCTTTACGACGTGAAGAACATCGCAGCCTATCTCGGGCAGAATGCGACCCGTCGCGACCAGTGGCTTTGGAACAGCGGAAACGGTATCAGCGGGGCGGACCTGAAATCGACGGGCTTCTTTGTCCAACTGTGGAAAGTACCCACCGAGGCCGCGCTCTGGACGGCTGGCCCCTACGAGGCCCAGTATCTCAAGCTCTACGACGTGACCCCGCCGCCGTCGCCCGATCCGGAACCGGGCATGCATTTTGCGCTCGGCACGGAAGCGACGTTCACCTGGACCAATCCCGGCGGACCGGATGACAATATTTCCAAGTATGTCATCGATGTTGGAACAACGCCCGGCGGAAATGATGTCGTGGACGGTGCGGAGGTCACCGACGGATCCAACAGCTACACGTTCACCGGTGTTCAAGGCACGACTTACTATGCAACGATCACCGCGGTGAGTGCAGCTGAGATTGCGGCAACGACTTCGGGATCGTCCGATGCGGGCGCGCCCAATCCGGCTTCGACGAAGACACCGGTCATTCTGCTCGATCCAGCGGGGAATGAGGATGGGGATCAGTACACCAACGAAGAAGAGGAAGTCGCCGGGACAGATCCGCTCGACGGGGAATCGCAGTTGAAAGTAGTGTCGCTCGATGTTGGCGCGAGCACGGTGACGCTTGTCCATACGAGCGTGCCGGGCCGGATTTACTGCATCGAAAGCTCAATGGATCTTGTCAGATGGGATCTTGAGGACGAGCCGGAGGCGCAGAATCTCATTGCAGGGCCTGGGACGACGACGACTTTCGTTGATCAGCAGGTCGAAATGCGTAAGTTTTATCGACTCTCGGTGAAGAAACCATGAAGGCTCGTCTCTTGCTTGTTCTCGCCGCACTTTGTGCGTTGCCCGTTGTCGTTGATGCTGGTGAAGTGGTGAAGCGGACGGTTCGCTACGGGAACAGTTCCGTGAGTTCGCAGTATGTGTTTCAATCCAGCGGTTCGAGTTCCTATCGGGGGACTTCATCGAGGTCGTATTCCTCAAGTCGTTATGGTCGTTCACGGTATGCGCGGACGAGTTATTGCCGGACGACGTCGCCCTATGTGGTGCGACGGAATTATTACTATCCCGGTTACCGGACGACGAGCTACCGGTATCCCAGCCGCGTTTACGTGACGCGTCCGCAGGTGTTGCGGACGGCGTCCAGGGTTGTCGTGGTGAAGCGGTAGCGGCAGGTGGATCGGGCTCTCCGAGCGCGATGCCGGAATCGTGCCGCCGGAGGCGGCGTAGAGTGCACGCTTCGCGCGGATCGGGGATCCATCGTGCCCGGAGGCCACGATCCACCATTGCTATTCCGGAAGTCCCTCGGGTGGTGGGAGTGGATCGACCATGTTGACCTCGGGGAAGAGTTCGCTGGGGAGAAAGGTGTCTTTGTCGACCTTGATGATCTCCGCAGATCCGTCGGCATAGACGACGATGCAAACACGTTTTAAGCCGAAAAACCAACGATGGTGTTCGATGATGGTGGCAAGAATTGGGATCCGTTTGGGGCTCTGGGGAGTGGCGTCAAGCGATATAGACCAAGCATTCTCACCAGCTTCGAGAGCAATTCCCTTTGGAGAACTATGTTCCCATCGATTGTCGGGGCCTTTGGAGAATTTTTCTCCGTGCCAAGGAGAACCTTCTACGAAGAATGGTTTTTCGGAGGTTAGGTCGTCCACC
>JBCDLR010000052.1:0-16035 GCA_038745205.1 Verrucomicrobiota bacterium
ACCACCTCGCGCCCGATGGCCCCATATGCGGGCCGAAACCGGACAAGCAGGTCCTCCGCGACGCGGAGTTCGGACTGCGCATTGCCAAGGAGGTGAGCGCCCTCGACATCGGGCAAACCGTCGTCGTCCGCAACGGCACCGTCCTCGCCGTCGAGGCCTTTGAGGGCACCAACGAGGCCATCCGCCGCGGCGGGAAGCTGGGCAAGGGCAAGGGTGTCCTCGTCAAGGTTTCCAAGCCCGGGCAGGACATGCGCTTCGATGTCCCTGTCATTGGTCCGGCAACCTTGGAAACGGCCGCGGAAGCGGGTTTGAAAGGGATCGTGATCGAGGCGGGGCGGACGTTGATCCTCGGGCGGGAGGAGGTGGACGCGATAGCGACGAAGGCGGGGATTGCAGTGATGGGAATTAGTGAAGACGTGACTGGCCTCGTCACTTCCCGAAGCGGAAGGGATTGAAGTTTGCAAAACGCCAGCCGCGTCTTGCCGCTCGAAATTCAATTATGGCCTTGCCCGGAAGAACTCCAGATCCTCCGAGGGTGTGAACGTCCATGGACTGGTTGGCTGAGGGATCACATCTTCCCACGATTCCGCATCCTGAAGGTTGGTGGTGTGCTGAAGTGTTCCTTTAAACGTGAGTGTGACTTTTCCCTCGGAGAAACTGATGGTCATGGGATCCGGAATGGCGCTGGTGCACAGGCGGACGTTGTCAAAATTCACCTCAATGCCCGGCGCCGAGGGCGAGCCGGCGAGATTGAGATTCACCAAGCGGATGGAGATATCCTGGCCGACTAACGGATTCGAAGAGCCGATGTCGACGACGATGGACCGCGTCGTCCAGAATCCATCAGCAATGACCGCACCCGAATCTGAGCCAATGATCACTCCGCCGGCGAGGAGATCGATGCGGTAGCCCGGAAAACCAGCCAGGTTGTAAAAGAGGTTGCCGCCATCCGATGAGAAGGGAGAGCGCATTCCGGAAGCGATATTGCCCACATCGACCTCGAGGATGTAACGAGTTTGAAGTTGGAGAGTGCTGGCAAGGGTCTGTTGAATGCCTGCTTCCCCCGTGCCGGATGATTCAAGATACACAATCGCTGCCTGGGATCCTTCAGGAGCGCCATTCATATAGAAATCCGAGTTTGTCGGGTTGATGATTCCTACGGAATTTGAACCGCCATTAATGACGGAATCTGGATCATAGATATTCCAGCCGGTGGGAGTGGAGGGGTCGACGCGAAAAGTATTGTCGGGAATCGGCTGGCCGCTGGGAAGTGTGTCTGTTTCAAACCCCGGGTGTACAACGACCAGAGTCTCCGCTTTCGCGCCTCCGGCAATCAAGCAGGGCAACGAAAAGGCAATGATGATCTTCTGCAATTTCCTGACCATGTGCTTCTGGTCTTTCGTGTTTTGCTCCCGCTGTCTACGATTGGATGCCTGCCTCGTCCAGCGATCGCGGGCACGGTCGGACCCGGAATAAACCGGATAGGAGAATTGATCGATATGAATCCACCATTCTCCGGGAGAGGAAACGAATTCAGCCTGGGCTCCTTGTGGGCATCAATGAGGTGAATCCATTTTTTGCTCGCATTCCTTTTCGGCTCTGGACAGATTGCCCGTTATGAAACGAATGGCTCTGGTGTGGTTGGTATTGATGGCGGGAAACGTCCTCGGGAAAGACTTCGGATTCCCTGATGGAGAATGGAACAACCGGGCCTGGGAATTGAGTAGACTGATGGAGGGCGTGGAGAGAGGGGATCCCGATGCGTTGGCGGAGTGGGCGTTTTGTGCGGCCAACGTGGGGAAGCGCCTGGAGTTTGACGCGGAACTGGTCCACGCAAGGTCAAAGGTGGCAGCAGAGGCGGGATCCGCCATTGGAAAACTGCAGCATGCGATCTGTGTTGAGCGCGGGATCGGAACGGCGTCCGATGTGGAGCTTTCCTCGAAGTTGTTGCAAGAGGCCGTGGAGACAGGTCACCCTTGTGCGCTGGCCGAGGTGGCGTTGAGGAAGATCGAAGCCCATGACCGGCAGCGATCGTTTCTCGGGTTCGAGCCGGACCGGGAGACAGGAGTTCGCTACCTTGAGCAGGCCGTTTCGTCGGGCTTCTTCGAATCCAAACACTTGAAGGGAAGGGACCTTCAGGATGGGTATTCCGGAACAAAGAATTTTCGAAAGGCTGCTCGCCTCGCCAAGGATTCGTTCTTGGAGACTGGAAGCCTCAAGTCTGCCGCCTGGATGTACAAGAGCGCCCGCCTCCTGAGCTTCAGCGAGATTCAGGAGTTTCTGGAGGAAGAGGTGGTCGAGAAAGCCGGTGAGAGGCTCCGGTCGGCCGCCGCTTTGGGGAATCCGTATGCAACTTATGTGCTGGCCTGGGAAGGGGTGACCGAGGAAAGGCCGCACGAGGCCATTCCTGCCTTTATTCAATCCATCAATAACAAGGAGCCGCAGGCATTTTGGACGGCGACTTATTTCATGCGTTACGGGAGATACAACCGTCATGTTGGTTCGACGGTGTGCACGGGAAACTACGGCTCGATCTACAAGACGGCAAAGGAGGCCTACCTGAGGAATATCCACGCAGAGGACAACCGGTCGATTGTTTATCATTACGCCATAGGACTTATCAACAAGGGTACGCCCGAGGAGAAGTTGGAGGCCGCAGACGCCTTTCGGGCATTAATCCGTGATCATCGCGAGTATCCTTATTCCTATACTGGCCTTGCCTACTACTATTTGAAGTCGAGTGAGGAAGATCAGCCGAACGCTGAAGAGCATTTCCGGCGGTGTGTTGCGCTTGGAACCTTCAGGTCGGATTCGCCCAACGGGTCCCTGGCCTTGGCCGCCTATCTTGGAGAGTGGTCATTGGAGAAGTTCAGGGATTATCCGAGAGCTTACGCGGCCGCGGTGTGGGCCGAGAAACTCAATGAAGATCCCGGATGCAGGCAGCATTCGAATAAGATTGCCCGGGAGGCATGGGCTGCCATGGACGGAGGGGAGCGCCTGAAGGCGCAGCGACTGATCGAAGAAGAATATCCATACAAGCGGAGTTATCGTGAGGAGGCTTTCGAATATCTCCAGGAGATCGGCGATATGGCGAAGTTCCTGCCATTCTACGAGTATTCAGGTGAAGAGGATGATGAGGATCCCCACCTTGGTTTCTTCGCGCCGGGGGCTGAAGGCGCTGATGATATCGTTCCGGATCGAGTCATGGCCAAAGTAGGACCCGGGCGATGGTTGCGTTTTGGTCATGTGTCGGCGGATCTTCCGGAAGAATCGATTTCCGAATCTCAGCGCAAGTCTGTCGAGCAATTGTTGGAGGGCGGTTTTTTGAACGATTTCTACAAGGAAGTCTTTACCAAGATGGCATTCCGGAATGCCCCCCGCCTAAGGTCCGTTCTTGAGCGGGTCAGGGACGAGTCGACCAAGGACAAGGTGGATTCACTACTTGGAGCCCTGGATGGCGAGCCGGGAATCGACAAGGGAGAGAATCCGCTGGGCGCGGGATTCGGCTGGTATCTTGTCTATGAAAAGACGGGGATGCTGGCGATGCCGCTGGTAAACCGGCTTCTTGAGAATGGTATTGCCGAGGAAGCAGGCATGCGAAGAGGGGATGTCGTTGAATCAGTCAACGGAGTCCGGGTTCGGAGCCCGAATGCCCGCAACGAATTTGTGCGTTTCCTCGACCTCTGGCCGGAGGGTGAGACGATGGAATTGGTCATCGGAAGGGACAAGCGGGGCAACACCGATCTGAGGACTCCGGTTTGGAAGGGGGAACGGAAAGAGATTTCGGTGAGGTTCTGAGGTGAGTCTTTCGTAGGGGGGTCGTTCTTCAGGAGACGGGTCCGGTCGTGAAGCGGGGAGAGGCAACAGGGTGAATCTTGGCGTCAATGCAGGCCGCGGGAGTCACTTCATTTTGCGGGAGAGTTGACGGTTGGAGTGGGGATTCGATTTGACTCGTCATTTGCTGGAAAGGGAGTATGGCAAGTCGGACAGGCGGCATGTCCGAATCCGACTCACTCACCTCTTCCGACAATGCACCGCGAAACGACTTCTCCTGGAAGGGCGTTTTCGCGGGTGTGATCTTCGCGGTCGTGGCGTGGTTGCCCGCGGTGGTGACGATCGTTTTCGTCGACGAGAGTTCGGTGAATATTCCGGTGTGGGACGATTTCGAGCGGATACCGTTGCTGGAGAAGTATGAGGCGGGGGAATTGACGCTGGGCTTTCTCATTTCGCCGCATATCGAGCACCGGATCCTGATCCCGCGCTTGATCATTCTCGCCAATTACGAATGGGGCGGCGGGGACATTCGCAATGAGGTGTGGGTGATTCTCGGTTCGCTGCTGATGACGTCGATGGCCCTCGCTGCACTCGTATTGCGCACGCGGGGGGCGCGGGCGTCCAGCTGGTTGATTGTCTTTCTCATCAACCTCACGATCTTCTCGCTCATTCAGTATCAGAACCTTTGTTGGGCGATCCAGACGGCATTCGTCCTGCCCTTGATGTTTCTCGCGCTGACCTTGCTGACCTTGCACAGCCGTTGGCCGTCGGGATGGAGGTTCGGGCTCTGCGTCCTGTGGGCCATGGGAGCCACCTTTTGCTTTACCCACGGGCTGGTGTTGTGGCTGCTGGTCTTCGGGTATTTCCTGCTTTCCCCCGATTTTGCGTCGATGCGATCCCGGGTCGTGACCACCGGCATTTGGGGCGCGGTCGCGGCGGCGGTCTTCGGCCTATATTTCCATGACCTTTCGAGCACGTCGCACCCGGTTCATTCCTATTTCCAGGCCCCGGGCGCCACGCCGCCGGGCTTGGAGGGAATTCTCGTGGGAGCCAACGAGGTGGAAAGGGTGAAGGGATACGCGATGAACGCGCTGGGTAGCCAGTTTTCCCGCTACGTGTTCGCCCCGCCCAAGGAAATCGCTCCGGTGACGGGTGCCGTGCAACTGGTGCTTTTTGTTTTGGCGGCCGCCACTGGAGTCGGCGTGTGTTTGGCCCGGAGGGACAAGGAATCATGGCGCGACCTCCTGCCATGGATGGCACTTGGTGGGTATGTGTTAGTGACGGTCCTGATCATGGCGCTAGGACGATCACACATGGGACTTGGCCGGTCGATGTCGCCTCGATACATCAGCATCACCCTCTACCTGACAGTGGCCTTGCTGGTGCTCCTGCCCCTCGTCGTGATGCTGGTTTCCCGAAAGGGAGTTTTTCGAAGCTGTTGCCGGGCCGCCGGGTATCTCGCCGCAGGAATGTTCTTGGGATTGCAGGTTTGGAACGGAGTCTACGGCGCGGTGTCGCTGCGGCACTGGTGTGATTCGCGTTGGCAGTCGCTGATGCCGATGAGCTTTTATCGCTTTTCCGAGTCCGAGCACATCTGGCGGGCGGATCAGAATGCGAAGGTGACCCGGAACTTCGTCGAGCGCCTGCATCGACTGGACGTTGCCGGGAGCCTGCCCAAGCCGTTCGGTCCGGGGGACTTCGAGCGCTTCAAGGTCTCCCGGCTTGTCTTGAACGAAGCCCGTGCCGAAGTGAGCGCGGTCGAAGCCATCCTGGAGCCTTTCGAAGGCTGGGCACTGCGGGGGGTTGCCTCGGCGCGTCCGAAGATGCCTCGCGTCCCGGATGGCATTCTTTTCACGGTGTCTGAAGGCGGGGAGCGGACCATCGTGGGCTATGGCGAGTTGGAGTCCATCATGCCCTTTCACATTGATCGATGGGATACGGAGTTCGTCGAACTGCGGCATCAAACCGAACGGGACCGCTCGGCCTGGACGGCACGCCTCGCGAGAGAGAACCTGCCGGAGGGCGTTGCCCTACCTGTTGAACTGGAGGTTTGGGGCATCGATTTCGAAGCCAACCGCCTTTATCCTTTTGCATCGACGTTTGTGCTGGAGTGAGTTTTTTCCCGATTCGGCTTTGCAAGACGAGGTTGGCTGGTGATGATGGGTGGAAGCGGCCCCTATTGGTATGAAGCTAATTGATTTTTCCTTTCTCCGGCAATCGGCTGGAATGGTTTTTGGCCTCGTTGTTGGTGTGGTGGGAGCGATTCTCTTTCAGCAAAGTGTCTCGCCCGACAAGGAGACGGTGGCTGGCGAGCTTGAGCTGGTGCAGCACGAGTTGCGCCAGGCGGAGCGTGAGATCAAGGCCTTGAGGGCGGACGGGAATAGCACGAAGAGCCGGCGCACGGTGCGGGACGGGATGCGCTCGATCGCCGAGCGCATTCGCACGGGCGAAGAGATCAGCCTCGACGATGTATTCTGGACGATCAAGCCCTGGCTGCGTGACATGGCGCCGCTGTTCGACCGCATGCGCGAGGTGGAACAGACGGACCAGTTTGACCGGCGCACGGGAGAACTCGCCCGCAAATATGCCTTGTCGACGCAGGATCGGAATGCGTTGCGGGACTGGTTCAAGACGAAGGCTGAGGAAAACTCACGGAAGTTCAATGAGGTTATTCAAAGCGAGACGAGCGGATTCGTGGATTTCGCGCGGGTGAACAACTTCGATGAGGAAGACGTGGAAGGGTTGGATGAGTTCATGGAGTCGCAGCTCGAGGGCGAGACCCTTGTGGAATACCAGGCCGACCGGCTCGACGAGCGCATCAAGAGCGTGGAACAAGAGGCGGATCGCCGACTGGAGCGATTGAACCAGGAACTCGAGCTCGATGACAATCAGATCAACGACATGTTCGTGGTCCTCGCACGCGGTTCGAAGGACTACCAGGAGGGCATGGAAATTGGAGTCGAGGGCGCCGACACGAGCCGGATCGAGCGGGGGCATAGGGACCGGGAGATTCGAAGCCTTCTTCGTGATGATCAGTTGCGGCGTTACGAGCGCTACCAGCGGGAGCGCAGACGCGAGGCGGAACAGGAGATGCGACGCGTTGGCCTTGCCCTGCCGCGGGATTGGCAATTGCTGGATGATGACGGATTTTAGTGGATGAAGA
Source organism: Verrucomicrobiota bacterium (assembly GCA_038745205.1). Lineage (GTDB taxonomy): Bacteria > Verrucomicrobiota > Verrucomicrobiia > Verrucomicrobiales > DEV007 > JBCCWV01. The sequence goes on from JBCDLR010000052.1 coordinate 6,938, forward strand.
ACGGAATCGATGAGGCGATTTCGATTCGCGAATTGCGTGTGGATTATGGCGACTTCGTCGCCGTGCGGGACATTTCGATGTCCATCCCGTGGGGAGAAGTCTACGGCCTGGTCGGTCCCAATGGGGCTGGCAAGACGAGCACGTTCCAGGTCCTGGCCACCCTGATGGAACCGACTTACGGCGAGGTGACGGTTGCGGGTTACGACGTGTTGGAGCAGACGTCGGGCGCGCGGCGCGTGATGGGCTACATGCCCGACCTTGCGCCGGTGCCTTCGGATTTGAAGGCTTGGGAGTTTCTCGATTTTCATGCGGACACGCACGCTCTGGGTGGTCGACGGGATCGCCGGAAGCGGGTTGACGAGTGTCTGGAGATCGCGGGACTCCGCGAGAAGCGAAACGCATGGTGCCGGGCACTGTCGCGGGGACAGACGCAACGGCTCGTCCTCGCGAAGACGCTCCTGCACCGGCCGCAGGTGTTGATTCTCGATGAGCCGGCGAGCGGATTGGATCCGCTAGCGCGGCGTGAATTGCGCCTCGCCTTGCAAAGGCTTGCCGCCGACGGCGCGACGGTCATTGTCAGTTCCCACATCCTGAGCGAGCTGGCGGAGATGTGCTCGTTGCTTTGCGTGATGAGCGACGGCCAACTGCTGGCATCCGGGACGGTGGAAGACGTGCGCCGGGAGCTTGGCCGATCAGAGCGGCAGATTACGGTGACCCCGGTGAACGGGGCGGGGAAAGTCCGCGAATGGCTGGACGACCGGGGAGGCGTGGGCGCCGTCCGTGAAGTGGAATCCAAGGTGCATTTCAGTTTCCAGGGCAGCGATGAGGAGCAGGCCGAGTTGATGGCGGCCATGATGGCGAGCGGCGTGCGGATCAAGGCGTTTGAAGAATCCGGATCTTCCTTCGAGGAGATCCTCATCGACGTGGCGGAAAGGAGCCGTGGGCAATGACGACCTCAACCGCACAGGTGAACTTCGACGACCCCCGGCCGTCGGCATGGCCGCCGGTTTGGATGATTTGGAAGAATCCCATTGTTCGGAGGTACTGTCACTCGCGGCTTCGACTTCGGGGGTTGGGGATCTGGTTGCTGGTGACCCTTCTCATCTCCGGGTTCATCTTTTTTGCGGCGCGGAGCGCTTCCATTCACCAGGGTGAAATGGAACTCGTCGATGCGGAGAGGACGGCGCTGATCCCCTTGCTCGTCTTTCAAGGGATCATTCTATTCCTGCTTGGAACCGGACAGGTGGCCGGTGGCATGACCGCCGAATCCGACGAAGGGGTGATCGACTACCAGCGGCTGGCACCAATGTCGCCGTTGGCGAAAGTCCTCGGGTATCTGTTTGGCCTTCCCATCCGCGAATACGTCCTCGTCCTGGCGACAATGCCGTTCACGTTGTGGGGACTTTGGAGGGGGGAAGTGCCCTGGGGAATTTCCGTGCAGCTCTACGGCGTGTTTTTTACTTCGGGAATTCTCTATCACCTGACGGGTCTCGTTGCCGGGACCGTCGTGAAGAACAAGCGATGGGCTTTCCTTGTTTCGATGGCGGTGGTCTTCCTGCTCTACACGGTCATCCCGCAACTGGCGAACTTCGGGCTCGTTTACTTCCGCTATTTGACGATCATGCCCGTCCTCGAGGAATCGTGGCCCTACTTGATCCAGCGCACGGCGGGAGCGGCGGTGATTTCGGTGCAGAACCTTCTCCCAAAGGCGAGCTTCTTTGATCTCAATTTCCCGCAGGTCGTATTCACGGTTTTTTCGCAAATCGCCTTGATCCTGACGGGAATCGCCATGCTCTGGCGGCGTTGGCGCCGGGCAGAGTCTCATCTGCTCGGAAAACTGTGGGCGATCCTCGTCTTTGCATGGGTGCAGATTGTTTTGTTGGGGAATGCGTTGCCGTTGATCGAGCCGGGCTATCTGTTTCCCTCGCGGGGGCTCGACCGATTTACCGGCAGGTTTCGTACCGGGGATTGGAGTCCGCAGATTTGGGAAGCGGGAGCGATCGTGGTTACCTTTGGCCTCTCCACTCTCGCGATGCTGTGGATCATTACCGTGATGATCACCCCGAACCGGGAGACGCGGCTCCGGGGATGGCGCAAGGCGCGGAAGTTGAACCGGTCGTGGTTGTCACCACTCTCCGATCCTGCGACGTCCTGGCCATGGGTCGTGACCATGGTGACCATCGGAGTTGCGGGCTGGTATGTTTTCGCGAAGGCGGTGGTGGAAGCGCATTGGTTCCCCGGTCAATTGCTGCATCCGCGGGCGCTGCCGGCCTTTGCCCTTGTCCTCATGACGGGCGGACTTGGATTTCATGCCATTCTCGAAGGACGCGGAGGGCGTGCGGCGGGTTTGGCGGCAATATTCATCGGGGTTGTTCCCATCATGGCGGGGACGATTCTCGCCATTGTGAACGAAGAATTGCCAGCCCCTGCGATCTGGATGGGGGCCATCTCACCCCTCGCCGGAGTCTTTCTCTCTTCCTCGATTTCCATGGGGCTTCCCGACGTTTCGCCTGAACTCTACCGTGCCATTCCACGGGCATTCTGGTTTTGGCAAGTGCTTGGGGTGCTGGTCCTGTTGCGGCTGACGCTTGCCCTGCGGAAGTCGCTCCGCACCACTGCCAATGTGGCCGACGAGCGCGAACCGCTTCCCGAGTTCGAGGCGCCGGAAGAAGGGGAGCGCCTGCCTGCAGGATGACCCTCCATGCTACAAAGCCCGCGCCCAATTGTAATCGCCGAGCTGTATGAAAAGGTGCAAGATGAATCCATGGCAGAACCGACTCAAGTCAAGGCATCGCTCGGCTGCGGCACGCTGATCCTCATTGCGATCATAGTCCTGGTTTTCGGCGGGCATCGGAACCATCAGGCGCTGGAAAACAAAATCGATTTGCTTTCGAAGGATATCGAAGCGTTGCGGGTGGAACTTCAAGCGGAGCGCAGCGACGAGAAAAAAATAGAAGAGTCGAAGGCTGTCGGCGAGTAGTGATCGTTCGGTAGCCGGATGAGCAACGACGAGACAAAGCCGCAATTGACGATCGATCGTCGTCACGATCTCGATGCCTTGAGAGCATTCGCGATGCTGCTCGGGATTGCTCTTCATGGAGCTCTGGCCTACACGGCAACCCCCTACTGGGTCATTCGCGACGACCACACCCACTGGGGTTTCGACATGTTTATTGGCGCGGTGCACGGGTTTCGTATGCCGTTGTTCTTCGTGGTCAGCGGCTTCTTCACGGCCATGCTCTGGCGGAAACGGGGATTCCGTTCGCTTGCGAAGCAGAGAGGGAAACGGATTCTCCTGCCGCTGATCGTATTCGGATTGACCATCCTGCCCCTGCAGGTGTGGATCGTTGGATCGATTGCGGGTGGCGACTGGGAATCTTCAAGGAAAGGGGCAAGAGACGCTGAAGGGGCAGCGATGGTGCCGGTGGAAACCATTTGGGACGCGGCGAAATACAACGACGTGGACGCCTTGCGTGGATTTGTTGACGAGGGGGCGGACCTGGACTCAGCGGACCCGTCCTTCAAGTTTCCACCACTGAATTGGGCGGCGATCAATGGGAGCGAGGAAGCGGTGAGGGTTCTTGTGGATGCCGGAGCGAAAATCGATGTGATCATCGAGGACAAGTCCACCCCGCTCAGTCACGCAGCGCTCATGGGGCATGATGAGATCGTAGCTTACCTGCTGGAGGAGGGGGCCAATCCCAACTCGGTCAACACGTTCAATGCCACCCCGCATGACAACACTTACGTCGAAGCGGATATTGCCGAGTGGGTCATCGGTATGCTGGGATTGACGGTGGATTTCGAGGAATCGGAGGCAGGGCGGGAAAGATGCCGTCAGCTACTTCGAGCCGACGGAGGGAGGGGTTTTCAGGAATTGGAAGGCGCGGAAGAAAGCCGGGAGACCCTGACCGGCGCCTACATGGCCTTCACGGAGTGGAGGGGATTTCACACCGGGGACGTTTTCGGGCATCTCTGGTTTCTCTGGTACTTGGTTTGGTTGTTCGTGCCTTTTTCGATTTACACGATGATCGTAAACAAGGCTTCCTGGAATGGAGCGCCGAAGTGGTTGTTCCACTTTCCGACGGTCCTGCTTTGGATCGTTCCTGCGACGTTTATCCCGTATTGGTTCAACGGGTTGCGGTCTCAGGAGTTTGGGCCGGAAACGATGACCGGGTGGATTCCGATGCCGCACATTCTCACTCTTTACGGTGTCTTCTTTATCTTCGGAGTGCTTTATTACGATTGTGATGACCGGGAGGGAAAGGTGGGGCGCTGGTGGCCGTTGTCCCTCTTGGCGGCCGTTGTCGTCTATCCGTTCAGCATTTGGTTTACTTTTGAGGCTGCGGATGTGGCAAAATCGATGCCGGAGGGATGGGTTCGTCCACTTTCGGTATTCACGCAGGCCCTCTACCCTTGGTTGGTGACCTTTGGTCTCATGGGTTTTTTCCGGTGGGTGTTCCGGTCAGAGCGGAGGCCAGTGCGCTACATTTCAGATGCTTCCTACTGGCTGTATGTGACCCATATGCCTTTGGTCTTCGTGGCGCAGCACCTCTTGCGCCCCTTGGAATGGCCGGCCATCCTGAAGTTTCTGATCGTGTCCGCTACCGTCACGGCCGTCCTGCTGGTCGTTTATGAGATATGCGTGCGATACACGCCGATTGGAACAATGTTGAACGGGAAGCGGGTGAGGGCAACGCAGAGGGCGGGAGGCGGATGAGGCCGAAGAGTTACCTGGAAAGAACTTCGATCAGCCTCTTCAGTGCATCGCGGCATTCCTCGATGCGCTGAACATGCTCCTCTTCCTTGCTTTCAAGGGCAATGGAGAGCGGCCGGGGGAGGCGATGGGCACCCTTGATGGCGTTGTTGACGGCATCCCTCAATTCGGATTGGCGGTTGTCGTCGTCTTCATCATTAAAAGCAGCGAGGAGACCTGTGCCCTGAATCTTCAATTCCTGGTCCGTGCCGACGTAGGCGCCGGCGAGAACGTTGCCGATTCCGGCAACGCAGTGGAGCACGTCGAAGTGACTTGTGTGGGAAAGATAGAGGGGATCGTCAGCAAGCGTGAGGCGCGCTTCCAGTACTTCGGAAGAGAGGAAGCGGGCGAGGCCGTTCATCAGGTTGATGATCGCAATATCGGGTTCCATTGCCTTCATCCTCGCACGCGTGTTGGCTTCGCTGTCCGGAATGAACTCGACGGTGAGGCCGCTCAAGTCTTCTTCGAGCATCGCGGCACAGGCCTTGAGGTAAGCGCCCCGCCTTTTTCCGTGGGGGTCGCTGGGCTGGAAAGGAAGATGGTCCTTGTCACCCGTCGACCACATGAGCGCTTCAAGCGCGCCAAACCCGGAGATGGTCTTCCCTTCCAGCTCGCGGGACGCTTTCCGCAGGGAGGCGGCATCAATGGTGGGGAATTGCTTGGCGTCGGTGACAATCCCCTCGATCTCGTCCATCGCGACCGGCCGGGAATCAAGCGTGCTGCGGAACATGTCTGATCCCAGGCCGTTGCTGTCGATCCACGTGAATCCACGTGCCTGCAGGTAAGGAAGGCGGGAGCCGACCCAGGAGAGTTTAGCCAAGGCGAGATTGAGTTCGGTCGGACTGGCAATGAATCCATCGATCTCCTTTTGCAGCAACTTGACTTCCTTCAGCGCGTCATCGCAGACGTAGTAGGCAATAGCCATGGCCGTGCTGATGGACTCACGGCGAACGATCGCTTCTTCCTGGGCACTGACGGGAAACGTGGAAGCCAAGCCGATCAGAACCGAAAAGAACAAAGGGAATCTTCTCATGAAAGAGGAGAATTATCGCTTCATTTTGCAGGTTCGCAACGCTTGCCGATTTCCACGGATCCGGGAGATTGGCTCATGCGATTGATGAAAGTCGGGCTCCTCGCGGTGACCGTGGGCAGCGGCCTCACGGGATGCACGGAGCAGCCTGAGCGGGAGAAGGCTCCAACTGCGGAGCCGATTTCCCTACAGTTGATCGAGCCGGAGGGCCTGCATGGATGGAAAGCTCTCGACGATTGGGTCGGCGGGGGAGCGGAGGTTCGCGTTGAGGATGGCGTCCTCCAGATCGGAGCAGGCGCGCCGATGAACGGGATCATGTTGGATGAAGAAACGGCCGAGGGTTTGCCGAATGGACCTTATGAAATCAACGTGGAAGCGCGACGAGTTGATGGAAGGGACATTTTTTTCGGGCTGACCTTCCCGGTGCCTGAGCGGGACGCATGTGTGACGCTTGTTGCCGGTGGCTGGGGAGGAGGAATCACCGGAGTTTCGAGCATCGACTACCGGGACGCGTCGCAGAATTCGACGATGAGTGACCAGCAATATGAGAACGGTCGGTGGTATGCGTTTAGAATCGAAGTTCGCCGCGACGACATCCGGGTTTGGCTTGACGGACGGATCATCGTCAATGCCTTCATTCGTGACCGCCACATTGGAATGCGACCGGGAGAGGTGGAGCAGGTGCAGCCTTTCGGATTGATCACGTGGGAGACAGTGGGGGAAGTGCGGGGCTTGCGAGTGACAGAACTGCGAGAATGAAAGACGCACGGCCCGGGGGTGCCGGACCGTGCGTGGTCGCTTCCTTTTTCAGCAAGCGGGAACGCTTACCGATAGATTCTGAATTCGAGGGCGCGGCGGCCGTTGTGAAAATGAAGGTTCGTGGAAAAGGCCACTTCCCGATGGGCTGCGGAATGATGGCGGCGGACGGGTTCCTCGACGACCGGGGCGAAGCGGTCGTGGCGATCGAAGCCGCGGTGCCTGTCCCTTTCATGACGGTCGAAATCGAAGTCGTGACCGCCCCGGTGATCGCGGGTCGGATGGATCCTTTCGCGGGTCAGGGCCGAGATCTCGCAGGCGAGTTCGTCTATCAATTCGAGTTCTCCCGGGATGTCGCAGGGCTGCTCATGGACGCGTTTGGCGAGGACCATGGTGCGCTCGACGGTCGTGCGGAGGTAGTTGCTGCGGCGTTCGATCGTGGTCGGCATGCAGCCCGTGACGGCGGCTTTGATGACATGACCGGCGCGGCGCTCCAGCTCTTTCAGGCCGTCGAGCAAGGCTCGGTCGCGCGAGCTTGGCGGACAATGATAGCGGTTGCGGAGGAAGGTTTCGAATTCGTAGGTGAGGTCCTCCGATATTCTGACGGCTTCTTTCGCCTTGAGAATGACTTCGTGACGCGGGAAGGCGTCGCGGTCGCCGGCGAGCGCGAGTGTGGGGGCGGCCACAAGGGCGGCCACGGTTCCAAGGATGGATGGTTTTGTTTTCATGGAGGTGTTCCTTTCTAATTGTCTATCTGTTGGGATAGACGGGAATGCCCTCGCGGTATTCGGTTTGGAGAGGGAAATATGTGAATTAACTCCGGGGATTCCTTGAATAATGCGCGACTTAATCCGTCGCGTGTGCCCGCCGTTTTGTCGGCAGGATCCGGGGCTGAGCTTGTCATTGCCAGAACGCCTCTTTATGCGGAGTCTTGACGAAGACAAGCATGTCGGATCCGCTAAGAACGAGAGTGACGCTCTTGCAGAAAATTCACGACCATCAGGATGATGCGGCGTGGAGGGATTTTGTCGAGTTGTACACACCGTTCATCTACCGGTTTTGTTGCCGGGAGGGTTTGGGGCACGATGATGCCTCGGACGTGGTGCAGGAAACCTTGAGGGCTGTCGCTTCCGGCATCGCCAAGTTCGAGTATCAACCGGAACGCGCCAAGTTCCGCACCTGGCTCTACCGGGTGGCGCGGTCGAAGTTGAACACTTTCCTCGGGCGGAAGCTGAAGCATCCTGAGGGAACCGGTCGGTCGACGATTCAACGGCTGGTGGAGGAGCATCCGGCGGAGGAGACCGAGGAGTGGGAGATCGAGTACCAGCGCCACATGTTCCGTTGGGCGGTGGGCAAGGTGAAACACGAGTTTGGCGACAAGGTATGGTCCGCTTTTTGGGAGACGGCTGTGGAAGAAAGGTCCGTCAAGGAGGTCGGCGAGGAACTTGGGATGAGTGCCGGGAGCATTTACGCGGCGAAATTCAGGGTCATCAATCGCCTTCGGGAAAAGGTGGAATCAGTCACTGGAGAACTGGAGGCTTCTTTGGAAGTCTCCTGATCGGCCATGGAGCAGAAAGTGATAAGATTCCCGGAATTCGCTGGTTTGGAGGTGTAGCGATGTCTGAATTCACCGACAGCGAGTTGGGGGCGTTCCTGGATGGGACGATTGATGGAGAAAAGGAGGCGCGGATTACTGCTCAGTTGGAATCAGACCCAGAGTTGCGAGAGCGCTTGGAGCAACTCTCCGGCGCCGGGGGATTTGATCGCGAGTGTGCAAAGGTCGAAGCGTCCGCGGAAGCGGCTCCCGAAGTCCAGGATTTGATTGAAAAGATCGTCGGGTCCGTCAGTGAGGAGACACCCGAGCCGCTGTCGCAAAGTGTCTATCTTCGGTATCTGGAACCATCGGCGGAAGAGAACGCATTGGGAAAGCTGGCGGACTACGAGATCCTTGAGGTCATTGCGGCGGGGGCGATGGGAGTAGTTTTTCGGGCAAGAGACAATCAGCTGGAGCGAATCGTTGCGATCAAGATGCTTTCGCCGTTATACGCGGAAAGTGACGTGGCGAAGGAGCGGTTTCGCCGCGAGGCGAAGGCGGTGGCGGCGATTGAGCATCCCCATGTGATTTCGATTTACTCTGTCGACCAAAGCAAGCAGGGCTTGCCGTTCCTCGTGATGAATTATGTAAACGGGCAGTCGTTGAGCGACCTTCTCTTGAAACTGGACGGGCGTTCTTTGCTGGTGTCGGAGATTCTCCGAATCGGAAAAGCGGTGGCAGCCGGTTTGGACGCCGCCCACCAACAAGGGTTGGTGCACCGCGACATCAAGCCGTCGAACATCCTGCTGGAAGGGGAAGGTCCCGGAGTTTGGATCACGGATTTCGGACTCGTGAGGGGCCGGTCGGAAATGACTCTCACGCGGACGAACATGTTCCTCGGGACGCCGGAGTTTGCCGCCCCCGAGCAGTGCGCGGGTCAACTGGTGGATGAACGTTCGGATCTCTTCAGCTTTGGCGCGGTGTTGTATTATCTCGCCACCAGTCGGCGGCCATTTCAGGGG
>JBCDLR010000053.1:0-15973 GCA_038745205.1 Verrucomicrobiota bacterium
ATTCGATCCCGAGGGCGCACCGACCGCTGTCCGCGCTTTCAGCGAGGCCGTGACGTCGAAAAGAGCGAAAACACCGTCCTCAAAGGCTTTCGAGAACCGCTGTAACTGCTTGAGGGTCAGATCCGGATAGGGAACGCCGGTCGCGACGCAATGGGCAGTGAGTTTGCCGACGACTTCATGCGCTTCGCGGAACGGAACCCCGCGCAGAACGAGATAATCCGCGATGTCCGTCGCGAGCAAAAACGGGTCCGCAGCTGCCTCGGAGGTCTTCAAGGAATTCACCTCCATGCCGTCGATCATCTCGGCGAAAACGGCGAGTGCCAGGTGAATCGTGTCAATGGAATCGAAGAGCGGTTCCTTGTCTTCCTGGAGGTCGCGGTTGTAGGTCATCGGCAACCCTTTCAGGGTCGTCATGAGACTAACAAGATTGCCAAGAAGCCGGCCCGACTTTCCACGCGTCAGCTCGGCCATGTCCGGATTCTTCTTCTGCGGCATGAGGCTGGAGCCTGTCGTGTGGGCATCGCCGAGCGTGATGAAGGAAAACTCACTGCTCGCCCAGAGAATGATGTCCTCGCTCAAACGCGAGAGATGGGCGCCGGTCAGGGCGATGGCAAAGAGCAATTCCGCGATGAAGTCCCGGTCGCTCACCGCGTCCATGCTGTTTTGACTAACATTGTCAAATTCCAGCCGCTCCGCGACCAGCTTCCGGTCCAGGGCGATCGTGCTCCCGGCGATGGCGCCGGACCCGAGCGGCAGAACATTGAGCCGCTTGCGGCAATCGGCAAGCCGCGCTGCGTCACGCTCGAGCATCTCCACGTAGGCGAGAAGGTGGTGGGCGAAGTAAACCGGTTGGGCGCGCTGCAGGTGCGTGTATCCCGGGAGCACGGCTTCACGATACTTCGACCCGCTCTGCACCAACGACTTCTGCAGGGCCCGAAGCTTCCCCGAGATCGCATCACACTCGTCCCGGCAGTAGAGCCGTACATCCGTCGAAACCTGGTCGTTTCGGCGCCGTGCCGTGTGCAGCTTCGCGCCCGCCGCCCCGATCCGCTGGGTCAACGCGGACTCGATGTTCATGTGGATGTCCTCGAGCGAGGTCTGGAACTCGAACGTCCCGGCATCGATCTCCTTTTCGATCTCACGCAGGCCTTTCCTGATGGCGTTGAACTCCGACTTCTTTAGCACGCCCGCCGCGGTCAAGGCCTCCGCATGCGCGATGGAGCCGCGAATGTCCTGCCGATAAAGGCGCCAGTCATACGACACGGATTCCCCGTATCTCTGGACGAGATCAGTTTGCTCGGCGGCGAATCTTCCTTTCCACATGGTCCGCGTTCTTTACACCAAATCTCTGATTTCCGCCTGCGCCTTTTCCTTTCAGTATTGCCCATAAGCGGAGCGCCCGTGCCCTCACGGGCCCCTTTCCCATCGCCAAAGGGGCCTTTTTTACCATGAAGCTCATGAAGAATATGAAGGGGGCAAGTCGTCCGCCTGCCAAAAGCGATAATTGAGCCCGCGAGGGTACGAGCGCTCCGGCCGCCACTTTCACTGATCTGGAATACGACGTCCTTCCTCGAGACATGGCCAAATGTGCTAGTCTTGGCCCATCATCATCGACGACCTCTTCCAGAACTCACCCCACTTGTTTATCACCGGCACGGGAACCAACGTGGGAAAAACCTATGTCACCCGGCTTCTCCTGGAGGCTTTGGGGCGGGATCGGCGCTCGGCCTGCGGTTTCAAACCCATCTCCTGCGGCGACCGGATCGACGCGCAAATCCTCCTCGAAGGCGCCCAGCCCCATCCGCCGGAGAGCGGCATCGACGCGCTCAACCCCATTCATCTCAAGACACCCGCCGCCCCCTACGCCGCATGTCTCATCGAGAACCGCACCATCGATTTCGACGCCATCGACACTGCATTCAACTCACTGCGCAACGAATACGACCACGTCCTCGTCGAAGGCGCTGGCGGTTGGGAAGCTCCCCTAACAGACACACAAACATTCGCCGATTTCGCCGCCAGGCTCGGCCTTCCGGTCATCGTTGTCATCGACAACCGCCTCGGCGCCCTCAACCACACCATCCTCACCGTCCGTGCCATCGAGGCCCGCGGACTCACCTGCGCTGGCCTAATCCTCAACTACGTCGACGACGAACGCGACAGCGCCAGCATCAGCAACCGCGCTGTCCTTGAGCAGTTCCTCCCGGACGCTCCCATCCTCGGTGACGTGCTGCATGGGGCGGATGAGTTTCCATTGCGTTAGGGAAATCGGCCCTTGGTTGTTCTTCGAGAAATAACTCCGATTCCGTGATTATTCTTGCTGCGCCCGCTTCACCTGATACGCCAGCACCTTGTCGAAAAAGCCATAGCTGCCCTCGCTTTGGCCTTCCACCAACTTCCTCGCTTTCAACGAGACAACTTCAAAAGCATTCTCGTCGATCTCTATGGCCACCTGGTGCCCTTCATCGAACAGGTGAAACGAAACAGGCAACGAGAGGAGCTGAGCCCAGGAGACCGTATCGACCAGGGTGTTTCCAATCAGGGCCCGGTTCAAATCAGGCAAATCGATGACCTCCACGGATGAATCATACCCGTCGGCAAGATCTTCTAGTGTCGCGAAGGGCTCGCCATCCAATCTCTTTCTCAAGAGGCACCGTCCCCCAGGCATCAACATGGCGGAATAGGAGCCATCGGGTGCCCAGGAAAAACTGGTGGGCAAATGGGACTCATCAGAGTCTTCCGCTAGAACATTTCCATAGAGAAGGGATCCATTCTCCAGATCCCAAGCGGCAAACACACTCTCGTTTCTTCCGGAAAGCGAGTATGAAACCTCTCTACCGTTCGGGGAAATCGCGAGTCCAGCCGAAATCGAATAGGCGAAATCCTCGCCAAATTCCGGCGGAACTTCTTCCAGTGGAAAAAGCAACTCCCCGGCTTCGAGATCAATCACTCCCGCGCTTCCCATTCCCGCTGGCCCGGCCCCGACAAAAACCACCTGGTGCGTGTCGGGGACATGGCGGAAGCGGCCCGGATAACTCGAGATGTGCATGTCATTTTCAGCGGGGTTGGCTGAGTCCATTTCTCCAATCACAGATCCATCCGTGGCATCCAGCAGTCTTATTTTGCCTCGCCCCCAATAACACAGGACGACGGGACCCACCCGACCCTGACCGGTCTCGATGAGAAATCCCCCCTTCGACTCATCCTCAATGGAATCCAGCAACATCAGCACATTCCGGGTCACCTTCTTCGGGAACTCGTGAAGTATCCGCTCAACAGCGGTACGGAGTTCTCTAGCATCCACGATTCCCATCCATGCTCGCGCTTCAGCATCCAGATCCGAAGGAGAGGTCACTACCTGATAGGAAAAATCTGTTGTATCCAAAACCCCGAAAAGACCCGAATCGGCGAAACGTTTCGCAACCGTCAGCTTGTCCCCCTCGGGAGAGAATCGGAGTTGAGCTGCATTGTAGGAAGCCGTGGAATCCCCGGATCTACTTCCCGAGTCATCACCATTCTCCACCGTACCTTCGAGATTCGGGTCCGGGACGATGTACCTCCTCTTCAACGGAAGAAAAAACTCTGTTCCGGCCCGAATTGGTTGTCCGGAGTTCATCTCCGGATTTGAACGTAGTTCTCCCAATTCCGATTTCCAGTAAACGACATGGGAGGGTTGGTCATATTGCATGTTCAAGACCGATCCATACATGCCGGTGTAGAAGCCCGCGAGGTGATAGGAGTGCGCACCTCCTCGCGCCAGAACACTCCAACTGGTACCACCTCGACCGCCATACGGATCAAAACGCAATTCGGTTAGTTTGTCCTCGCTCACTACGACGATGGTTTCCCGTGACTCTCTTGACTCCTTGAGGGCGTTGTGCCAAGCCGAGCGGGGCGAACTTTCTTCATTCACGAAGACGGCATCCAGCGTCGCAAGAGGCATTGCCGCAGGTCCTGAACGCGCGAAAAGATACCACCACTCCCACCTTCTCATCCCAGGGGGGATCTCCAACAGCGCCCCGCGAGCTCTGTGATAAGCGCCTTCGCGAACCCACTGATCGATAAGCCGAACAGAAGCCAAATAGGCTCGATTTTCCGCCGTAACCCTCTGTTCCTCAGCAAGTATAGCGTTGGCGTTGGCTTCCTTCTCGTTCTTGATCGCCCGCTCTTCATTCGCCTTGGCGATTCTCTCGTTTTCCATCGCAAGTTCCGCGTTGGCATTGGCTTCCTTCTCATTCTTGATCGCCCGCTCTTCATTCGCCTTGGCAATCCTCTCGTTCGCTTTGGCGGTTTCTTCATTGGCGACCGCCTGATTTGCAAACCAGACTGAGGTCGCCAGCAAGAGGAGAAGAAGTAAAATGGCCTTTCGAATCCAACGAAGTCGTCTTGTGCCGGTACGCTCCTCCCGAAAATCGTTGAGGAGTTTGGCAATGACGTCCGTCGACGGAGTCTTCTTCGTGAGTAACGATGGCTCGTCCTCGAGAATACAAATATCCGCTGGAAAACTCGGGAGGAGAGGCAGGAGTTTGGACTCCTTATGGTTCTCCGCAGAGAGGGTTTCCTTCGTCCCAATGGGCACAATCAAGCCGTCAGGATGGTGCTTCCTGAACTCTTCCACTTCCTGAAGCAGGTAGTCGGATTCTTCTTCGAGAGCCATGGGAGTCACGACGACAACCAGGCGGCTCGTCTTTCGCAGGGCCATGGTCTGCATTGCCGTCAAGTTGCCGCCTGCCCCGTAGTGCTTCACATCCAGAAAGCAATCCAACTCGTTTCCCTTTTGCGTCAAACGATCGTATAGGCCCAACGCATACTCCTTTCCATCAACCGATCGATGAGCAAGAAAGTAGTCGTAGCCGAAAAGCCAGTCGGAGATCTTCATCGCTGGGGTTTCTCTGCTCATACCCGTTTGTCGCTTCAATATAAGGAAATTGAAAGCCTATATATTCAAGGAGCTCTGCTTTTCCGGATTGAGAGAATTTTCCTCTTATCAATTCTCCCACCGCCACACGTCCCCATCCTCCGGGTCCTCGACTTCACCAACGAACTGCATCCCAACTTTCTCCAGAACCCGCGTCGAGGCACTCGCCTCCGGTTGTGTGTGGGCAATGACTGTCTGGATGGCCTCGGAACCTGCCGCTAATGCGAGGAGCTTGCGCGCCATCGACGTCGCATAGCCATTTCCTTCAAACTCCGGGTAGGTGAAATAGGCTATTTCGACCCTTCCTTCCTTGGACGGCGGCCCCTTGAAGGCACAGGATCCGACGATCTCACGCGTCTCCGCATTCACCACGAAGTAACCGCCCCATTGCAATTCATCGACGCTCGCAGGCGTGACGGTCAGCGTTCGACCCAAGATTTGACCGACCAGTTCCGCGACCCGTGACCAGTCTTCCTCCATCATTGCGGAGAAGTAGTCGGGATGGCTGGAAAGCGACTCCTCGATCGAGGGCTCAAGTTGGATGAGCTCCACTCTTGGTTCTTTCTCCATGCTCTGCATCAAGGGAGACAGCCGCCGATTCTAGGAACTCTCCGCTCGCACATAGAGCTTCGTCGATCCCGTGAGCGTCATCCTCACCGTCGCATCGCCATTGCTGTCGGTCGTCACCACACTGTCATTGGTCCCGCCGATCGTGCCGGGGTCCGACGGGTTGCCCTGTGTCAGGTTTTCCACCACCGAACCGGAGGAAAAGTCGAGGTTCGATGTGGAGCGGAAGAGATAATCCATGCTGACTGCTCCACTCAATGTGAGTTCAAAAACGCCTCCGCCAACCGGTGAGATCGAGGTAATTTCCGCGGAGAGATCGGAAAGCACCTGGAACGTGTCGTAGAGGATGAAGGTGTTCGAGGCATCGATGGTCGTGCTCTCGACGCTGGTGAAATTCTTGTCGTTGTAAATGGTTCGCACGATTCCCGTCGTCCCGGTTTCGTTGATCGCCCAATACCAGGCGTCGGGAAAGATCGTCTCGGCCCAGATCACGACTTGTTGTCCGGAAAAGGTGAAGGGAGCGACGTCCACGCGATACCGATAAACGGGGGATGCGAAAGCACTTAGCGGTGGAGAAACCTCCGTTTTTTCAATGGCCAAAGGCGTGTGAACCCCGTCCACGAGGATGAAGAAATCGAGATCGGTCGGGGCGGGAATCCCTTCCGCATATCCATAAAATTCGATCGACCGCACGGTGACCGGTGCCGCAGGCGTTCCCGACAGAAAAGTATGATTCACCCACACCGGATCAACGATGAAAGGGGGGATCTCTGATCCAATTTGACCACAATAACTCGCGTTGAAGTTATCGGCGTCCGTGAAATCCGGCAGCGTCCCGCTGCTGAAAACTTCTGCTCCATATCCATCTGTTCGAAAGAGAAGAAAGCAAGTGAGGACGAGAGGGAGAGCTTTCATCAGGGTCATGATAAGTCGTGTGGGACAGAGTCACTTTGGAGCCACGGCAAAAAGCATGAACATGCTCGAAAATCGACCGCCAAGGGTCAAGGCGAAAAAGACGAATTTGAAGCTTGCGGCATGCCAACCGCCACGAGTGAAGATCAACCTCTGTCCATTAAAACCATCCTCCTTCTCACCCAAAGGAAATCAACCGCTCAGCCTCCCGCTGACCGGACATGTAGGCGCCATGCACAGTCGAGGGATAACTCACCGAAGTCGCCTCCCCAGCGAAAAACAAGCGATCGCCAACCGGTTCGCCCAAGGCTTCTACGGTCGCTTTGTTCGCTCCTGGGCTAAGCGCCGAATACGATCCATAGGTAAACGGATCGGCCGCCCATCGCGTCCGTTGCATGTCAATCGGCGCGGGAATGGATTTCCCGAAAATCCCGCGCAGCACTTCCATGACATCGTTCGTGATCTTCGCATCGCTCCATCCTTCAATCTCACGAGCAAACGAACCGGCAGTGAATCCAAGAAGAATCGGCGCCTTGGTGTAATACGCCATGTTCAACCACTGAGACCATTGACCAGTCGGCGACGATTGATAACTGAATCCCTGCACATCGTTCGGCCAAAAGACCTCGGAAAACCGGAGGTAGAGCTTGTTCAGACAACCCATGCCCAACGACTCAAGGGCCGCGAGTTTGCCATTCGGCAACGCCGGCTCGAACGCCACGGTTGCGCGCTTCAGAACCCCCAGCGGCAGAGTAATTATCACGCGATCGGCTGAGAACTCGCCCCGGTTCGTCAGCAACGTCACCTCTTTAGCGCTCCATTTCACGGTCTTGACAACATGTCCGGTGTGAATTTCGAACGGAGAAAATCTCGGCGCAAACACTGTGGAATACCCGCCCGGAAAAAGAACATCACCGCCACCGAACGCCTTTCCATAATCGAACGCCCCTGCATCCAGATTCTCCACGTCTTCCGCGAAATCCTGTTCGATCATTGCATCAAGCGCAAAGTCGATCATTGCCTGATCTTCCGGAGTCCGCGAACCCAGCTTCGCACTCACCACATCCCGCACCGATCCCGAAGTTCGCGCAGAGACCGAACCCAGGGCGACATACAACTCCCGGTATAGCCGATTGAATTTCCGCATCTCCTCCCTGCTGAACTCCTTGCCGGCCTGATTGAAAATCATCAAGTCGTCATAGTCGGTCGGCTTCGTCTCCACCCCCGCTTCACGAGCGAGCCTCGTGATGGGATTGCGCCGCGTGCCGTGAATCCAGGAAGCCCCCAGATCCATGGGCGCGTCCTTCCACACCTCGCTCGTCCAAACCCGGCCGCCGAGGCGTTCGCGCCCTTCGAGGATCGTGATCATCTCGAAGCCACTCTCCCGCAATCGCTCCGCCGCCCCCAGTCCAGACACCCCAGCGCCGACAATGATCACCGACTCGCCGCGATTCCTCGCTGGCCTCGCGCCAAGGGAAGAGCGACAACCCAGCGTTCCGCCGGAGATGAGAAGCCCCGATAAATGGCGAAGATGCCGTCGTCGATTCATGGGGCCTACTGAAGCATCTGCGGCTCCGAATGCCACTCGTGCGGAATGTCCCGCATGAGCAATGCGTGATCGAATTGAATACTCCCCTCTGGAAACAAGGAACGGTCGTCGAAAAACGATGATTCCAACCGAGTCACCGCGAGCGTCGAAACCCGCCAACCCGTGACCTTGAGCAAGAGCCCGTCGAGGGTGCGGGAATCCGGGCGGGAGGAATATCCTATGCACCCCGTTTCGAAAAACGCGGACGACTCCTCAAGCGAACCAAACACTGATGTCTCTGGAAAATCCGTGACCTCCAGCGCTTCCAAATCAACGAGCGGTTTCTCCATCCCATCGACCTCGATGCGCATCGCGATTCGCCCGCCGTCGTCCTCAACCAAAAATGCCGAGCGATGATGCACCCCCGGAAACAATCGCCCACCGGCCATCGCATTAAGCCTTGAATCCGTATCGCGGCGCGGAACAAACACCCCCTCGCGAGCCTGCCCGTTGTCGTCCTCCCATTCCACTGCCACGCGATGCGCTGAATTCTCGCTGGAAATCCCCGCCACCGGAGGCAGTCCCTTCGGGCGTATCCCCTCCAACCGAATCAGGCAAATCCCTGCAATCGCATAACCATCAACCAGTTTTGGTTGGAACCTCTCCGGCAGAAGCGCCTGCACCACGGACGGTGAGACCCGGTAGTTGATCAAGAGCCGGCGCCGGATAATGCCCGTCAATACAGGTATTTTCATGGTTCGATCAAGGTCGCAAAAAACCATACATCATTTCGAATCCTCCAGTGCAGAGCGCATCCCATCGTTAGCATGAACCTGGTCGGGAGGTAAGCAAGACCGGTTGAAATCCAGCACCCATTCCCCCTAGAATGCACCGATGTCTCCACCCCATTTCGCCCTTCCCCTGATTATTGGGATCCTCGGCTCGTGCATCTTCGGGACCCACGCTGCGGAAGCGGATTCGCCCAGACCGAACGTGCTGTTCATCGCCGTGGACGACCTGCGCATGAATCTCGGTTGCTACGGTGACTCCATTGCGGTGACACCAAATCTCGATCAGCTTGCCGCCAGAAGCGTGCGATTCGATCGCGCCTATTGCCAGTTTGCGAGTTGCAATGCCTCACGCGCCTCGGTCCTTACCGGGCAGCGGCCCGACAGCATCTCAGTCTATCGACTGAGCACCAACTACCGCGAGACCGCGCCCGACGCCATCACCCTTCCGCAGCATTTTCGGGAGCATGGATACCACACCGAATCCATCGGGAAGATCCTCCACAACTACGGCGCCTCCCTCGACAACGACCGCGCCTGGACCGTCCCGGCGCGCCTCGACAAGTTGAGCCATTTCAAAGACTACGCGCTCCTGGAGAACAGCGCACAAAAGGCCACCGTCGCCGAGGCGGCGCCGCTTGATGAAGAAAAAGATCCCTATATCGACGCCGCCATCACCACCGATGCGATCAACACGATTCAAAGGTTGGCGCAGGACAGCACGCCCTTCTTCCTCGCGGTCGGATTCATGAAACCGCACTCACCCTTCAATGCGCCGAGCAAATACTGGGACCTCTACCGGCGTGATGAGATCCGCGCGCTTTGTTCCGAGGACCGCGCCGACGGCATCAGCGACCTGAACTGGCCCAAGGCCGGCGAAATAAGGGGCTTCGTCGATGTTCCCAGGAAGGGTCCCATCCCTGAGGAAACAGAGGCGAAAATGCGGCACGGTTACTATGCGGCGACGAGCTATCTCGACGCCAATATCGGAAAGATCCTCAGCGCCCTCGACACAAACGGCCTCACCGGCAACACCCTCATTCTCTTCTGGTCGGACCACGGCTACCATCTCGGGGAAAATGATCACTGGGCAAAGGTGACGGTGCGTGAACTCGACGCCCACGTCCCTCTCCTCGTGAGCGTTCCCGGCCAGGCACCGGGCGCGAGTGACGCTCTTGTCGAGTACATCGATATTTTTCCGACCTTGAGCGAATTGAGCGGCTTGCCGGCTCCGCGGGGAATTGACGGCAAGAGCTTCGTTCCCGTGATGAGGGGAACAACCAACTCCTTTCGAACCGCCGCCCTCACACAAACCTGTCGCCCATGGAATCGGAAGGGACCGATCGAGCAGATGGGCTACTCCCTTCGCACCGCCGACCACCGCTACACCCAATGGATCGAACTAAAGAGTCAGTCCGTCATCGCGGAAGAAATCTACGACCTCCGAAACGATCCCTGCCAGCGAATCAACGAAATCGAGAACCCCGCTTTCAAGGAGGCCCTCGTCAAGCATCGCCAACTCCTCGAGAAGGAGCGCGGTCGGCGGGACTACTGACGCGCCCTACATCAGGTTTTGCATGATGGGAAGGCCGAGGAAGAACTTGATGGTCACGGCGTTGAGAATGTCGATGAAGAACGCCCCGACGAGCGGGACGACGAGGAAAGCCTTGAAGGAAGGACCATGTTTCCTCGTCAGGGCGTTCATGTTGGCAATCGCCACGGGAGTCGCGCCAAGACCAAGACCCGTGAAGCCCGCCGCGATTACCGCGGCATCATAGGTTTTGCCCATGAGGTGGAAAACGATGATGGAACTGAAGAGAGTGATCACCAGCACCTGCACGAACAGGACAAAAACGATGATGCCAAGCGTTCCACCGAGGGCCGCAAGGTCGAGGCTCATCAAGCTCATGGCGAGGAACAGCTGCAGGGCGACTTCGCCGACCTTGTCAAAGTCGCGCTGGCGGATGTTCCGCTTGAACAAGTCGGCGCCGTTGGTTATGACGATGCCGACGAGCATCGAAGTGAGAAACCCGGGAAGCTTCACACCGGCATCGAAGAAGTAGCGATTGACGACTTCGCCCAACGACACGCAGACGGCGAGAACGAAGATGGTGTCGAGGATGCGCTCCATGGTAACCGCTTCCGCTGGAGCTGGTGGTGCATCCTGCTTGGCCATCATGGGTTGTCCTCCTTCATCTCCCGTCGAGAGCCGGTACTTCCGGATCAGCCGCTCGCCGATCGGCCCCCCGATGATGCCCCCGGCCACGAGCCCGAAAGTCGCAAAAGCAGCCCCCAGTAAGCTTGCGCCCTCCAGCCCGGCGGCCTCGGCTTCATTCCCCCAGGCAATGGCTGTTCCGTGCCCACCGGCAAAGGAGACACTGCCGGCAAAGAGGCCGTAAGCCGGATGCGGCGCATCGAGACCCAAGGCAAGGAGAACCCCGGTCACATCCTGGATAACGAGAAAGACTGCGGCGCATGCGACCATGATGAGCAACGGACGACCTCCGGCCTGCAAGCGGGCAAATTTCGCCGACAGCCCGATAGTGCTGAAAAAGACGAGCAAAAGCAGGTCCCGCAATACGAGGTCATAAGTGATTTTTGGTCCGCCCAAGACGGCGATCAGAAGCACGATCAAGCTCGCCACCAAACCACCACTCACTGCCTGCGGGATGCTGTAACGCTCGAGGAATCCAATCCGACGCGTCATCTGGCTCCCCACAAAAAGAACCACGAGGGACACGATCAGCGTGTCCGTGAAATTGACCTGAAGCTCATTCATAAAGATGTGACTCCATCGTGGACTTCCCCTCCATCATCAACACGGTTCATGATCATCCATTCATCGATCTAGTTCTCGACTTTCTGATGTCCTAATTCCAGCTACAAATCGTTGATTGTCAGAATTTTAGGATAATTCACTTCGGGATCTGTTGCGTGTAACAATGGATGCCGCCCCCGGCTTTCGCGATGTCGTTTGACTCGATCGGGATGACCCGCTGGAAAAGTTTGCGAATGATATCCAGTGCCTGTTCGTCCTGTTCGGGATCGCCGCAGACGGGGACATAGGCCACATCACCACCACTGCCGATGTAGAAGTTCATGTGGACCATGTCGTCCATCAACGGGAGCTCGATGACTTTCATCCCGTTCGCAACAAGAACCTGCCTGGCGTCCTCGCAAATCCGGTAGTTCGGATCCGTTCGGTCATCGGTCGTATGAAGCAGCACCGTGTCTTCCGCGACAATCTTCAACAGGCCGTCGACGTGACCATCCGTAATCGGATCCGGCATTAGTCCACTTTCAATCCAGATGACCTTCTCGAGTCCGAGCATTCTCTTGAGCTCCAGCTCCACACGCTCTTTCGGCCAGTCCGTGCGATGCGGATGCAAGACGCACGACTCGGTGACAATCCCGACTCCGCCTCCGATCTCGATCGCACCCCCTTCCAGCACCAAGTCTGATGGAAAAATCTTCCAACCCATTGCCCGGGAGATGTTATCCCTGGTGTCCACATCCTTTCGCCATCCTCGATACTTTTTGCCCCAACCATTGAAGCGAAAACCCGCGGATGCCAATTCACCCTTCGCGTTCTTCAACACCATCGGCGCATTATCCCGCGCCCAATCAATCCGGTAGTTTCCGCCATGGATGGTGACATTGGGCGTGTCGCGGAAGAGATTCCGGCAGCCCGCCAACTCCGGCTCGAAACAGAAAACATGCACCGGTTCGTTGGCGGCAATCGCCCTTGCAACACTCGCAAATTCCTTACGTAACCCTTTCGTTTTCAACCCGTAGCTATGCCTCGCCGGAAAAATCATCATCGTCCCCGCATGCTCCTCCCACTCGTCCGGAAACGTGTAGCCAAGCGCCCCTGGGGAATCTTCTTCTGCCATCGTCATCGAGAGGAGAATCAAAGCGACAACGGATATTATTGTTGGTTTTTTCACTGAAGTCTCTGAAATAAGTTCGAGCTCAGTCACTCCTCATTCTCTGCCAACACCACCCTGAAGAACTCCAATTCTTCCGCCGGCGTGAATGTCCATGGACTGGTGGGCTGAGGAGACAGGGTTTCCCACGACTCGGAATCTTCGAGGTCCGTTGTTCGCTGGAGTGTGCCCGAAAAAGTGATCGTGACCTGGCCACCCGAGGAATCGATCGCGATGGGATCCGGCAAGGGAGAAGCAGTGAGCTGCACATTGTCGAAATTCACTTCAATGCCGGGCTCGGTCGGTGTGCCGACGAGGTTCAGATTCACCAGACGGATGCTCAAACTCTGGCCAACCAGTGGTTCCGAAGGGCCGACGTCGACGATGACCGAACGTGTCGACCACTGTCCATCCGCAATGATGGCTCCCGTGTCTGAACCGATCACCGTTCCGCCGGCAAGGAGCTCAATGCGATAACCGGGAAAGCCCGCCAAATTGTAGAAGACACTACCCCCGTCCGACGAGAAGGAAGACCCCATGCCTGAGGCAATGTTCCCGACTTCCACCTGCAGGGTGTAACGGGTTTCCAGTTGCAGGGTGCTCGTCAAAGTCTGCTCAAGACCAGCTTCTCCCGTCCCGGAAGATGTCAGAAAAACAATGGCCGCCTGGTTCCCCTCCGGAGCACCACCCGGGTAAAAATCCGAGTTCGTCGGATTAATAATGCCCACGGAATTGGAACCCCCGTTGATGATGGCGTTTGGGTCGCAAATGTCCCAGTCCGATGGTGTCGAGGGATCGACGCGGAACGTGTTGTCCGGGATCGGCTGGCCATTC
The DNA here is from genome assembly GCA_038745205.1 of Verrucomicrobiota bacterium. Taxonomy (GTDB): domain Bacteria; phylum Verrucomicrobiota; class Verrucomicrobiia; order Verrucomicrobiales; family DEV007; genus JBCCWV01. The sequence goes on from JBCDLR010000053.1 coordinate 13,474, forward strand.
GGCAGTGTGTCGATTTCGAACCCCGCATTCAGGATCGGGATAGATTGCGCCTTCAACCCGCCCACCGGCAGGATGAGAAAAACGGAAGCGACGATGAACGCGTCAATGGCACGTGTGTTTTTCATTCCGTATTCTTGTTCTTCGCTTCTGACTGGAAAGTCTGCGGTGTAACCCCTGGCAATCGCAATTCTCTCCAAAAGCAGGGTTTACCCCGAAGTATAAAATACACCTTCAAACAGGCGTGACCGAAAAAGCGACCTCTCGTTTTGACCCATGGAAAATCAAAGCGAGCATAGCCCCGCCTATCCCGCAACTCAGCACCACGCGAACACGGAAAACGAAGCCATCATACCCTCTCACGGTCCACCACTCTTTTCCGGATTCAACCTCGTCCGGCCAGTAACGCCGTTGAACCAAACCGCTCGAGGCCGCCAGCTGGAGAATCCGGCGGGCCGAGGACCACGGGATCACACCCCACTTTTTGCCGATCAAATTTCACGGAACCATTGGCCTGAGCCACGATACCGAACACAGGGCTACTACCCGGAATCCATCGGATTGTCGCCGGTTCCGAGCGTCAACATAGCGCCAGCAGCCACAGTGCCGGGAACGAACAGCAGAAAGCTCGCCTCACAGACCGTGATATCGCCAGGCTTGAAATTATGGAAACGGGGGCGGGAGGGCTGAAGGCGGGACGGCTCCCGCTTGGAATCACCGAAACCTTTCGAACGCTCGGGCGCCGAATTCGGAATGAGTAACTATGTGTCAAAGTCGAATGCCACGTAGATAAGGGCGAGTATCGGGAGAAGAGAGTAGCGAAACTGTTAGGATAGAGTGGCGGAAAAACCCTGCCCGGATTACTCTTGGGTGTGAAACAAAAAGCACCGTTTTTGGCAGGGTTTTCCCGGTATTTGTTTGGTCGAGCAAAGCGCGGAGCGCAAGAAAAGATCCGGCGATACCGGCAAATTGCCATCGAGCGCTCGCCCGGAGGGTATGGGCTTCTTTTCGAGAAGATCCTACCTCCGGAGTTCCTGGCCTCGATCGATCCGACCAAACGCAACCGCCACTTTGGACACATCCCTGTGTTCTGGGCGTGGACCGGGCAGATCCTCGAGCAAAATGCCTCGTGCTCGCGTGGATTGGGTCTTATCCAGGCGTGGTGCGCGGGTGAGAACCTTCCTCCGCCGAAGGGGGACACCAGTGGTTATTGCCAAGCCCGGAAACGTCTTTGCGACGACTTCCTCGGCCTGGTCCTGGGAAGGATCATGAAGAGCCTACGCGCCGGCATCCGTACCGGCGACCGGTGGCATGGAATGACTTTGAAAGCCATCGACGGAACCTCCGTGAAGCTCATGGACACGCCCGAGAACCAGGATCAATACCCGCAGCCCTCCGGCCAGAAAGCCGGCTGCGGCTTCCCGGTCATGGGCATGGTCGGCATGGTGAACCTGAGCCACGGAGGCTGGGAGGGCTTCACCACCGGTGGCTGCAACGAACACGATGCCCGCGGGGCGCAGCGCCTTCTGGATCTGGTCGAACAAGACGATTTGATCCTCGCCGACAGGGCGTTCTGCTCCTTCGAACTCATCGCCCGCATCCAGAAACGGGGTGGAGAATGCCTCATGCGCCTGCACCAGGCCAGGCATCGCAAGCTCGACTGGAGACGTGGCAAGAAAGTCAGCAAGTTCGAGCGCGAAGTGACATGGGACAAGCCCGCCCGGCAACCCGCCACCAGTGAACTCAGCCCCCAACAATGGGCGCAACTTCCCGAACAGATCACGCTGCGCTGCATCAAAAAGCCGTATCGAGACCGTACTGGGGCCAAGCGCACACTGGTAGTTGTCACCACACTGCTCGATGCCGAAGAACACGACGCGGGCGAACTCCTCGACCTCTACGCCGAACGTTGGTACATCGAACTCAAGTTCAGGGACGTGAAGACCATCATGAGGATGGAAAGCCTAGCCGTGAAAAGCCCCGACATGGCGCACAAGACCCTTCTCATGATGATGATCGCCTACAATCTGCTGAGATCACTCATGCAGAATGCCGCCGCGCAAGCCGACCGCCCCATCATCGACATCAGCTTCAAGGGAACACTCGATCTCGTGGCATCATCCCACTCCCACTTCGGGAGCCTCCGCTCACACCCTCGAAAAAGAACAGCCCTCCGCGAGCAAATTATCGAAACCTGTGCCACAAAAATCGTCGATCTAAGGCCATACCGCCAAGAGCCGCGAGCGGTCAAAACAAGACCCAAACCCTACCAACTCCTCACCTCACACCGGCACACCTTCCACGAAATACCTCACAAGGAAATCTACAGAAAACAGTCTTAACTACGTGGCATTCGTGTCAGACAGGAATGCCGCCAAAATTCAAGGTGAATGGGCGGGAAGAACGTATGCTCAAGCGTCGCGAATCGATGAGAATTGATTTGCAGAGCGATACTGCGCGCTCTGCGCCTGTAAGGGGAAATAGCCGGCTATTTTGAAAATTA
>JBCDLR010000054.1:0-15928 GCA_038745205.1 Verrucomicrobiota bacterium
AAGCAGGCGAGGAAGGAAGCGATGAGGATGAGTTTCATGAATGAGATGAGTGAGTGTGTTCAGACGTGCCATGCGCACTGCGGGAATCTGCCGTTATCCCTTCTGCCGTCAAGGAGTTCTCTTTGTTGGGGAGGGCCTTGCTGAGGAGGAATTGGTCAAACGCCGTGGCGGGAACCGGGCGGAACATCCACCTCAATCGCGGTCCCATTTCAGATGCCCAGGCTCTGAACAGGTTTCAGCAAACCGTCGGGGTCGGAGGTCCCTCCGCCGGACGTGGCGTTAGAGGGAGGCGACGTCTCGTGAATGCCGGGCAGGCCGCTTATTTCCTCCGCCGCCGAAGCGCGAGCGGGAGGGTGAGGAGGGCGAGAAGCGCGGTGGTGGGCTCGGGAATCGCGGTCGCCCGAATCATGAAATCGTTGGGGAAGCTAAAAAAGGGAGCCGTTTCCAACGTTCCACCGGGAAAGGCCGCGCCGGGAAAACTGACCCAGCTTGAGAGTCCTCCTGCCGTGTCGTAAGAAATGGCGAGCGATGTTAGAGCGGGTTCAAATGCTCCGACGAAGAACCAATCGCCGGCGGTAAATGTCCCGGGGGTGGAGAACGCATAACTGGTGAAGACTCCGGTGGGACCGGAGGCGGGCTTGGCCACGGTGTCTTGAGAGACGAGCGTCGCATCAGTGGGGTCGCCGTCATTGTTTCCGTCGCGAAAGAGGACGATGTCGAAGGAGGCGCCGTCGTGAACGCCAAAGGCGAATTCCGCGGCGGTGACAATCGTTTGGCCCGGCACGACTTGGAAGGCGTTGAGCAGGTAACCCTCGGTACCACCTCCGATGCTGACTGAACCCGTGACGCTACCGTCATCGAGGCTGTAGGTGAAAGCATTGGCCCGCTGCGGGAGCAACGCGGCGGAGGTGAGGAGCGTGAGCGCGAGTGCCGCAAATTGCGCTCTGGATGCAGGAGATTGGTGAGTGACCATCTACAGGAACTTCAGCAGTGCGGAGGTGAGTGTCAATGCTAGAAGTGGTCGGATAAAGACCTGCTCCGTGAAGGTTCGATGTTATTGAACCAAGAACACACGCCGCCCTCAGCCTATTCTCGACGGCGGCGCAGCGGGAGCGCAGTCAGGCTCGAAAGGTTCCGTGAGCAATTTTCTCTTCGAGCACTTTCCGGAACCCGGAACGGGCTTGTTGCTTGTTACCAGTGGGCCTGCCCTGCTGGCGAGAAGGCGGCAGTGAAGTTCGTTCCGGGGAAACCCCGTCATTGCAGGGAAAAGCGTCGTATCTTCCGTCTGAATGGAGACTCATTTTTTTCTTCCAAAGCAGAATCGGGGTCGCTACAACAAGGGGCCGTGAAAAAGATAATTCCCGCATTTTTTCTTTGGAGCATCGCCGCGATCGCTCCCGCCGTCACGATTGTGAAGAGTGGTGACTTCGCCACGGTCACGCAGCCGGAAAACGGGTTCATCTCGGATGCAGCGGGATCGAATTTCACGGCAGCGCAATTCACCGTGACGGATTTCGTGCTCATCGAGGAACTCGTCTTCGAAGGGCACTATCTCTTCTCCACGCCCGAAGTGCCGATCGTCGATGTGGACGACTTCACCGTTGGCTTTTTCCCCAACGGGACCGGCGCTCCCATTGACCCGTTCAATCCGGCACCGGTGACTCCGGAAATCATACTCCAGGTCATCACGCCTCTGCGCACGGACACGGGAATCAATGTGAGCTCGGCCTTTTCCGATCCGTATGACATTTACCGTTACGAAGCGCTGCTTCCGGTGCCGGTTGCCCTCGTGCCTGGCACCTACTGGGTGGCGATCGCGAATGATACGTCGAGCTTCGGTGACTTCGTCAATTGGACATGGAACTTTCAGCCCGGTGCGTCTTTGAACGGGATCAACACGTCTGGCGCCAACATCCAGGGTCCCTATTTCAACTTCGGTTTTGGCACGCCGATCTACGAATTGGAGGGATCAATCATTCCCGAGCCGAGTATCGGGTTGCTCGCTCTGGTTGGTGCCATCGCCGCTTTCGGAAGGCGTCGCCGTTCCGTGCAAGCTTAGCCGGGACTGCATGCTGTTATAATTCCGCCGCCGTGGCCAGTGTTGTCGGAACGCCTCCGTCTTCGCTTCAAGGTGGACCCGGGGATGGCCATCATGTATAGAGCGGGAGCTTTGTTATGTCTGAGTCCATCGCCACCGAGAGGGAAGTCGCCGAGGCCGCCGGATCGATCCGGGCGCTGCGGGAATCGCTGAACCAAGTGCTTTTCGGGCAGGAGACGCTTATTGACCTCGTCATCGCAGGCATTCTCGCGCGGGGACACATGCTGCTGGAAGGATTGCCGGGATTGGGGAAAACGGAACTGGTGAAGGGATTGGCGAAATCGTTAGGTCTGGGGACGAAGCGTATTCAGTTCACGCCCGATCTTCTGCCTGGGGACATCACGGGCAATCCTGTGCTGCAGGAAAAGGACGGCGAGCGGAGATTCGTCTTCCAGCCGGGACCGCTCTTCACGAACCTTTGTCTCGCCGATGAGATCAATCGTGCGTCGCCAAAAACGCAGTCGGCCCTGCTCGAGGCGATGCAGGAACGCCGCGTGACGGTCATTGGCGAAACGCACCCCTTGCCGGAACCTTTCTTTGTCCTCGCAACGCAGAATCCGATCGAACTCGAGGGCACCTACCCGCTTCCGGAGGCGCAGCTTGACCGGTTCCTTTTCAAACTTGAGGTCATGCGCAACTCCGCGGGCGTGCTTGAGAAGATCGTTTCCAACCGCGAGATGGGCGTGGAGCCGGAGGTCGATCGTGTCATTGAGGCGGCGGACCTCGATTCGCTTCTCGCGCTCACACGCCGGATCTTTCTTCCGGAGGTTGTTGCCAACTACATTGCCCGCATTGTCGACGGCACGCACCCCGGCCAGTCGGATGCCGCTGCGCAGATCAAATATGGGTCGAGCCCCCGCGCCGCGCTCGGCCTCGCGGCCGCCTCCAAGGCGAAGGCGCTCATGGAGGGCCGCATCAACGCGAGCTTCGAGGATGTGAGAGCCATCGCGCCGCCGGTCCTGAATCACCGGATTATTCTCGATTACAATGCCCGGATTGAGGGGCGGACGAATCGTGACGTTATCGTCAAATTACTGGAGGAAGTACCCTTCCAGTCGACGGCAGTTCCCAAGACGCTGGAAAAGGAAGCGGTGGGCGCTTGAACAGAAGGAAGGGTCAATACACGGATTCGTCACGAAAAAAGGGCTTGCGAATGAGGCCCTGAACTGAGATACCTCGGTCGCAACCTTTCCCTCCCAACCGCTGAAAACATCCGTCGTGCACGGGTTTACAAGCTCAATCTAACCAATGCCTGACGACCCACTCGACCTCTCCGGTCTGGACCTCGCTCCGGACTGGGTGAAGGAAATCAAGAGTCCGTCCAACGATTTTCCTGCCTTCAAGGAAGACCGTCGAATCGATGGGGATGGCCCTCGCCGGCCCAAGGGAAAACGTCCGCCCCGCCGGGAAGACCGGGGTGGCCCCCGTCGCAATGACGGTCCGCGTTCAGATGGGCCCCGTCGAGGAGGTCCCCGACGGGATGACGGCCCAGGTCGTGGGCGTGGACCGCGCCGTGACGGCAAGGGCGGCGGTCCGCGCGGGGAAAGGGATCGCGGCCGCGACGGACGTGGTGGCGGTCGGGATCAACGCGAGAATCGCAGGCCGCAGGCGCCGCCGATCGAGGGATTCAAGGTGAAACTCACGCCACTTGATCCCGGTGTGCAGTATCTCGTGCAGCAAATCCGCATGACGGGACGTGCGTATCCCATCTTTGACCTCGCGAAGCTCCTTCTCGAATCGCGTGAACGCTACACGGTCTCGATTTCGCGCGAAAACGGTTCATCGCCGCCGCTCTTCCGTTGCGCGGCGGACGGGTCGCTCTGGCTCTCGCGGGAGGAGGCGGTCCGCCATCTCTTGAACTCGAAGGCCATCGGCGAGTACTACGAGATCGAGACGATCGAAGGCGATCCGCCGAAGGGAAATTTCACTACCGTTGCCGTCTGCGGCATGAGCGGGAAATTGTTAGGACCACCGAATTACCACGGCTACCAGCCCGCGTTGAACCGGCTCTACCGCGAGCGATTCTCCAACATGGATTTTGAGCGGTTCAAGAGCCGGATCAAGATGTCGCAGGAGGAGGAGACCATCGAGAAATGGAAGGAGCAGGAGAGCACGACCACGCACTACAGGCCGAAGGGTGAGGAGGAAACCGTGCTCAAGGATCGCACGGCGCTCGAGCAGCATTTTCGCGATCACCATGCAGGAACGGTTGAGGAAGTGGAAAACGGCACGATCCCGGGCGACGCCGGCTCCAAGCGAATGCTTGCAGGACCGCTCAACGCCCTCGTTCGCAATGAGAGCGACGCCCAGCGGCGTTTTCCGCTCGACGTCATGCAGTTCCTTTGCCGGAAATTTGAGGAAGCAGGGCTGAAGTTCTTCAAGAAAGGGAAAAAGCGCACGTTCGTCACGCTCTCGCGTCCCCGCCAGATTCCCACGGACGTCAGTTTCTCCGAAGGCATCCACCGCATTGTTGATTTTGTTCGCTACAACCCGGGCGCGACGTTGAACAAGCTGGCCGGGATGCTCATCCCCAAGGAAGAGCGTTCCAGCGAAGCCAGGGAGAAGAAGCCGCAGCCGGAGAAAGCCGAAACGGCGCCGGCCGAAGATAAGACGGAGGAGGTCGGCGCGCCGATCGAGTCGGCCGTTGCCGAGACCGGGGAGAAACCGGAGCGAGATGGGGAACAGGCGGTCGTGACGGAAGCACCGGTGGAGGACGAGAAGTTTGCCGCCGACGAGAAGGAACCCACCCACGAATCATCCGTCGAGGAGGAAGCGACCGACGCTCCTGATGGGCCGGAAGCGGCCGTTCCGGCGACAACAACCGGGGAAGAATCGCCAGCGGAAAGCGCAAGTTCCGCGAACGAGCCGACGGAGCCGACCACAGAAGCTTCGAAAGAGACGGAAAGCACGGGAGCGGAACCGGCCCCGCCGTCATTGTCTGATGCCGAGGTCGCCGTTTTGCAGGACCTGCGTTGGCTGGTTCGCGAAGGATACGTCATCGAATTTAATGATGGAAAACTCTTCCTCCCGGAAGAGAGGCAGGAACAGCCGAAGAAAAAACCGAAGAAGAAAAAAGAGGCTTCGAAAGACAAGACCGGGAAGGAGGCCGCAATGAAATCTGATTCGGAGGCGAAAGACGCCAGCGGGAATCGGGAGTCTCTCGTGGAATCTGAAAAGGAGAATCCTGCCACGGAAACCTCAGCTAACGAAGACGTCACTGCCGCTCCTGATCCGAAGCCGGACTCCGGGAGTTTGGAAACGGATTCCGAGGGGCCAATGGACGAGTCGGCACCAGTGGTGGAAGCTGCCGTCGAGGATGCTGTTTCCGATGACGACCAGGGGGAAGAATCGACTCTGGTCTCCACCTCCAACCCCGAGGCCGCTTCTCCCATCGAACAAGAGAGAGAGGAGCCAGTGGCGCTTGTCGATCCCGAGCCCGTGTCTGCGGCACCTGTTTCCGACGAAGAAGCGGGGCCTGATGAAAGCGAAATCAACACTCCCCAAGAGGAGTCGACGGATCCCGTTCCGGTGAGTTAGACGCTGCACGGACACATTTTTCCCCGCGAAGTTTGAGACCACCGTTGCAACCGGTCCGCCATGGATTCCCGTCGCGGCGACCTTCGGTGTGCGAGGGTGATGTCGACTAGGGAGAGGTCAGACTCGCTTCGACCATTTTTGCCTTGGACCACCGTGGGCGTACGCGGGCGTCGGTGGGAACGCCGGTGTCACGGGTGAACTCGTCAGCCGTACGTAGCTCCGGAATGGTGTCGCCCGTTTCCTTCATCCAGGCGTCGAGTTTCCCGCGCAGGGTTGCCAGCTTTTCGGCGAAATCCTCGTTTTCGGCAAGGTTGTTCAATTCATGCGGATCCACCCGGGTGTCGAAGAACTCCTCCTTCACCCGTGGCGCCTTCCAGAGGATCTCCTGGGCAGGCATGGCTTTGTCCGATCCGCTGAGCTTCAACATCGCCTGGTAGGTGATTCCACGCACGGCGTCGGCGGACGGGGTCATGGGAAGATCGTGGAAATGGTGCCGGATGTACTTGAACCGGCCGTCGGTGACGGCGCGAGTGTGGTCCTCGTAGTCGTGCCAGTTCTTTTCCGCGTAGGCGAACTTCCGGATCGTGGCCTTTGCGTCGCCGAGGACTGGAACAAAGCTGTTTCCCTCCGCGCTATCCAGCGCCGCAGCGCCCCCAAGTTCAAGAAAAGTCGGCGCGAGATCCACGGTGCTTACAAGGGAATTCGTCACTTGCCCCGCCGGGATCCCTTTCGGCCAGCGCGCAAGGAACGGTGTGCGGATGCCGCTGTCATAGACCGTGGTCTTGTCGCGAGGAAAGGGGCGGCCGTTGTCGCTCATGAAGAGGACGAGCGTGTTGTCGGCGACCTTTTGCTTCACCAATTCCTCCATCACGCGCCCGACGTACTTGTCGAGCCGGATGATCTCGTCGTAGTAAAGCGCGTATTCGCCGCGCACCTCGGGTGTGTCGGGATGATAGGGTGCGAGGAGGACATCGGCGGGTTTCGTCGGTTCCGGAATGATCCCCTTGTCATATGGCCGGTGCGGATCAAGGGCGGCGAACCAAAGGAAAAACGGCTTGTCCTTGGGGCGGGCCTGCAGCATTGGCACCCATTCCGCGCAGCCGCTGCGGGCCTCACCTTCGAGTGTCTCGACGAACTTCCCGGCCTTTCCCGCCTCTCCCGCGGGAAGCTGGAAGCCTGACGTGTCCGTTTCGCGTACGACGTCAAAACGTTCGCGCATGGCCTCGCCGAGGTGCCACTTGCCAGCCGCCCCGGTCCAGTAGCCGGCATCGCGCAGCCGCTCGACGAACGTCACTTGATCCGGGGGCACCGGCCAGTGGAGTTGCTCTGCGTCCGTGTTGTGCGGGTAGCGCCCGGTAATGATGCTCGCGCGGCTGGGACTGCAGGAACTGGCGGTATTGAAGGCGTTGACGAATCGCATTCCTTCCCGTGCCAACTTGTCGATGTGGGGTGTCTTGATCTGTGCATTGCCCTGGCATCCGAGATCGTCCCACGCGAGGTCATCGGCAATGATGAGGACGATGTTGGGTGGAGCGGCCGCGAGGATTCCAACGACGGCGAAAAATGCCGCAAGAGAGGAAAGCAGGGATTTCAGCATGAGAAGAGCTTCGCCAGAACGGAGGCGCGATCAAGAGAATCCCAGCCGTTCGAGGATCTCCCGCGCCGTGACGCCCTCCGCGCGCAGGGAGGCCAGCGTTTGCGATTCGTCGCGCTTTGCGAGTCGCTTCCCCGATTCATCCTCGATGAGCTCATGATGGTGCCAGCGTGGCACGGGGAGATCGAGGAGGGCCTGAAGCAGTCGATGCAAGTGCGTCGCTTCAAGCAAATCCCGTCCCCGCGTCACCAGCGTCACCCCCTGCAGCGCGTCATCGACGGTCACCGCGAGGTGGTAACTCGTCCCGATGTCCTTCCTCGCGATGACGAAGTCGCCGAAGAGCGCCGGATTTGCGATCTGTGTTCCCTTGGCTGCATCCTCCCAGTCGAGCGCGCCGGCCATCTCCTTCGCTTTCGCCACGTCGAGCCGGAGGGAGAACGGATCTCCCCGGTTGATTCGCGCCTCGCGTTCCGCAGCCGTCAACGACCGGCAGGTTCCCGGGTAAATCTGCCCTTCCGGGCCGTGTGGGGCGCCTCCTGCCCGTTCGATTTCCGCGAGAATCTCCTTCCGCGTGCAGAAACACGGATAGGTGAGGCCGAGGTCGTCGAGTTTTTGCAGCGCCTCCTCGTAGAGACCGCCGCGCTCCGATTGTCTAACAATGTCGCCATTCCACTCGATGCCCAGCCATTCGAGGTCCTCGAGGAGGCCCGCCTCGAATTCCGATTTGCAGCGCGTGAAATCGATGTCTTCGATCCGCAGCAGGAGTTTTCCCCCGGAGTCGCGCGCCGTCTTTTCTGAAAACAGGGCCGAATAGGCATGTCCCAGGTGCAGGCGGCCGGTCGGGCTGGGGGCGAAGCGGGTGACGATCACGGGGATGTGTTGTAGCATCTGTTCCTTGACCGAACCAATACAACCTGCCGATTCTGCGCCCCTCTCCCTTCGTGAAACCGTCCGGCAAAATGCCTACCTCATTTTCGCCCTCGTCGGCATGATGTGGCTGGTGGAGATCGTCGATGTCTTCACCCCGCACAGCAGCCTCGACCGCTTTGGTATTTTCGCCCGTCAAAGCTCCGGGCTGCCGGGGATCATCCTCGCCCCGTTCCTGCACGCAGGGTTCCAGCACCTCGTTGGTAATTCCATCCCCTTTATCGTGCTTTCTGCGCTCGTTATCCTGAGCGGCCGGCTGATATATCTGGAGGTTTTCTTTGTCACCGCGATGACCGCGGGGCTGGGAACCTGGCTGTTTGCACCGCCGAATTCGCTGCACATCGGGGCGAGTGGAGTGGTCTTCGGGCTGCTGGGATTCCTCCTCTTCCGGGCCGTTTTCGGGCGGCGTCTCGGTTGGATCGCCGTGGCCGTCGTTGCCGGGCTGCTTTACGGTGGGTTGATCTTCACGCTCTTCCGTCACGAGGAGGGGATCTCGTGGCATGGGCACTTTTTTGGCTTTGCGGGAGGATTCCTTTCTGCAAAATGGCATGTGTCCGGTCTTGAGAAGGACCGCGACGGAACGTCCCTTGAAGTCCCGAAACCATGAACAGCGTCGATTACTACATTTGTCCCGGCTGCGGTGTGGAGCTTGAGGTGGGTAACAACGGGTGCCCCACCTGCAACAAGACGGAGAAGAAAAGGAAGGGCTGGGAGCAGGACAGCTACCTCGATGGCATCGACCTGCCGGGTGAGGACGACTTCGACTACGACGAGTTCAGGCAGCGTGAGTTTGGTGGAGGGTTGCGTCCGAAGGGGATCAAGCCGGTTTGGTGGCTTACGGGAATCTTTCTTCTCATCGCCTTTGGCTGGATGGCATTGCAGGGATGGTAAAGCGCTTCCGCGACTGGACCTGGCAATGGGAGGCGGCGTTCTTCGGATTCATTTCCGCTGGTGGCGCAGCCTACGCCTTCTTCGGCAAGAAACCGCACGAGACGGAGATGGCCTCGCGGCACGACGCGGGGAAGCCTGCGTTTCTTTCCGACTACATGGAGTCGGGATTCTGGTGGGCCGCGGTCATCGTTGGGTGGCTGGCATTTCTCCTCGCCGTTACCGCCCCGATCTGGGCGCGAGCGTCCAAGGTGCCGCTCAGGCCGTTGACGGAAAGGTCCAAGGCCGGATCCCCGAGATTTTTCCTCATACTTCTCGTCATTCTGATCGCGGCGCTTGTCCCGAGGGCGATGCGTTTGGACCATTCCTTCTGGGGCGACGAAGCGTGGTGGTACATTGACGTCGTCGGCGGTCGATATGTGGTTGAGGAAGATCAAAGCCTGTCCTTCAGGCGCCACACGTGGACGATTTCCACGTTTTACGACAAGTCGCTCAACAACCACTATCTCTACACGCTGGCAGCGCGGGTCTTCGACGACAGCTGGCGGGCGCTCGCTGGGGAGGACGAGCATGTGTTTTCCGAAGCGGTCGTGCGGCTGCCCGCCCTCCTCGCGGGGATTCTCGGCATCGCCACCGGTGCGATGCTCCTCCGAAGAATGGGATTCGGCACGGCGGGGCTCGTCTTTGCTGCCTTGCTCGCTTTTCATCCCTGGCACATTCGATACAGCAGCGAAGCGCGGGGATACACGTTCCTCTTTCTTTTCCTCACGCTCGTCCTGTGGTTTCTACTCGAGGCCCTGGAGTCGGGGCGCTGGCGATGGTGGCTTGCCTTTGCCGCCGCCCAGTTCGCTGCGCTCTATTCGTGGAAGGGGGCGATCCATCCGCTCGCGGCGGCGAACGTCGTGACCTTGGTGCTCCTTCTCAAACTGCGCGGATTCCGCGGTGAAGGGATCCTGCAGGTCGGTCGTTGGGGAGCGGCGAACGTCCTCTCCCTCATGGCGTTCATTCCGCTCTTCATGCCGGCCGTTTTTCAAATCCAAAGAAAACTCGAGACCAGCGTCCAGGAGCGCGGAGTCATGCCGGTTGAGTGGTTCATCAATCTTTCCTCACGGATCATGCGGGGGACGGACTGGTTTCCACACGTGCGGGATTCCCCCTTTGATTACATGAGTGACTTCCTCAAGGCCACCGGCGGATTCGGGTGGATCGCGATCGTCCTCATTGCTCAGATCACCTTGTTTGCCTTCTGGCAATCCTTCCGTCACCATGGGAAGGCGGCGCTCCTGCTTCTAACGCCCATTGTCGGCGCCGTGCTTGCCTACGCGCATTTTTCCCTCAACGGGAACTACCTTCAGCTGTGGTATGTCGTTTACGCCATTCTCCCGCTCACGGCTTTCCTCGCGATTGGGGTCGCCGAGTTGCTCAAGATGAAGGAAATGCTCGGCGTGGGGATTGCCGGATTTCTTGCCTTTGGCGTCCTCGTCGCGAATCCCGTGGCCAACCTTGTGCGCTATCCGGTGCAGGATCCCCGTGGCGCCTCGCAGGTCACCCGCTACGTCGGGGAGAGCCCGTGGCACCTCGGGCCGTCCGAGACCGTGACCGTTGGCCTCTACCGCAGGTGTGTCCTCTACGACCCGCGCATCAGGCAAACGCTCCTCATCGACGGAAAGAAACACCGGCTGCGAACCGCCGAGTTGTTGAAGCAGGTCATTCGTGAATGCGACGAGGACGGCAAGCCGCTTCGCATCTCGATGTCGAATCTCGATTTCGCCGAGGCCTACAACCGGGATTTCGTTGAATTGGTTCGCGATCCCCGTTATTTCCATCCCCTTCGCAGGTTCCCGGCGATCGACGATTACATCGTCATCGAAACCTACGAGTACAAGCCGGGATCCCTGAAAGATTGACCACGCGGTTGATCACGCGATGGTGCGCCCCATGGAAGCAGCACAGGTTCAGAAGCTCGACGCCGCCATCCGCGATGTCCCCGATTTCCCGAAGCCGGGCATTCTCTTCAAGGACATCACGCCCGTGATGGCGGACGGGGACTTGTTCAAGCTTTCCATCGCGGCCTTTCTCGATATCGCGGAAGAATTGGGGCCCGTCGACAAGATTGTCGGTATCGATGCCCGCGGGTTCATCTTTGGGGCTGCCGTTGCCCATCATCTCGGCATCGGATTCATTCCCGTACGCAAAAAGGGGAAACTGCCGTGGGAAACCGAGTCCGTGGCCTATGACCTGGAATACGGTTCCAACGAAGTGGAGATTCACACCGACGCCGTCCAGCCCGGCGAATCGGTCCTCCTCGTCGATGATCTCCTCGCGACGGGAGGCACCGCGGGCGCGGCGGTGGATCTGATCGAGAAGATTGGTGGAAAATTGTTAGGGCTCGCGTTCTTGATCGAGCTGGGATTTCTCAACGGTCGCGAGAAACTTGGCGATGCCGAAGTGCGCTCGATTCTGACCTATTGAAGGAGTCTGCCGCAACTCACCCTTCGAAGCGCTTGATGACGAGGCACGAGTTGTGCCCGCCAAAGCCGAAGCCATTACTGGCGACAACGCTGAGCTTCGCCTCGCGCGCTTTGTTCGGCACGTAGTCGAGGTCGCATTCGGGGTCCGGATGCTCGTAGTTGATCGTCGGCGGGATGATGCCGGTTTCGAGCGCCTTGATGCTGGCGGCGATTTCGATGCCGCCCGCGGCGCCGAGGAGGTGGCCGGTCATCGACTTTGTCGAGCTGACGAGGAGTCCGTTCCTCGCGTGATTGCCGAAGGTCAGTTTCAGGGCATTGGTTTCGCAGATGTCACCGAGGGGGGTCGATGTGGCGTGCGCATTCACGTAGCCGACTTCTTCCGGATTGATTTTCCCGTGGTTGAGGGCGGTTTTCATGCACATCATCACGCCTTCGCCGGAGGGATCCGGGGCGGTGAGGTGGTAGGCGTCGCCGGACGCACCGTAGCCGGCGAGTTCGCAATAGATCTTCGCCCCCCGGCGTTTGGCGGTCTCGAGTTCCTCAATGACGACGACTCCCGCGCCTTCGCCCATGACGAAGCCGTCGCGTTCCTTGTCGAACGGGCGTGAGGCGCGCTCGGGTTCGTCATTGCGCGTGCTCATCGCCTTCATCGCGGAGAAACCGGCAACACCCATCGGCGCGATGGCCGCTTCCGCTCCGCCGGCGACAAAGGCATCGGCATCGCCAAACTTAATCATGCGCCATGCTTCGCCGATGTTGTTGTTGGACGTCGCACAGGCGGTAACGATCGCCATGTTCGGGCCGCGGAGTCCGTAGTCCATTGAGATCATGCCCGTGGCAATGTTGGAAATCATCATCGGGATGACGAACGGTGAGGTGCGCGAGGGACCTTTTTCCGACATCACGTGGTGCTGCATTTCGATCGTCTGCAGTCCGCCGATGCCGCTGCCGACCATGCAGCCGAAGCGGAACGGATCGATGTCTTCGGTGCTGGCACCGGAATCATCGAGCGCCATTTTCGCGGCCGCCACCCCGTAGTGGGCATATTGATCATTGCGCCGGGCGTCCTTCGGATTCTTGTAGAAGGCTTTCGGATCAAAGTCCTTCACTTCACCGGCGATCTGGCAGGCATAGGGCTCGGGATCGATGGCCTCGATACGCCGGATACCGCTTTTCCCGGCCGTCAGGTTGGCCCAAAACGTCTCCACATCGTTGCCCACAGGGCTCACGACGCCGACTCCGGTGATGACAACGCGACGTTCAGACATGGATTCTTGGATGGTAGGCCACTGGCAGTGAATGCTGATAAGCCACGTTAAAAGCCGCGGCGCAAGAGCGGGTTTGGGGAAAAATGGACGATTTTTCAGGGCAGGAGTCCATTGGCAAAGGCGGTGAAGTCCGCTAGGAATTGTCCCATGAAGAAATTTACGTGGGACCAGACCTTTCGAGACCTGTTTCAGCGAAGCCTTGAGAAATACCGGGGCGGGAACTCAGATGTGGGAACCTACTTCGACGAGGCGGACCAGGCCTTCCTCCGGGAAATCGGCTACAAGCCGCGCGAGTTTTTCGATTTCGTGGAGGACTTCGAGGACTACGGAGCGCCGAGCATGGAGAGCGCCATTCTCATCGCCTCCGTCCGTCGCGACTACCTCGACACGATGCAGGGCGGTCAGCTCTCGGATCATGAGATTTCACCGGCAGACCTTCCGGGCAAGGAGGAAGAACTGGGTCGATTTCGCTGGCTTCCACGCATCATTGTCAAGGCGACGGCGAAGCTCAAAGGCGAACTTGATCCCGACATCATGTATTCCTGCGGTGGTGATCGCGGATTCCTCACCGCACACGATATTCATCCCGCGGATTTCCTCCGCGCCGTGTGGGCGGCCGACAGTGGCGAAGACAAGGATCAGATCCTCGCCTACGTCAGGAGGGTCACCAGCGGGTCATAGCACGGGCATCCGCCGCTGACCGAACGTTTCCGCACACCCGGATTTTCAACCGTAGGTCCTTCGCAAATACGCGAGGCTCTCCTTGGCGATCGTCTCCGCATCCGGCGTGTAGTCGAAGACCTCCACGGAGACAAAACCGTTGTATTCAGTGTCTCTAAGGGCCGCAGCAATGGGCGTGTGATCGACGTCGCCGAAGCCGGGCCCGCGCAGGTTGGGGTCATTTGCGTGGAAGTGCACCGTGTAGTCCTTGCTCGCCTCGATGATTTCCGGAATGGGCGTGTCTTCGTCGCTCATCGCCTTGACGTCGAGGTGTAGCCGGCAGGCGGAGTGGTCCACCTGCTCGATGAGTTTCACCGTCTCCGCCGCGGTCGTGAGAAAATTCGTTTCTTTCCGTGCGAGTGGCTCCATGGCGATCGTCACTCCCAGTTCGCCCGCCGTTTCCGCGATCTTTCGCAAGGTTTCCGCCGCGCGTGCCGCCGCCTCCTGGTAATCCCAGTCGGGATCGAGGTTTCGCTGCTTCGGGCTTCCCCACACCATGATCTTCCCGCCCATGGCCGCACAGATCCGTGCCAGGTGCTGTCCGAATGCCACCGTGTCGCCGCGCAACAATTCATCCGGCGTCGTCAAATGCAGCCACGCCGGTCTTACCAGCAACCAGTGCAGGCCGACCACTTCCAGTCCCGCCTTGGCGGCTGTCTTCGAGAACACGGTGGCCTCCTCTTCGGTCAAGGCCCGCGGATCCTCTTTCAAAGTGAAGGGGGCGATCTCAATCCCGTCATAGCCCGTCAATGCCACGTGCTCGCAGGTGCGCTCGAAGCTCCAGCCTTGATAAGTCTCGTTGCAGATCGCGAATTTCATCGAAGCCCATCGTCCAAAGTCCGAATTCGAAGTCAAGAAGGGGCTTTTTTACGTGCGAACCGGAAAAAGATTCCCATTGACTAAATATTCAGGAAAATTAAACTATCAAAGGTTCTGAAATTTTTAAAAATCATGACACCATCCTCTTCGCGCCCGGAAATTCGAACGCCTCTTTGGCTCAAGGCGAGCGCCGCCACTGCCCTTGCCATCCCGGTCATGATGATGGTGAACAATAGCGAGGAGGAAAGGGACCGGCTCGCAAGCGAAGTCACCATTTGGAAGTCGAAAGCCTCGAAGCTGACGGCGCGGGCCGACAAGCTTGTGGAGGAGAAGACGGAGCTTCTCGCGAGAATGTCCGGGCTCCGCACGGAGAAGCTCGACATGGCGGCCGCCCTCGCGGGTTACAACCGGCGTGAGATGATGTTGGAGCGCACGGTGGACGAACTTCGCGGGGAACTCGCAGTTGCGCGCGAGGAAGCGAAAATCCTCGTTGCGAACTTCGAGCAGACGAGCGGCCAGCTCCAGGCCCTCATTTCGCGCACCGATGAGCAGGCTTACATCGTTCTTCAGCAGAACTCCAAGCTCAAGACCACAGCCCGCGAGCGCGAGGCCCAAATGCTGGACCTCCTCGCGGAAGTCAGCTCCCTCAATACCGAAGTCGCCCTGCTCAAGGAAGAGCGTGCCGAGATGAACAAGGAACTCGGTAAACTTACTGCCGCCCTGAGCACCCTGAATACGAGAGAAGAGCCGCGCCGGCGATTGAGCCTGCGATAGGTGCTCTCCCTTACTTCGGTGGCGGAACAACCCGCCTCCGCGGCGGAAGTGCGTTTCCAGGATTGGCCATCGAGGTTGTCATTTGTCGCTGTGCAGTGCGAACCTGCTTCGTTGTCAGCGAAAGCCTTGGACGAACACTGCGCGCGATTTCCACTTTCTCATTGAGGGGAAGATACACGTGCCCGGTGATCTTCTGATCCTCGATGCTGTAGGAGACACTGTTTGCGTCCTTCCCGCTCACGATGGCCGTGGTAACGATCTTCTTGCGAACGCTGAATCCGTAAGTCGCGAGTGCTCCGGAACTCGAGCCGTCAGTGAACGTGATGAAGGCCGAGAGTCTCGTTTCATCGGCAAGGTATCCTATCGACACTCCCGTCGTAGATCTGCAGGATTCCCTGCCAAACGTTGTCGCCGGTGATTTCGACCTCGACGATGTAGTTTCTCCGCTCTTCGCGTTCATCTATCCTGCTGGATTCGGATTGGTTGGCTGCGGATGTGGCTCTTTCCCCGGCATCAAGATCATTCCCACGATCGCTCCAATCCCCGTTGTGAGTTTGAATAATGATTTCATCGACATGGTGGACGCTTTTCTCTCCGGTAATTCCAGGAATTTGGAAAAAAAGTCCCGCTCGGCTTGCAACGGCGCGTTCGTAAACTTTCGTGACGCCCCCTCTCCTTCATGGGAGATCGCGAAAAACTTTTTGAGCAATGGCTCGCGGCAGAACCGATTGCCTCCCGTCTGAAGGGAATCGGCAGGGACGCCATTGTCTTCGACCAAGTGGAGCGTCGGGGTTTCGCCTTTCTCGCCGCCGCCATCATCCATGCGAAGGCC
>JBCDLR010000055.1:0-15876 GCA_038745205.1 Verrucomicrobiota bacterium
CCGGTTTTGGGTTCGGAAAACTCTCGAGAACACCCTGCTCGGGCACTTGCGGGGGCCTCGTTGTCGAATCGCCCAGCAGGGTCAGGTCATCCGTCGATTCACTCATGGGAAAGCATACGTTCGGGCTCTTTCGAATCAACGGCGATCACGAAACGAAAGTTGACGAAAACCGGGGTTGGAACGTACTCTTCCCCCCCCTTGGCCAGAAAGAAGAAAAAGAAATTCTCGCAATCCCTCGCGAAGAGTGTCAAAGCGGAAGCCACCGCCGCAAAGACGGAGTCCGTGGAAGAAACCGAGACACCGGATGCCGTGGTGGAGGCTGAACCTGTGGAGAAATCGCAAGGGCACCCTCTCTCCAAATTCCATATCGGCCGGGTGGCGGCGCTGGCCGCCCTGCTCTGCGTTCTCTTCGGCACACTCGCTGAGTTCCCCAATGGGTCCAGGAACGGTCTCGACATCCTCACCGCGGAAGGAAAAGTTCGAGTGGATGCCTTGATCGTTGCCGCTGGAGTGATCTTTGCCGTGCTGGGCTTGGTCGGCAGGCCGCTCATCCTTTACCTCTATTCGGGTTTCGGCGGCATGGCGGCGATTCTTCTCGGGATTGCCAGCATGGGGGACAAGGCTCGGGACAACACCCTCGGGCTGGAGAGCCTCGCGATGGGAGGATACCTCGCGTGCGGTGCCTTCGCCGTCGTTCTCGTCTGCGGAGTTCTTCTCTTCATCGACCGAAACAGGCGCCATCCGACTGGTCGGCCTTTTCCCACTTCTCATTCCCTGGCGTTCTTTCTCTTGTTCGTCCTCGCGGTCGCGGCCCACGGATTCACGCTGCACAACCCCTTCTATCTCGATGACCAGGCGCACATCCTGAAGAAGCCGGAGCTACTGAACGATGATGCCTGGGGAACCAACGGGTTCCGATTCACCACCTACACCGTCTGGATCTGGCTGCACAATGCCTTTGGCTTCAATCCGGTCGCGTTCCATGCTGCGAATCTCCTCGTCCATATCCTCGTCGTCTTCGCCTTTTATCTCGTCGCCAACGAGTTTACCCGGATCGCCGCTTTCAGGAAGGCACTGGAAAACAACAAGGCAAGCCGGTCCATCCCGTTCTGGGGGGCGGCTCTTTTCGCAACTCATCCGCTGGGAACGGAGCCCATCAATTACGCCTCCCAGCTCAGCATGCTCCTCCTCTCTTTTTTCGGGATGCTTGCCATTCTCTCCACCTTGAAGTGGATCAACTCGCGCAATCCCTTCTGGGTCGCCGGGATCATTCTATTCATCGGCCTCGCGGCGATCTCGAAAATCTCGGGCGCAGCCTACGCTTTCGCCTTTATCGCGACCCTCCTCGTCCTCCTCGGACCCGAACTGCCACACTTGAGGACGAAGAAAGAGGGCTTGATGGCCGTCAACATCATCCTGGTCATCGGTGTTGCCGCCGCATCCGCGTATTTCATGATGAGGTTTCGCCTCATCCATCAGCTCAGCAAGATTTTCTCCGGGGACGAACACCTTTTTCACGTCCTCACTCAAGGTCGGGTTTTCTGGGCCTATCTTTGGCGGCTCTTTGTTCCGACCAATCTCAGCAGTGACCACTGGATGCCCGTGACCGTTTCTGTCAGCGACGGTCAGGCCTGGTTCGCGCTCGGCGCGCTCATCTTTCTCATCTTGTTCGCCCTCGTCCTCGCTTGGAAACAACGCGCCTACAGTCTGCTTATCCTGCTGGCACTCTGCCCGATCGTTCTCCGCTTCCTCTTCAGGAACATGGAGCCCATGGTGGAATACCGTCTCTATCCCACCCTTCCCTGGTTCTCGCTGCTCATCGTCTGGTTTATCACGGTCACACTCCTTCCGAGGATCAAACCCCATGCCATCGCCATCGGCTTCGCCGTTCTTTGCGGCATCTTCGTGACCCTCTCCGCGATGCGATCATACATCTGGAATTCCCCCTACACCCTCGTCGACAATCTTCTCGAGCAATACCCCGACCACGCGCGTTGCCACTCCTACATTCAGGCCGTCGACTTCATGAAAGCCAAACGGGCGCTCGCGGAAGTGCTCAAGGAAAAGGATCCCGCGAAACGCGCGGCCCTTCACAAGGAGAAAAAGCCCTTCATCGAAGAGCAGTACAACAAGGTCCTCGCGCGCACGATAACGGTTCGAAAGGCCATGCAGAACATCTTCGCCTACAACAGGGAGAACAAGCATCGCAATTACATCATATCAAGGGCCCTCAATTCCTTCATGTTCTGCGAGCAGTACAATGGCTACGCCCTGATCGAACTCGGTCGCCCGCAGGATGCCATCAACCGGGTCACCGAGGTTATCAACACGATCCGAAAGGCCGTGAAGACTGATGAAAGCATGTCCTTCGCCGTCCTCTTCCGGGTCCGTGGACAGGCCAATGCCCGCCTGCGAAAATTCGCGGAAGCTGCCGCAGATTATCGTCGCTGCCTCGAGAGGTTCCCCAACGACATCGAAACTCCCCGCCTCATCGCTCAACTTCCGCAGCAATTCCATGCGGCTTCCTTCCCGTCCGGTTGGAAGAAGTAGAGCGAGGGCAGCCGTTTTGGCTCCATAAAGCCGAACTCCCGCAAGCTGTCGAATCAACACTTCGCGGTTTTCTTCTTCTTCCCGATCCGCCCCATCTTCTCGACCTTGCGGATATACTCCGTGGCATCCGGCACCTTGCAGTTCGTTTCGCCCACATCGACTTCCACTTTTCCGATCTTCGCCGCGGCCTTCAAAGCGGGTTCCATCAACGGAACGCAGAAACAACCCGCGGCGATGAGAAAGGAATTCATGGAGTCCTTTTCACGGTTTGGCGCTTCATGAATACCGCGGGCCACCCGCGTAATGAGCTTCTTGAAGAGGGAAAAATCGATCTCCTCGTCCGGCGTCATGGATAGATAGGCGGACAAGGTGGACCATCCGCTCGTCCGGACCTTCTCCGCCGTTGCATCGATCCATTTCAAGCTGACATCCAACCCCTTCCCGCTCTCTGCCGCCACCCACGCCACCGTGCACGTCGAGACCATCGACCACGACGCCGTTCGTGCCCATTTGTTGAGGTCCGTCTTCTTCATCATCGGGTCGTCCGCGATCATCCCGGCAAAATACTGGGCGTCAGGATTTTCCGTCGCGAACAGTTCCAGGGCCATTTCGTGGTCCTTCCTGATCCTCTTGGCCAGCGGCTTCATGTCACCGATCTTCACCCCGAAGAGGGAGTCTGGCGCCCCGTGGCGCCGGTAAATCGTCCGCGTCTGCGCATTGCCGAGCGCCTTGAGTTTCTTCATTACCTCGGCACACGTCATCCCCGCGGTCGCCGCGGCCCGTTTACGAGCGGTCTTTTTCGCTGGCATGAACCCCAGACTACCAGAATCCACGGCCAACTGAAAAGCAAAACCGACCTAGTCCCGCCCACCGGCTGTTCATCCGTTTCCGGGAAAACAGGATCGGCTTGCAAGCCACAATTCCTTGCCAATGATGGATACATGCCCTCCTCGCTCTCCACTCCCGCTTACGATACCGACGAGTTGACGCGACCCCGTCTCGTGCCGGCGCGCCTTGAAAACGGTCAGATCGTGCATGACGAGGATGAGACGGAGATGGGACTCGCCATCGAGGCCGGACAACCCGTCGTTTTCAAAGATGTCTTCCCCGCCGAACGGATGATCGCAGCCCGGAGGGCAATTGCCGAGTGGGGCGAGACCACTCCCGTCTTTCCCAACGGAAAAAGCGCGAGCATTCCCGGAACGAACTTTCATCGACGCGACGATGAAACAACCCCCACCCGCATGCCGCACATTTTTCACCAGTATGCTCTCGGCGACTGGGACCATCTCCCGGAAGGGATGGCCGACGTCGAGGAAATCGCCGATATCCTTTTCAAGACCCAGAACCGGTTGGCGGAAACTGATTTCGAACTGCGCAAGGATCGCTGGTGGATCAAGGCCATCCGCCACCCGCGGGGTGGGGGCTATCTCAGCCCGCACAGCCACCCCGGCCTACCCCAGAAAGTGTCGCTCTTCCTCAACCTGTCCGAGCCGGGCACTGATTACGACGAGGGGGCAACCCGGGTAAAGGTCGGCGAGGAATGGATTGATTTGCACGAAGAACATCGATGCGGGGACGTGCTTGCCTGGAGGTACGATTGCGTGCACGAGATTTCACCCGTTGATCCGCAAAAGCCTCTCGCCTGGGACGGCGATGACGGACTTTGGATCTTCGCGATTGAGGAAGTGGAAGTCCATCCACGGTCCAGGATTGAGGAGGAGTGACTCGACCGTCCAGGCCCAACACGTCGGAGATTATTCCTCTCCTGCGCCCGGAGATGCCCAGCCCGGAACAACTCCTTCCGTGGCTGAAACGAATGCAGGGAAACGGGCGCTTCACCAATTTCGGACCCCTGTGCCGGGAGTTTGAGCAACGCCTCGCCGACTCCTTTAGCGACGGAGATGTCCACGTTGCCACAGCGTCCAGCGGGACGACCGCCATTTCACTCGCCCTCCGCGCCCTTGAATTGCCCAAGGACGCCCGGATCCTCACACCGTCATTGACCTTCCCCGGTACAGCCTCCGCCATCCTCACCGCCGGCGGAATTCCGGTCTTCGCCGACGTGGAAGCGGAGTCCTGGAAACTCACCCCCCAGATCGCAAAACACATCCTGACAAAGACACATCTTGACGCCGTGCTTCCGATTGCGATTTTCGGGAGTCCCGCCGATTCCTCCGGCTGGGACGACTTCACGGCCAAGACGGGCATTCCCGTCGTCGTCGACGCTGCCGGAGCCTTCGGAAATCAATCGATTGGCGAATCCGCGGTCACTGCTTTCAGCCTCCACGCCACCAAGCCACTGGCGACGGGCGAAGGGGGATTTGTCGTTTCGAAAGACGCGAAACTCATCGAGCGCTTCCGCTCGTTGACCAATTTTGGGTTCGACAACGGGTTGGTCCATCACGCCGGAACCAACGGAAAGCTGAGTGAGTATCACGCCGCTGTCGGACTCGCCGCGCTGGAAGACTGGTCCGAAAAAGCGCGGAAACGTCGCGAACTCGCTTCAAAATTCATCGAGATGACGAAACGGCTCCGGGTCCCGGCTTCCTTGCCAGCGGATCATTGGAACTGGATTCGTTCCGTCTGGGTCCTGCGTCTCCGGCACCACGACGCCGAGGTGGTGTTGAGGGAGCTTGGGGCGCGCGGAGTCGAGGCCCGGCGATGGTACTGCCCGCCGCTTCACCTCCAACCCGCCTTCTCCCACTGTGAACTCGCGGGTGACCTGCGGGTGACCGATCAACTCTCCGCCGAACTCATCGGCCTGCCCTTCCATCCATTCCTCAGCGACACGGACTGCAGTCGCATCGAGGTCGCTCTCCTCGATTCTCTTCGCGCATGAAGCTTGCCGCCATGCAGCCCTACGCTTTTCCTTACCTCGGCTACTTCCAGCTCGTGGCGGCGGTGGACAAGTTCGTGCTTCTCGACGACGCGGATTTCATCTCGCAAGGCTGGGTCAACCGGAACCGGATTCTGGCCAAGGGCGAACCCCTCCTCCTGACCATTCCGCTTCGCCACGCAAGTTCCAACCGGTCGATCCGCGACCACGACATCGCGTTTGAAGACAGGAACTGGGAAAAACTCCCGCGACTGATCCGCGAACACTATCAACGCGCCCCCATGTTCGAGGCAGTCTGGCCCATACTGGCGAAGCTGTTCGCCACCACGGACCGGAACCTTGCGCGTTTCATCGAGAAGGCCTTGAGGGAAATGATGCAATACCTCGAACTGCAGACAGAGATCATCGTCTCAAGCCGATCCTACACCAATTCTCACCTGAAATCCGCGGCCCGCCTCGTCGATATCTGCGCAACCGAAGGCGCCGATACCTATCTCAATGCGGAAGGCGGACGCATGCTTTACAGCACCGATGACTTCAAACCTCACGGGATTGATCTCGAATTCCTCTCCCACGTCCCACTCCCCTACCTCCAGTTCAGCGGTCCCTTCGTGGAGCGCTTGTCCGTGATTGACGTCCTGATGTTCTGTGATTCCGGGCGCTTGGTGGAGCAACTGGCGAGTTTCCGAATTGACGCCGCGCAACGCCCGCCCTTGCCATCCCCGGACGGAACGGGTTAGAGATCGTTTCCATGGCGAAAGTCATCATTTTCGGGCAACGCGATTACGCGGAGCAGGCCCACTACTATCTGACCCATGACTCCCCACATGAGGTCGTGGGGTTTTCCGTGACCGGAGACTGGATGAAGAACGAGACGTTCTGCGGGCTACCGGTCACCGCTTTTGAAGAAGTGGAGCAAAAATTTCCACCCGGAGAATTCTCTTTTTTCGTTCCGATGAGCGGCCGCCGCATGAACAAGCAGCGGGAGGAGTTCTTTTTCGCCGCGAAGGCCAAAGGCTATTCGCTGATCTCCTATGTCAGCAGCCGCGCCACCCTCTGTGAAAACGAAATTGGAGAGAACTGCTTCATTCTCGAACGGGTCAACATCCAACCCTTCACGCGGATCGGGGACAACGTTGTCATCTGGTGCAATGTCCACGTCGGGCATCATTGTCATGTCGGAGACCACGTTTCCATCATCTCCGGCACCAGCGTCAGCGGGCGATGCCAGATCGGCGATTACAGCTACATCGCCGCTAATTCCATCATCAATGATCATGTCATCCTCGGAGAGGGGACACTCGTAAGCCTTGGATCCGTCGTGAAGAGCCATTCGGAACCCTGGTCGGTCTATTCAGGGAATCCTGCCCGGAAACGCCGCATGCGCAGCGATGCCATTGAGTTCCTTTGAACGACTTCAGCCCGCCCCGGCCGGCACCACTTCGACGGCTTCCGCGAGAAATCGCTCATAATCCCGGCGGGTCAGTTCCGGATCGTAGTGGTAGCCCCACTTCTTTTCCCGGTCTCGTTCCCGCATTCTCGCATGAAGTTCCGCGTGCCTCGCCTCCAGATACTCCCAACCGATGTACTTGTAGTGAAGTAGCATCATCTCCTGTTCATCCGGAATCACCACCTCACCCTTCGGCTCCGCCGAGTGTCGCGCCATTCCGAATCCGGAATCAGTGATTGCGTCCGGATTGAAAAACGAGGGTTTCCCAAAGTGCGGATCCCAAACCCCGGTTCGGATGGTCCGCGCCAGATCGTCGTCCAGACCCGGAAACTTTTCGCTCACCATCTGGTATCCCCTTGATGGAATGTAAGAGACCCCGTCTGCGCGGCATTTCTCAAGGTAACCCCGAAGACCCGGCACCCAGAAAAACTCATCGATATTGCAAACGGCCGTCCAGTCGGCCGCGCCACGGCTGCCATGCCAGAATTCATTGACCTGCTCGAAGGCGGACTGGCAGACCGAGTCGCCTTCCAGCACCAAAGGCAAGACCGTCACCCGCGGATGCGCCGCACAGATGGCCAGCGATTCATCATCCGAGGCATTGTCATGGATGAAAAAGTGGTCCACCACTTCGTCGTAGTGCCTGAAATAATACGGCAGCATGCGCGCTTCGTTCCAACAGGAGGAGTGTAGGTGAACGACCATCGGCCGCACCAAAGCAGTCAATTCTCCGTAGGCAAATCCCGCCACCCGTGACCCTCGTCGCGCCGCTACCGCTCAATGACAAATCCACGCACGCCGTCCAGCAATCCAGCTGATGTCGTCTCGACATCGACGGCACGAATGAAGTTTGCGAGATGACTCTGCTCGGTGATGTCCTCGATGAAGCAATCGACCTCTTCCTCATCGCCCTTGACCAGCATCTCCACGCGGCCGTCCTCGAGATTTTTCACCCAGCCGATGACATCGAATCCCTTCGCGATTTCCTTGGTCGAATAACGAAAGCCGACCCCCTGGACACGACCGGTGAAGTAAACGCGGCGGGCAATCATTGCGGGAGGAGGAGCCCGGCACGTTCCGCAAGCGCCTCGTGCCAGTCGGCGTCGCCGGCATCGATGAGCGTCACGCCAGCATCGGCATTCGTGTGGAGGGTCACACGACGCCCATCGCCACTTGCGATCCGGTTTTCCGCCCCCCCCTCAAACTCGAGCCCGTGTCGCCGCGCGAGCGTGCGCTCTGCGAGACTCACGAACTCCCGGGCATCACCCGCGGTCTCCCAGCGTGTCTTCCAAAGAACGTGATCCCCACTTTCGCCGGGAAAGACGACGTAGCGATAGCCACGCCAACCTGCGGCGGCATCACTCGCTTCCGTGCCCTGAAAATCCTTGTCCTGCAGCACCGGCATCTCGCCCGGATCCTCGATCTCCAGCTCTTCCATGCGCTCGGCAAATTCGGTCTGTTGGAAGAGGATGGCAATAGCCAACTCCCCGGCAGTTCCGGCATCGACGGCGATTCCGCCACGCAAGGGGGAGGCGTCGAGCGAGATTTCCACCGCTTGAAAGTCCCCCTCGACATACAGCTCGGGATGTAGGATCTCCGCCGTCGTGCGCGGAGGGTTCACAAAAGCGGCATCGAGCGACTTCCACCCGTCCACCTCGAAGACCTTCTGTGAGAATTTCATGCCGGCAGTGTAGGGGAAGATGAACATCTCGCGGACGAACGCCGGCGACTGGTCGAAGCGTTGCCGGGAGAGGTTTGTCAGGCTTTGCCGCATCTCGTCATCCGTCGGGAAGTTGTCCTGAAGCATGTAGCGCAACTTCACCTGCGCGGCGTCGCCAATGGAGAGCGACTGCAGGGCAATCACCTCGTCGAGCGATTTCGCCTCTGCGAGCTTCGCGGAGATGTTGAAGTGCTGGTCTTGCAGGACCTGGCTCAGTTCGAGCGAAGCGGAAGCGCGGTCGTAAATCCCCCGCCAACTCGCGTCGACGTTGAAGAGCAACTCCCCATCCAGGAAAACCGAAGCGCCGAGCTGTGCGGTGAGGATGTTGGCGGCCTCTTTCCTGAAAGCAACTTCCGGTTTCACGAATCCGAGGGCGGAAAATCCACGTGTTTTCCTCTTCCACTCCTCGTCGCTCCAACGGGGAGACAACGCGGATTCAATCCTCTCCCGCACCGTCGGCCAATCCGCTGTCGCATGCGGCACGGCCTCCTTCCAGGATAGCTTCCGGATACTCGCCACCAGTTTTTCGACCTTTCCGCGTATCTCCGCGTCCGCGGGAGAAATTTCCCCGCCCTCCTCCGTCATCGCCGCCTTGCCGGGTTCGCTTCCCGCACGCCTCAGCGCCAATTCCAGTGAATCAATGCGATCGAAAAGCCGCTTGTTCTCCTCGCGTGTGAGCTGGAGCTGCTCTTCAAGGAATCCAATCTGGTCCAGCAGCTGGGCCTCGCGAGCATCGCCGGGCGCGGACGAACCGGCCCCGGCACCCGGGTCGGCATCGCCGAAGGCCATTCCATCGATCTGCGCCTGCAGGTCATTGCGTTCCTTTTCCCAGTCCTGCTCTCGCTTCTCAAAATTGGCGCGGACTTCATTGACTCTTTTCGTCGTGTTCAGGAACCCCGCGAGGCCCAAGCCCGCGCCGATGAGCACTGCCAATGTCGCCCCTGGGTTCATCGCGAGATCCAGGCCGGGCGCCCTAACGGTTTCGCCAGGGGAGAAGCTTCCGGCGCCCGCCCGAATTCGAAGGCTGCGTCGTTCCACCACCGCCATTGAACAGCTTGCTTCGGCGCTGGATCGGGGAATTGGAATTGGTCGGCTTCGGATTGTTCGTCGGGACACCGGTATACCCCATGCTGCTGGTCGTGCTCCACTCGGATTTCTCCGCCACCGCCCGCGGGGCGGATGCGACCCCGCTTGAGTAATCGACGGCATAGGGCCGGGCCTTGCCCCGCGAGTCATACTTGTAGACGATCTTGGTCACGAGCTTGTTGTTCGCATCACGAATCTGCTCCTCCTGGAGCTGCCCGGAAGCATTGTAGGAGAAATCACTGACAAACCGCAGGCGACCGAAGCCATCGAACACCTGTCCGCGGCGATGATTGCCCGCGTCGTCGAGATCAAGAACCGTCTTGGAAATGACAACCCCCGAAGGGTTGCGCCGTTCCATGATGACCTGGTTCTTCCCCTTCAAGTCACGCTTTGAAACCGTGTGGCTGCCGTCATCGTGGACGACGGAGCGAACCCAGACATTGCCCTCGATGCGGTCAGTGGCAAACGGGTTGGCCGCGGCGAGAAGCGGGGCGAATACTAACAAACAAACAATTCTACGCATGGTGCTGGCGGGGAGGCGGGTTACGGATTGACGAAGTTCCCGCGCGGGGTAGAGCGTAAGGGGTGAGTGCTGCACGAGCAAGTTCCAATCCGACGGTCTGGCGCGTTTGCGGTCGGGAACTCGACCTTTCGCAAAGCGGCCTCATCATGGGAATTCTCAACGTCACGCCGGATTCCTTCTCGGACGGGGGCCAATTCAGCGGCCCCCTCGAAGCCGTGGCCCACGGACTTCGTCTCGAGGCCGAGGGGGCACGGATCCTCGATATCGGCGGGGAATCGACGAGGCCGGGTGCGGCGGAAGTCGACGCCGGGGAAGAAGCAAACCGCGTCCTCCCTGTCCTCGAGAAGCTGTCAAAATTGAAGCGGACGGAAACCTTGCTCTCGATCGACACATTCAAGCCTTCCGTCGCACGGCTGGCCCTCGAGGCCGGGGCGGACATCCTCAACGACGTGACCGGCTTTCGCGACCCCGCCATGCTCGAGCTGGCCGCGACCACTCCCTCACAGCCGGGCATCGTCCTTATGCATATGCAGGGGTCACCGCGCACGATGCAACGGGAACCCCGCTACGAGGACGTCGTCGATGAAGTACGGGCATTCTTCGACCGCCGACTCGAGGCCTGCCTCGCCGCCGGCATCGCCGAAGAGCGGATTTGCTTCGATCCGGGAATCGGATTCGGCAAGACGCTGGAGCACAACCTCTCCCTGTTGCGCCATTTCGAACGCCTGCGGCCCGGGAACCATCCGCTTCTCGTCGGCGTCTCGCGGAAATCCTTTATCGGAAAGATTCTTTCCAGTAACGACATCGGGGACCGCCTCTGGCCGACGGTGGCGCTCACGTCCCTTCTGCGGGAATCCGGCGCGGAGATCTTTCGCGTGCACGACGTGAAGCCGAATTCCGAGGCCCTTCGCATGACCGAAGCGATTCTCTTCGGCGCCGGGAAAGGGTGAAAGCCCCGAGAAAAGTAGTGGGATTGAAGGTGTTCATGTGATAGGATCGTTGCCTTCGGTCGTCCGCCTCCCTCGAATCCCTCCAGCCCTAACAACACTAGAACCATGGCTACGAAATCCAAGGCTAACACCAATGGCGAACCCAAAGGTCAGAGCGTCGACACCATTCGTGACATCCTCTTCGGGGAGCAAATGGCGGACTATGAAACCCGCTTTGCCGAGCTTGAGAAACAGCTCGTCGACAAGTTTGAGGAACTGAAGAAGGACCTGACCAACCACGCCGAGCAACTGACGTCCGCCATCCAGCGCGAGCGCGAGGACAGCGAGGATCGCAATCCCTCCCGTGCCCGGCTGGCCGATCTCTTCGACTCCGTGGCCGACCAGCTCCGCAGTAAATCCGGCTGACCCCGCCCCGCGGCGTCGCGAAAGGAGACTTCGTGTCGCGAATAGAAGACAATCCACCGCAAGAGGAGGCGACAACGCCTTCATCCGCCTACCGGAGCATCCAGCTGCCTCCGCCCCCGGAGCCGGAGCCGACGGAATCCGGGAGGCCCGCCATTGTCCCTCCGAAGAGCGACGCCGCCCTCGCCGCCGCCCTCGAACCCGTCATGCGTGACAACGTCGTCCGGGTTCTGAAGGAGCACCCGAACATCATCATCGACATCGTCTATCCCGTCCTCGGCCGGGTCATCCGCAAGTCGATCTCGGAATCGATCCGCTCACTCATGGTCGCCGTCGAAAACTCCGCCAAGAGCGCCCTGAGCGTGAAACGCATGAAGTGGCGCTGGGAGGCCATGCGCACGGGCAAGCCTTTCTCCCAGGTCCTCCTTGAAAAATGCCTTGTCTACCGTGTCGAGGAAGTGCTGCTCATTCACCGGAAAACGGGGATCCTTGCCCTCCACGAATCCCTTGAGCCGGAGCGCCACCAGGATCGCGAACTTGTCTCGGCCATGTTGACCGCCATCGAAGACTTCGCGCGTGATTCCTTTCAACTCGACGACGGTGCGATTCTTTCGAGTTTCAATTTCGGTGAGCTCCAGCTCCTCGTGAAGGCCTCGCCACACGCACTCCTCGCCGCCGCGGTGCGAGGCACGCCCACGCAGGCCGTCCACGACCTTCTCGACGACACGCTTGTCACCATCCACGAGACTTTTCTTGTCCAGTTGCAGCGCTTCGACGGCGATCCGGTCCCGCTCGAACCGATCCGCGCCGACCTCCGCGAGTGTCTCGTCAGCCAGACGACCGAATAAGGCGCAACGAGGCAACCGTGCTATACTGAGGAACGTGGACGCCCCCTTGATTCAAAAAAAAATCTGCCTAGTCGGTTCGTTTGCCGTCGGGAAGACGAGCCTCATCGCCCGCTTTGTCGAGGGGATCTTTTCCGAGAAATACCTCACGACCGTCGGGGTGAAGATCGACCGCAAGGTCCTTGAAATTGAGGGCCAGTCCATCCGGCTGATCATTTGGGACCTCGCGGGGGAAGACGAGTTCATCCGCGTGCGCCAGTCTTACCTCCGCGGCGCCCACGGCGTCTTCTATGTTTTTGACGGCACCCGCCTCGAGACCTTCGAGAATGTCCATTCCCTCATCGACCGCGTCGGAACCACCGTCGGCAACGTCCCCGGGATCGCCGTTGCGAACAAGACAGACCTGAAAAGCGATTGGGAAGTCACGGATGGAGCCATTGCTGCGCTTGAAGAGAAAATGCCCGTTGTCCGCACCAGCGCGAAAACCGGCGACCAAGTGGAAGCGGCGTTCGAAACGTTGACCCGACACGTTCTTCGCTCGGGCGGAGACACCGGTTGAATCTGCCGACATCCGCCCCGAGTCCCCGCCAGATTTTGCTGTGAAATATCCTGAGACCGACATCCTGACCCCGGTTCTCCAGGCTCTCGACGTCCTCGTCCTTCAACGCCTCGGCTGCGACGAGTTTGACGTGGTCGGCGAATCTCCTCCGTGGACACAAGCCGTCTTTGGAAAGAACGCGGACCCGTTGAGCGAACGCTCGGATTTCATCGCCAACTTCCTGCACGAAGCGGAGGAATACTGGAAAGAACCGTTTCCCGGAGGCGTCGAGTCGGGCATTTGGTGCAAAACCGGCCTCGACCGTCGCGACTACTTTCTCGAAGCCCGCGCCTTGTCGGTGAATGGCGAAGCGGTCCTGATCGTGCGATCGCTGGGAGAGGAATTCGAGGAACGCGCCACGCTCGTGCAGCGTTCCCACGACCAGCAGCTGGCGCGCCGCGCTCTTCTCAAGGACATGGAGAAGAAGGAGATTCTCCTCAATTGCATCGTCCACGACCTCAGCAATCCCCTCACCGCCCTCCTCATCAATCTTGAGCGACTGCAGCGGTTCGTCACTGACGACGGTCGGGAGCCGCTGAGAACGGCCATTGAGGTCGCCCACCGCCAGATCAGCCTTGTTCAGTCCATTTCCAATCTCTTCGCCGCGGAGATGGCCGATCTCGGGCACTTTGAGAATACCGAGGCGAATACCTCGCACGCCGTCGATGAGGCGGAAGCCATCGTGCGCACCCATTTGAACGCGGCCCTCGACCACACCGTCTCACTCCGGCTCGACAATGACCTCCCGGTGGGATCCGAGCGCGTCTTTGCGGATTCGACCCACCTCCAACGCGTCCTTGAAAATCTTGTCAGCAACGCGCTCCGCTACGCCCCCGAGGATTCCGCGGTCATCGTGAGGGCTCGGGACGATGCAAAGAATAGTGGTTTTGTCAGGATTGAGATCGATGACGAAGGCAGCGGTGTCACCGAATCCATCGCCGACCGGGTCTTCAACCCTTTTGTCCGCGACCACGACACAGGTGGCAAAGCCGGTCTGGGACTCTACTTCTGCAAGATGACGGTCACGAGGTGGGGCGGCGAGATCGGCTACGACTCCCTCCCCGGCGGCGGGACACGCTTTTGGTTTACAATGAAGCGCGCAGCGTAGCGCCCGTCATTTCCTTTTCTTCTCCTTCACCGGCTGGCTTGCCGCCCATTCCTTCCACTCCGCGCGGACAGCGTCATATTCCGGGTTCACGCATTTCTCCCCCCAACGCTTCATCGTGCAAAGAAGTCCCAATTCCGACTCGCCGGAGGCACCCTGGTCGCCGGATTCCGTGATCCACGTCTCGAGAATTTCCCGATGGGCGTTGAGCTGCGGTGCGAAGCGGGGATCCTGCGCAAGATTGTAGATTTCGTGCGGGTCGTTCTGGAGGTCGTAGAGCTCTTCTTCCGGCTTGCCGTCGGGATCAAAGAAAACCATCTGCGTGCCATTCATGGCACCCGCCGCCATCAGTTCGCGAAGCTTGATCGAGACTGGCCATGGATCCTTGTAAGTCGGCTGCATCCACGGGCGGTCGTTGGAGTAATTGCGGAGATACTTGAACCGCGGGGTCACGACGGCGCGAATGTGCTCGATCGTGTAGTCGCAGCGATCCCGCGCGGAAATGACGAACTCGCGGGGCTCGTGATCTGAGGCGAGAAAGTCCCGGCCTTCCATCTTCGCTGGA
Organism: Verrucomicrobiota bacterium; assembly: GCA_038745205.1. Classification (GTDB taxonomy): domain Bacteria; phylum Verrucomicrobiota; class Verrucomicrobiia; order Verrucomicrobiales; family DEV007; genus JBCCWV01. Next base: position 14,634 of record JBCDLR010000055.1, read on the forward strand.
AGGTCGAGGCCCGCTGCCGCCAAAGTAGCCGCCGAGACGTCAATCCCGCTCACGAGGTCTTTCCGGACCTTTCCACTCTCGACCCCGGGTCCCGCCACGATGAGCGGCATCTGGATGCCGCCTTCATAGAGAAGCTGCTTGTGACGATGCAGCTTGTAGCCGTGGTCGGAAAACATGAAGATAAGCGTGTTCTCGTAGAGGCCGTCACGCTTCAGCGCCGCCATGATGTCCCCGACCTGGCGGTCCGTCTCGAGCAGGCAATCATAATGATGCGCGATCTCTTCCCGCACCTCTTCGATGTCGGGGTAGTAGGGGGGGACCGGAACGATGTTGCGGTCGGTGACCGTTGGCGCCCGCTTGCCCAGTTTCCCGCCGCCGAGTTGCACTTGTCCGAAGAACGGCTGGCCTTCCGCACGGCCGGCCCAGCATTCGCCTGCCACCAGCGCCGCAGGGCCCCATCCCTTCTTCTTCGGGATGTGGTTGTAAAACTCTTCGACGCTGAACTCGAAGTTGTAGTCGTCCTTGCCTCCCTCGTTGAAGGTGTAGTACCCCGCCTTTTGAAAAAGAACGGGCAGCGGCGTCACACCCTCCGGAAGCGGGTTCCTGTCATACTCACCCATCTCCATTCCGCGAAAATCCGGCCGACAGCTGCGGTGATTGTGGGCGCCGATGCTCGTTTGCATCATGCCGGTGATAATGGCCGAGCGCGTTGTCGAGCACACTCCCGCCGGCGTGTAAAACCGGTCGAAGCGGATGCCGCTCGCAGCCACGGCGTCGATGTTCGGCGTCTCGATCACCGTGTCGCCGTAACAACTGAACCAGCCGCTCACGTCTTCGAGATAAATCCAGAGGATGTTCGGGCGATCGTCGGCGCGCAACGCGGTTGAGCCAAGAGCCCCCGCCAACAGAAAAAGGAGGGATTTTTTGAGATAGCGCATGGGTGTTGCTAACCCGATTCGCAGATCGTGGCAAGGTGGATCAGCATCTCCAGGCAGGATGGATTCGCCCTGGCGTTCAGGCCGAACCGTCCCGATCCGGCGAGCCATTCGCCCTCAAAGTCTATCCCTTGAGAACGCTTGCTTGCCGCGGAAAGCGGGTTCGTGACTACCTGTCACTCCGCGAAACATTGAACTTCGCTCCGAAATTCCCGCGCTCTCGCCAAAAGAGGTAAAACTTCACGCGTTCGCCCTTGTAGGAAATGAAGGGCAGCGGAATGAATCCCGCGACGGGAATCACGGCCCAG
>JBCDLR010000056.1:0-15403 GCA_038745205.1 Verrucomicrobiota bacterium
CACGAATTCTTCCGCAAGCTTCCCGGACACGGTGACTCGAAGACTTTCCAGAGCTACGACGAAGTTCTTCACGAACCCTGGCGATTCCCGAGGGTGCTCGACGCGGCTAGGAGCTGGATTGACTCAGTGATCCAGGGACGAAGTTAGAAAAATCAGGGCAAAAAAGCATCCGCGAACAGAACAGCCGCGGTCGTGTTGTCCTGAAATCGGTGCTGCTTGGCCTCAATCACTCTCAGTAGTTCCGATACCATCACGGCCGCCGTCCTCCCGGTATGGTTCTCCAGAACCTCCGCCACCGCCGATTCCTCGAGCGAAAACAGTCCATCGGTCGCGCAGAGAACGACGTCGCCTTCCTGCAGTTTCGTTGGCGTCTCCGGACTGTCGATGAGCTCCATCGGATACCCGGTCAACGCGGACCGAAGCGTGTTCCGGTCCGGATGAACCAGCGCCTCCTGTACGGTGATGCGCCCCTCGTCGACCTCCTTTTCAATCACAGGCCGGAAGGAGTGATCCTCATTCAAGCGTTCGAAATTCCCATTCCGCAACAAGTAGGCCGGGGAATCGCCGACGCTGATCCAGTGAAGCCCACCATCAAAAATTCCCATCGCGAGCAACGTCGTCCCCATGAAGGTCACCGCGGGATCGTCTTCATCGAGGAGTTCCCCGTCATCCGGCGCCACCAGCGAGTCGTTGGCCTTCTCCAGCCCGACCCGCATGCGTTGACGAACGGAGCCCGATTCCCGGCGGAAAGTCTCGAGGAACACCTGCGTGGACCTCCTGCTGGCGAGGCTGCCGCCGAAGTGTCCCCCCATTCCATCGGCGATGACCAGCAACACCCCGCTTCCCAGTTCCTCATCTTCCACGAATTCAGCGAATGAATAGTAATCTTCTTGCCGTTTGCGCGTGCCGACGATCTGGCGCGCGGCGAAGTCTTTCTCAAGGCAAAACATGTAAGGGAGTGAATCCCAATATGACCAGCGACCTGCCCGCAACGCAAGAACCATATACTGAGTTTGAATACCTGCTTTTCGCCAGCGAGACGCTGGATAGAATAGACTCCATGCGATGGCTCTTCCTCAGCTTGCTCCTTGCGTTCTCACTGCCCGTTGCGGGCGCAGCCAAGGACCAGGCCGCTGCCATTCCACGCTTCCACGTTTCGGAGTCCGCGAAGCTACTCTCCCGTGACGGGGAGACGGTCACCATCTATGGAAAAGCTGACAAAACGCGCGTTTCCTCGAGCAGCGGCCACCACTTCCTCAATTTTACCGGAAGCGATTTCAGCGTCATCTGCCGCGCGGAGCACCTGTCCGCTTTCACCGGAGAAGGTCCGGCCAGAATCTACGACCAAAAGCTCATCGAGATTCGTGGTCCACTCCGCATCTACAAGGGGAAGCCCCAGATCTCCCTCGAGAGCCCCACCCAGATTCGCGATCTCTCCCCCGCCAAACCGGAAGAGAAGCCCTTCAAACTCCGTCCCGCCGGACACGACACCTGGACCAGCCCGGGCGGTCTCGTCTTCAAGGGCCGCGATCCCCGTGGACTCACACGCCTCGAACACATCATGCGGCACGCCAAGGACATCCCCGATCGACAAGGTTCACACGGCGTCTTCGATGGCGACGCCAAGACCATCTTCATGCTCCTTGATGAAGCGTGGGCCGTTGCGCGACGCCGGGGCATCCGGCCCAAGGTCGAAAGCGATCGCGTCGCCTACACCATTCCCATGGGGCGGCGCGTCGGATACCTGGGAGGTGAGGCTGGGGCGAGGGAAAATCATCCACCCCTGCGCTCCGTCTTCATGGTCTTCCATCGCGGCACCCGCGAAGTCATCACCGCCTTTCCCCACTAACGATGTCCGACAAAGCCAAACAATGCCCTGAGCAACCCTTTATCGGCTCCTGCGCCTTCTGCGAACAAGGAAAGCTCCGGCTCTGGATCGCGGGCAGGAAGCCAGTCGCCCTTTGCGATGAATGCGAACTTTTTTGGGAGGACATCCCGGGGGTTTTCGCCAATCCACAAGTCTCTTCATCCGGCACCTTTCCCGGGGGGACCGGACGGAGCTGATAACCCCGATCGCTGGCGGGCGGCGGCACAGGATGAAATCGACGGCCTCGGCCTTACACAATTCGTTATTGGCGAATCAGTTTAGGGAATCCCCGGGAATTTCGCTTCGCATTCGGGGGCAAATCTGGGAAACTCGGCCCCGAAATCTTCGATTTCGCCCCGCTACCTCCCTTCAATGCCACCTCTTCCCCTTCTGCTCGGGGGCGCTCTTCTCGGCGCCTTCGTGGCGGTGCTCCATGCCGACGAGTCCATGGAATCCGCGACGGACAGATCCGCCGCGCCGCTTCCCTTCAGCCCGATCACACCGACCTGGGAATCTCAGAAAGACGCGCGGGTCTTCACGCAACTCATCCCCGCGCCCCGCGGGCGCATAGTTGACCGGAAAGGCAGACCAATGGCGCAAACAAAGGTCGCCCACTACCTGCAACTGCAACTTCCGACCGCCACTGGCCATTCCGAGGCCGAGATCCTCAGGTTTGCCCACGGAGAATTCAAGAAGGCCACAGACAAGCTCGGCGTTCGCTGGGAACTTCCCTCGGATGAAGTGGTCCTGCAACACCACCGGAACCGCCGTTGGGTCCCGCTAACATTTTCCCCTGTTCTCTCCGACAAGGTCGCGACCCGTGTCCGCCAATGGAAAGTCGAGAACGAGGTCGTCACCCTCCTTCCCATTTATCTGCGGCATTACCCCAAGAAGGAAACCGCGAGCCACATCCTCGGGCACATCGGCCGCCGGACGCGACTCCACGACACCTCTCCGCTCGTCAACGACGTGCCGATCTGGCCTCGAACCGAAGGGCGTGACGGCTTGGAAGTCACCTTCGACGAATTCCTCCAGGGCGAAACCGGCCAGACCTACTCGCTCTTCGCGCCGGACGGGGAGAAGCTCATCAAGAAGCGTTTGAGCAATCCGGTGGCCGGCAACGACGTCGTTACCACCATCGATCTCGACTTCCAGCAAACGGCGGAACGTGCCCTGAGATCCTATACCCGTGCGGGCGCGTTCGTCGTCATGGACGTGCGATCCGGCGACATCCTCGCCATGGCCTCGCACCCGACCTTCGATCCCAACGATTTTACGCCGTTTATCGCCACCGATGACTTTGCGAGACTGCGCAACGACCCCTTGCTCCCCCTCTACGGGCGCGCTTTCCGCGGCCTCTACCCTCCGGCATCGACCTTCAAAGCCGTCGTCGCGCTCGCCGCTCTCGAGCACGGGATCGTTGATCGCCGCACGACCTACAGTTGCCCGGGCCGCTATGAGATTGACGGGCGCTACTTCCATAACCACTCACGCCGCAATTCCGGTCCCATGAACCTCGGATACGCCCTCGCACGATCCTGCAACACTTGGTTTTACCAGGCTGGCCTCGACATGGGGCCCACCGCCATGACCAACATGGCCGAGATGTTCGGCGTCGGCGAACGCACCGGCATTCCCGTTCGCGCCGAACCGGCAGGGTTCATGCCCAGCGAAGACCGCCTGCGGGCGCGCTACAAGCATTCCTTTGGCGGCGGTTACCTCGCCAACGCGGCCATCGGCCAAGGTCATGTCTTGATGACGCCGCTTCAAGTCGCACAGATGATGGCCGGACTGGGCAATGGCCAATTCCTGCCCCGGCCCCGTCTCGTTCAACATGTGCAAGCCAACGACGGCCGCATCCTCCGGCACTTCCCGTCCGAATGCAGACGGGCTCTCGACTTGAATCCCATCAATCTTCAAATCGTCACCGATGGACTCGTAGATGTCGTCAGCGGTCCCGGTGGAACCGGGCGCAGCGGAGGCATTGGCTACGCCCAAGTCGCGGGCAAGACCGGCACGGGCCAGTGGGGCGATCCGAAAAAAAAGCAATACGTCGCTTGGTTCGCCGGTTTCGTTCCCGCCCACGATCCCGTCTATGCTTTCGCAGCCCTCTACGAAGGCGCCCCGGGCCACTATGTCTCCGGCGGAAAGAACGCCGCTCCCATGACCTCTTACTTCTTCCGCCAGATTTTCCGCCACCACCACGAAGCCTATCTCCTCGAATTGGGAGAGGAAGATCCCACGCTGCTCGCCGCCTCTGCGGATGACAAATCTGATCCCCCGCTCGTCGACGGTTTCGTGACACGTCGCGCCATCCCCGTTTACGCCGAGTAATTGCTCCTTAAGCCCTCCGGCAGCCTGCGAAAAAAGAGCGATTCCCCTGAGATTCTGTGTTACTCTGGCGGTTATGGTAAATGCGAAATTGCGGTAAGCGTTTCCATTCCATCGTCGCTACCATGAAAATCACCTACCTGATCGCACTGGCGTGCGCACTCGGCGCGACTGCCGGGCTCCAAGCGCAGTCTTCTTCTTCCAAATCCTCCAGTTCGTCGTCGAAGTCCTCGAGTTCCTCCTCAAAGCCACCCGCCACGGAGGCAAAGGTCGAGAAGAAGGACCTCCGCGCCGTCGTGAGTTTGACTGGCTACGTGCAAGCCGCCGACTCGACACCGATTTCCGTCGAAACCAATCAATGGGCGGATCTCTCCGTTGAGTCGGTTGTCCCGCATGGCAAACGGGTCCGCACCGGCGATGTCATCCTTCGCTTTCGCGCGGACAAGATCGCCGAGCAAATCGCCGACCTCGAGCAGGTGCGAAAGAGCCGGAAGCTCACTTTGGCCAATGCCCGCGACCGACTGCGCGCGACCGAGAAAGCCGCTCCCATCAACATGGAATCGGTCGAACGCGCGAAGGAAGGAAACGATGAGGAATACGCGTTTTACAAGAAAGTCGACCGCGCCGACACGATCGACGACATGAAATACATGCTCAAGCGCTCGAAGTATTCCCTCGAGTATGCGCAGGAAGAACTGGAGCAACTGCTGAAAATGTACGAAGCCGACGACCTCACGGAGGAGACTGAAGAGATCATCGTCGAACGCGCCCGCCGCCAGGTCGAGTCCGCGCAGCGCAGCTATGAATCAACGAAGATATATGTCGAGCGTTACCTCGAGAAGTATGTCCCGCAGCTCGATTTTCGTATCGAGCGCAACAAGAAGTCCTCCGATCTCAATTACGAATTGTCGAAAGCCACCCTCCCCCGTGAGTTGACCCTTCAGCGGGAGGAAATGACCAAGTTGGAAGAGGACGACCGCAAGGCCGAAAAGAAGCTCCGCGAACTCAAGGCCGATCTCGCCAAGCTCACCGTCACGTCACCGACGGATGGCATTGTCTACTACGGAGCCAGCATTGATGGTCGCTTCACCACGGGAGCCACCCTCGCCAAGAAACTGATCCCCGGGGGAAAAGTGGGCGTCCGCGAGGTTTTCATGACGATCGTCCAACCCGACAAGGTGGAATTGTTCGCGGTCATCCCCGAAGACAAGACCTCGCTGGTTCGGGCGGGATCCGAGGGCCTCGCTTCGCCCGTATCCAATCCCATGAAGAAGTTTGAGGCACGCATTTCGCACGTCGACCTCGCTCCGCGACCCACCGGGGGATTCGGAGCCAGAGTCGGCCTCGGCAACCTCAATGGCACCAAGCTCCTGCCCGGCATGAGCGCCAAACTCACTTTTGTGCCCGTAAACGAGACGGGTGCCCTCACGGTTCCCGTTCAAGCCGTCTTCCAGGATTCTTCCAACGGCCGCCCTTACGTCATTCTTCTCAAGGAGAAGGTTCCCATGAAACGCCCCGTCGCCGTGGGCCCGTCCGATGGCAAGTTGGTCGTGGTGCGTAAAGGCTTGAAGGAAGGCGACTTGGTCTCAACGATCCAGGTCCCGATTCCGGACAAACCCGAAACCACTCCGAGGAAAAAGTCCAAGAAACCGGAAGCGAAAAAGGAAACACCGGCCAGCACCCCCAACGAGAAGAAGAAGTCTCCGCCGAAGAAGTCCGCGCCAAAGCAAGAGGACGCCAACGAGGAGAAGAAAGCCGCCTGAGCCATGTCCCGGGTCGCCGCCATCCTTCTCTTTTTCGGTCTGGGCACGGCTCTGGCGGAACCGCCGGAAGAAAAGCCGACCAAAGCTCCACCCGCAACAGAAGCGGAGATTCGAGATGCGATGGAACGAGGCGTGGAGTTTCTTCTTGCCCGGCAAAACCCCTCCGGATCCTGGGGTTCCGCACGGAACACCAAAGGGTTGAACATTTTCGCGCCCATTCCGGGTTCCCACCGCGCCTTTCGCTGCGCGGTGACCGCGATGAGCATCGAGGCACTGATCAGGGCGTCCGACTGGGAGAGGAACGAAGAGACGAGGAAGGCGCTTGTCCTGGCTGAGGATTACCTTCTCGAATACCTTCCGCAGCTCCGGCGCGCCACCCCCGTCGCACTCTACAATGTCTGGGCGCACGGCTACGGCGTTCAGGCCCTCGTCGCCATGCACGAGCGGCCACGCGTTTCCAAGAAGCGCAAAGCCCGCATTCGCGAGGTCATCGAGTCGCAATTCGACATGCTCACCCGCTTCGAATCCGTCGACGGCGGCTGGGGCTATTATGATTTCCGCTACGGGACAAAGCAGCCATCTTCCTCCTCCATCAGCTTCGTCTCCGGCGCCATCCTCTGTGCCTTCTACGACGCAAAGGTTGCCGGAATCGATCCGCCGGAAAGGCTCGTCACCCGCGCCATCGCCTCCATCAACCGCCAACGCAATCCGAACAATTCCTACTTCTACGGCGAATACCTCAAGGATCGCCCGGTCCGCGACATCAACCGCGCCTCCGGCAGCCTTGGCCGCTCCCAATGCTGCAACATTGCCCTCCGTTTCTGGGGCGATGAGTCCGTTGATGACGAAATCCTCATCGAGTGGCTCGATCGACTGGAAGCCCGGAATTTCTGGCTCGACATCGGGCGCAAACGGCCGATCCCCCACGAGTCCTGGGCGGCGATCGCCGGTTATTTCTTCTACTTCGGCCACTACTATGCCGGTCGGTGCGTGGCCGAACTCCCCCCGGAAAAGGCCACTGAATACGGAGCCCGCCTCGCCGCGTTGATCCTCGACGACCAGGAAAAGGACGGTTCGTGGTGGGACTTTCCCTTCTACGACTACCATCAGCAATACGGCACCGCCTATGCGCTGCTCACATTGGTGAATTGCCTCCCGGTGGACGAGTAGGGCATTCACCGCGAATTAGGCTATCATCGGGGAATGAAGGAGGTCAAAGACAGCATTCGCTCGCACGTGCGCATCGGCTTCGACGGCTCTGTGCACAAGACTTTTCGGGGAACCGACGCCGACAAGCGCTTCGCACGCGAAGTGGAAGTCCTGCAATACCTCGAAAAGCTCGAATGCGACTACGTCCCCCGCGTCCTCGAACACGACCCCAAAACCCTTTATCTCGTCACGACCAACTGCGGCCAGGTCGCTGACAAAGTGAGCGAGCGAAAGCAAAAGGAACTCTTCGGCGGCCTGCTCGACGACTACGGCGTCAAGCATGGCGATGAGTTTCCGCGCAACATCACCTACGACGCCCGGCGCGGACACTTTTGCGTCATCGATTTCGAACTGGCGGAGATCGTCGACGAGAAAGCACCAGGCCACCATCCCAAGGCAGCTCCTGAGGTCACCTGGGCCGCACAGTCGCTCAGCGGAAAGCGTAAGGAGGACAACGACGACTCCGTCCTCGTCTTTTCCTGCGAAGAAGGGGAACCCGAGGGCCACGGTCTCAACGACACCTTCCTTCTTGAGGACCAGAGCCTCGTTTTCGTCATCAGCGATGGCATGGGCGGCTGTGACGCCGGCGACATCGCGAGCCGCACCGTGGCCGATGAACTGGCGGAATTCCTTCCCCGCACCCAGACAAAGAATCTCCCCAGTCCGCCCGACCACTATTATCTCTCCTGCCTCGCCGAGGTCATCGGGAACGTCCACTCAAAACTCAACGCGGCGGCAGTCCACGAGACAACCCCGGCCAACCTCGCCGCGACTCTCACCCTGTGCTGGCTCAGCCAGCACAAGATCCACGTCGCCCATGTCGGAGACGGCCGCCTTTACCGGTGTCGAGACGCTCAAGTTTCGCAACTGACCAAGGACCACACGTTCGCCTGGTCCGCCTACAACCGCGGGGAGATCAACGAATACCACTTCCGCACCCACCCCCGCCGCAATGTGGTTTATCGCATCCTCGGAGGCGGCCACCAATCAGTGACTCCTCAACTCTTCTCCGACACCTTTCACCGCGGCGACCGCTACGTCCTCATGACCGACGGCGTCGTGGACGGACTGAAGGACGCGAAGATCCAACAGGCTTTTCAAGACACCGAAGATCCGGCAAGCCTTCTGGATCTCCTGGTCCAGCCCGCCTTCGACCTCGCCGGCGAAGATGACACGTCAGCGATCGTCTTCGACGTCGTTTGAAAGGATCGTATAGCTGAACATCGCCTCCAACCCCGTCAGTTTCTTGACCGGCAGGAGCCCCGCTTCGTCCAGGAAATCGATCATTCGTGACTCCTCGCTTCCGTCAACGATGGTCTCGAATCCTCCCACGTAGACGAACACCGACGCGTCCTCCCCCTTTGCTTCGTCGAAGAACTCGCGAAGATCCTCAACCTTTCGCACGTCCTCGCAGAAGGGATCGTAGCTGAGTATCTGACGGCGACTGGTCGCCATTGACGCAGTGTGGACACTAGGATCTACCGGCGGCTTCACTCCCCGGACAAAGCGAGCAGCGTCCCGAATCGGTTGCCTCTCCCGGAAAGCAACCGCCGATCGTGGCGAATGAGTCGCCCACGCGTATGCGAGGATGATGACGCCCAGGACCGCGATGGACACCGGATGGCGCGACAACCCCCCAAAAGGGGCCGCGGAGAAACAACCGAATCCGATGAATACAGCGACCGGCAGAAGGAGATACATGACGTACCACGAATGCATGTAGCCACCGCTTGTCATGGTCCATGCGATCAGAAGCACACCGCCCCCGAAGACAGCACTTGCGCCGACGAAAACAACGCGATGACGCAGGAATGTCCAGACCGTTCCGGCAACGCATGCCAGCGGCAAGATTCCCCAGAGCAACAGGGAGGCACCGGGAACCGCCGAAACGGACATCCCAGCCTCCGCGCCGATCTCGTCAGCCACCCATGGCGCCCCAAAACAGAGATGTGTCCAGAGGTCGGCCAACCACCCGGTTCCGATGAAATGACCGACAAAATCCTCATCCTCGGCCAGGTACTTGCGAATCTGAGGGATGGAAGGTGCAAGGATTTGCAACGCAAGCACGGCTGCCATGGCGTTCGAAACGAGGAATCGCGCGATCCGTCCGGGGTCCCTGAAGACGAGGAAGAAGATCAGGAGATTCCCAACGAACAATGGGTAGACGATCCCCGGCGACGAAAGGAAGGCGCACAATTGAGCACCCGCATAGGCGAACCACACGCTCCAACGGTTCGTCCTGAAGGCCGCCGACCCGGCCCACCAGGCAAGCGGCACGAAAAATAGAAGCCAAGCATACCCCCGCATCTCGACCGAGTAGCGAACGTGCCAGGGCATCAACGCCATGACAATGCCGACGGCGCCCCCCTCCCACGGACTTCCCCGGTTACGTAGCCACAGCATGGTGATCACGATGCCACCGATGGCCGCCAACATCGGAAGGAGACGCACGGACAATTCATTGACCTGAACCCCAGTGAAGAAAGCGCCCACCTCCGCACTCACCCTCGCGAAACACGTCGCAAAGATGTGATTGTTCAGCTTGTTCCGGAAAACCGACTCCTGCCAGTCCGGTTTGTCCCGCACCCACTCACCCTCTTCCACCATCATCACCCCCCAGACATAAGTCCGGTAGGCATACTCCTCGTCATTCCAAAAACTGTGGGTCAATCGCGGTGCTCTGTAAAAGAAAGCGACAAGAATGATTGCGGCAAATGCCACCCAGTAGAGGCGGTGATCCTTCACCGGGGCCAGCGCCTTCACCGAAACCCCGAAATCGCGCCCCCACCAGCGGGCCGTTGCCAGAACTCCAAGTAGGATCCCCGAATTCAGCACCGCCGCGTACCAGAACCACACCGTCACGTAGTCGCGCGTCTGCCAGAACTTCCCCTCGTCCTCCCGCTCGGCGATTCGCGTCACCGTCTTTTCATCCCACGGCTTTTTGGCATCGAGAAGGTACCACACGAGCAGCACGAACAAGACGAGCGCCACGGCAAAGACCCATCGACCCGTCTCCGGTGCAATCCGTTCCCAGATGCGCTTCAAGCGATCAGGCATTCAGGAAGAGCGCCAGCGAAGCCGTGTATCCGTGCAGGAAGTTCGTTCCGCCGATGGGCCCGATCTCTCCGTTGCAAAAGAACCCGGCGAGCGGCATGCGGCCAAAGTGATCTTCAATGATGCCCGCATCATGGTTCGGAACCTCAAACATGCGCGACCCCCGCCCGGTGCAACTGAAGAGCAATCCCGCGAAGGGCTGGCCGGATTCCTTCAACTGCCGCCGACACAGCGCCTTCAACTCCGTCGACGCCGCGTCCCGGTCGCGAAGCTGGAATTGCAGCGTTTGCCCCACCCGCGGCAATGCCCCCAAGGCGAGGGCGCCGGCATCCGGGTCGCCGCCGAGGATATTGCGCACGAGGAAATCCCCGCTGCGCAGTTCTTCCTTGTATTCACTGACCGCCAACCCGGCAAGAATGTTCCCCTGCGCGATTTCCTTCTCGGATTCGTCGAGGTCCTGGAATGTCTCCTCGAGAACTTCGTAGGCTCCACGGGAACCAATGCTCAGCAGGACATTGTCATCGACGGAGGTAATCGTATAGGGGTCGCCAATCGGTCGGCACCCCTGGCTGACGATTCCGCTCAACCGAACCCCCCCGCGGAATCCCAGCACCAGCACGCCCACGCCGTCCCGGTGATCCGTTGTAAATATCTGGATCTCATTCGCGTCGCGGCCGCCACTGGCAAGCCCACCAAAACACGGTACATCGGCATAGCTCGCATTCCATGAACGCAGCCAGCTTTCACTGTCGAGGAGGGCCGGGTTCCCCAACGCGACAAACCCCGCCAACCCTTCCGCCTTGATGCCGGTGACCCTTTCCCAGTAGCGATCACCTTGCGCGGCCTCGACGTCACTTTGCTCGAGCGCCGCCCACTCGATCTCCGTATTCGGGAGCCGCAGGAACTGCAGGGCGCCCCCGGAGACGTTCTCATTTTCCTCCGCTGTCCCGATCACCCCGTCCCCGGAACAGATGACCACCTTCTTTGCATGGCCGTAAACCTGGATGACTTCAAGAAGGTCGGTGGCGTATTCCAGCCAGTCAGTCGTGACAAAGGCCACCGCCAGGTCCACGTCACCTCCGACATCGTTCCTGCAGTCCTCGACCTGCTCCTTGAGCAACTCTTCGTCGAAGGCTGAGAGGATCACCCTCGAAGCGGCTTGGTTTTCCGCGATCATCCCCTACCAAGGCGACGATGCGCCCGCATTTCAAGGAGCTTTCTGAAAATCAGGAAGAAGCCTTCTGCACGGCAAGACGCATGAAAAGCCGGGGTTTCCCCGCATGAACACCTCCCGCAACCGCCTTCCAACTCAATTTTCCGTCCGCCGATCGTGACATCACGGTCATGGAAACGTCCTCGCTCGTCCAGCTTCCAGGCTCCATCGTTTCCGATACTTGGGCGACAAATTCGACGTCGAGAACCGCGGCCACCGTCTCAAAGGACAGGGTCATCATCCCTCCCTCCATCGCCGCCGTCACCGCAGCCTCCCCGTCCGGTGACTCCGCATCGAGGCCAAAGAGGTGCTCGAAGATGTTGAGCCAAATATCCGCGTCGGGATTGTCGAGCAGTCCGTCTTCACCCGATGGCAACGAGGCAAGAAAGGTCCCGCAATCGAGCGGAGCGGCGGCCGCAAGCCAGCCGATGAGATTGGTCGCATACTGCGCGTTGTCGAAACGATTAATGTTCGTGCCCGCGCCGTTGAGATTGAAAAACGTGTTTCGATCGAAGTGCACGGCAACCCGGCCCGCGCCGGCCTCCGCGACGAGGAGCGAAGCATCCCCGCCGTTTGTTGCTCGCGACGGCCCCTGCATGTTGTTGCCAAAGGGCGGCTCATTGAGGCGCGTGTTGTTCTTGGCGACCGACAACAGGCGGCCAAAAACGTCATCTGGCAGCGTCCCGAATCGCGCTGGCGTCACGCCTTCACCGTCGAATTGATCGACTCCTGTAAAAATCGGATGGCTGGGAACAAGGAAGTCTCCCTGGCTCCGGAAGAGCGAATATGTTCCCTGGTCCTGGTGATGGATGATCCCGAATCGATCCAGAAACTGCTGGTCCGAGGTCGAGGCATCCGACCAATCGCTCCCCCAGTTGGCGTCGGAAATGAAGACCACGCCTCCCCCGCCGCGCACGTGGGCCTCCAGGGCGTCCACCGCGGCCGTGTCGTAGACGGCGTTGTTCGACCCCATGATGACGGCGTCCCACTGCGACAGGTCGATCGTCTCGAGGTCGATATGAATTCCCTGGCTTTGACCACTCGCGTTCTCCACGCCCTCCGTGATTTGTGTCACCGAATATCCTGCCCCCTCGAGCACGAGCCGGAACTCATCCCACCCGTGGTTTCCACCGGAGGTGCTCGTGTTGAAGATGTCGCAAAGATGCTCCGTCCTCGACGCGTCATTCCCCGCTTCGAGGAATCCACCGCTTCGGTCGGCACCGCGAATGACCAGCACCTGCCCGGCAGGCATGAGGCGCGAGACCCGCACGGCCCAATCCGAAGTCGTGTTGTTCGGCGGCGCACCGAGCGATTGCACGGAACCACCACTCACCACGTTGCCGGCAATGAACGGCCCACCGTTGCGGGGATCGAACCATTCCACCTGGAAGCTCCCGGCATGCCGGGAGAGATCGAGCGAAAACGTGCCACCATCTTCATTGTAGAGCGCGTAGGTGCCGCCCAACTGCGCAAGGCAGTATGTTGTTCCGCCCGCCGTCGAACTCGCGAGGTCCTTGCGCGGTTCCATGAACAACAAGGGCAGCGTATCGAGGAAATCGTGCGCGTATCCAGTCCACTGGAGTGCCACGTCCATGAGATTGAAGTCGTCGATGGCCTGGTCGAAGGAGTGCCCGCCGCCATCCTGCTGCACATACCACTCAAACCCGCCGCCACCTTCGAGATAGATCGGCCAGAGGAAACTCGTCCGGCCGTGTGGATAGCCGTTCACGGGGTCCGTCTTGTCGTTCTCGATCTTCTGCGGCTCGTCCACCGACACCATCCACTTCGCGTTCGCTTCCCGTGAACGCCGGCGCCATTCCTCGATCTCGCTTTCCGCATTCCCCAGCCTTAGACCACCGAGGGTTGCCTGGAAGGTCGTTTTGTCAAAATCGTCGTTCCCCAGCTTCGCCGCGAAATAGTTGTCAAACTGGTTCGTATTCATGTGCGTCGTCACCGGGTGATCGTATGGGTCGATCAATTTGAGGAAGGCGGCGAACTCGACGTGCTTGTCATGACCGTAGTCGTTTTCCTCCCCAATATCCCACTCCAGCGCCGGATGGTGCCCGAAGCGCGCGATCAATTCGCGGTAGAAGAGCTTTCGCTGGGTGCCGAGCGTCCCGTTGTCGTGATAGTTCTCATTGGCGCTCTCGGTCTCCGCGAGCTGGAAATGCAGATAGATTCCCAGCGACTGCGCGTGGGAAAAAACAATTTCCCATTGGTCGAGTTTGCTCACGTCATAGTGCGTCTTGTCCTGGTTCGCCACCGTTGGGAACGTGTCGTTCCCGTCGCCGCCGATGTTCATGGGCAGGAAGTAGATGCAATTCCCGCCCTGCTCCGCGATGAAGTTCATCGCACCAATGATGCGGCGACCATCCGTTGTCCCAGCGAGGTTCGGCGAGTCCCAGTCCGGGTCACCGGGATTCCAGTCCCCGAGGTGGTTCGTGTATTTGTGCTTGTTTGTCGCCGTATTGTCGAAGCCGTCATAGGCGAGAAGATTCTCCGGGATATCCGGTCCGCCCTTCACCCAGGGTTTGGCGTTGGCGAAGGTGAGATAGTGATGACCACGATTGATAAGTAGTCCCCGGTCAGGCGCACGGAAGTCGTCACCGGTCTTGTCGCTTTCCTCGACGACAAAGGTCCCGCCTGTCCCATCAAAACTTGTCGCTGTTCCCGACGTGTCGCCGACAGCCACGTTCGTTCCCGCGCGAAAACTCGCGAGGTAACTCCACAGCCCAGTTTCATCCGGCGAAAAATAGGCCCGCCACTTGTTGCCCGCCGTCGCACCGCTGACACCCGCGTTGCCATCCGCCGCAAAAAAACCCGGGACAACGAATGTCTGGCCACCTGGACCGGTGAACGTGACATCGAGCCGGTAGTCGAGGGAGGGATTCGGCGAGGAATCCGTCTCGTTGGCCGATGGTCCGTCGAAGGTCACACTCACTCGGTGCCAGCGCTTCAATTCACCTCCCACCGTCCCACCCGCGCCGGGAGTGATGACATTGACCGATACCGGGTCGGAGGTCGTCGTGTTCGAGTCATTGTCCGTCGCTACCGCCGTGTAAGTGTAGCTGCCCGTGGTCAAGCCGTTCACGAGCTGCTCGAATGGCGCCGCGATATCCACGCCGAGGCTCGTCGTGCCGCCGACGAAAAACTCGACCTGTGTCACCGTTCCATCGTTGTCATCCGCCGTTGCCGTCAACGTGAAGCCCGCCGGATCGAGAAAGCTCGCGCCGTTGGCGGGCGAAGTGATTGAAACCGTCGGCGCCGTGGACTCCGGACCATTCGTTACCGTGAAATTAATGGCCAGACTGTCTGTTTGTGATCCCGAACCACTGTCCCCCGTGAAGGCGCTCGCCGTCAGCCCGTGCGAGCCGACATTGAAACTCATCGCGCTGAAGTCCCCGCCGCTATCACCCGCCAACGCCCAGGGTGGGACACTCTCAGTCTGGTTGCCCGTCGTTGAACCGTTCAAGGCCATGACGACGCTTCCGAAATCCGTCGACGGCGTCGTGTTCACGCGAATGTTCAAGCTTGTTCCCGTGACTGCGAGGTCAATCGTTGTCCCGTCTATGATGGGATCAAACCCCGGCACCTGTTGATCCGTGTTCGCGTCAATCAGCGTGAAACTGTCGATCGTCTGCGCGGTCAGGGAGGACGGGGCAACGAGGAAAAAAGCGAAGCAATACAGGGCGCCCAACGTGAGCACGAAGTTCCGGGAAGTGATCATACAAGCAATGAAGGTTTGGAGTTCCTATGCTTCGCCGGGTAGCAGACTATTAGCGAAGTCTCGAGGGAAACACGAGCAGTTTCTTCGAGAAATTCAGAGTTCCGGCGAACAGATCGTGGCGGAGCAGGTGCGTGCTCCGTTGACTTTCAACGTCCAAACTGCCCGACGATCCTCCCCGGTCCCCGAACCTCATGTCCGACATCGTTGATGTAGACGAATGTCGGACATGAGGTTCGGGG
>JBCDLR010000057.1:0-15214 GCA_038745205.1 Verrucomicrobiota bacterium
GCGCGATCCCCGATACTGTGCAAGCCTCTTTCCATGAACTGGGCACATACCGCGAGAATTTGGGCGGGATCCCTTGGAATGGCTGCTTTTTGCTGGTCTGGAAGCGCTTGGGCTCAAGGAGAATCGGCCAACACCGACTCCGCGGCGGGGATAGCCATCGGCGCCCGATCGAAGGGACTCGACGGAGAATCCGAAATTCGCGAAAAACTGGAAGGATTCTTCGCGGCCCTCGAAGACGGGAAAGTCAGGACGGCCTTCGAGCAACTCCTCAAGGATTCGGCCATTGGCGAGCAGGGTTCTCTCGAATCGCTTATCGAGCGCACGAACGAAGTCCTCGCACGCTTTGGCGAAGTCAGCGGGAACGAACTCATGAAGACGAAACGTCGGGGCCAACGGCTCGTCGCCTACACCTACCTTTCCCACGGTGAGATTTTCCCGCTGCAGTGGGAAATCTTCTGTTATCGCGGGTCCAAGGGCTGGCAGATACTCGACATCACGGTGAACAATGATCTCGTCAGGATCTTCACCGATTGAGAGCGCCTCAGCGGGCCTCGCAGACGTCGACACCCGGGTCGATATCCGGCCTCCCTCTGACTAAATTGCCGCGATGCGGGCGGCGTAAATCCTCTTCAAGCGAGAAGCGGAGTTGCGATGAATCACGCCTTTTTTCACCGCGCGATCGGCCGCCGAGGAAAGTTCGCCGTAGGCAGTTCCGGCCGCCGCCTTATCCTTGCCCTCAAGCGCGGAATTCAGCGCCTTGCGGCACTTCTTCACCCGTGTCTTCACCACCCGGTTCTCAGCCGTGCGTGTCTTGGTCTGGCGAATGCGTTTTTCTGCGGATTTCGAGTTGGCCATGGGAAATTGCCCCGGATTTGAGGGGCGGGGAATCTACGCCCAGCACAACGCCTGTCAAGAACGGTCGAAACTGCGGGGAATCCCCCCTAAATCAGTCGTTTTCCACACGGCCACCCCACCAGCGGCCAGAACCGATTCGCCGAATCTTCTCCTCGGAGTCTTCCGAGTAAGGCTCTGATGCGGCCATCAACTCTTTGTCCATGTATTCCAGGCGCGGGTTTTCCGAACCCTCGGGCGTCCGCTTGGCAATCATCCGATAGAGTTCCTTGTCCTTGGAAGGCACTTCCGCGAGCCTCAACTCCCGTTTGGTCACATACACCGCGGTCTCAGCCTCGACTCGACGGTAAAGATCGACGACATCCCGTGAGGTCATACGAATACAGCCGTAGCTAACCGGACGACCGATGTTTCGCTCCTCCGGCGTGCCGTGGATATAGATACAACGCCTTTTCGCATTCTTCGTCGCGCGTTCCTCACCCTCGAGCCAGAGAATACGGGTAATGATCGGGTCACGACCGGGCGAATTGGGACGTACGATTTCGCCCGTGGGCCGACGCGCTTTGAAAACGGCGCCATGCGGAGCGCCCTCTCCAATCTTCTGGTGAATGGACATGTGCCCTACCGGCGTCCGGTAACTCCCGGGCTTGTCGCCCAAGCCGTATTTCGAAGTGGAAACCGGATAACTCTTCACCGGCTCCCCATAGTTCATCAACACCATGCGCTGGTCCTCCACGCTGACGAGGACGTGATTCCCATTCTTGTAGTGGGCGCAACTGGAAAGCCCGGCGGCAGCAGCCAGCAGGACAGTGCGAAGGATAAGATTTCTGAGATTATCCATACTTCTTCCGCGATTCTTTTAAAAAGTTTTTCCGCCTTGTCGAGCAAGAATTTGATAAGGCTATCTTAAATTTCTCTGAATTCAAATAAAACAGCCTTCCTGTCTTCAAGCTTTTTCGCGAGGAAGCCTTTGAGGGTTCAGGCTGCGGCCGGTATCTCAGACCGCGAAAAGACCGATTCGCTCAAGAATCGCCGCACGGAACCCGCTGCGACGTAGGAAAATCCGACGAGGAAGAGCAAAAGGAAGGGCACGGAGCCCCAGTAGCCGGCAAACGTGCAGAAAAGCACGAGGTAGAGGAAGTAGACGGCCATGAGGACCTCAATGACGGGCGCCCACGACTTGAGAGCGCGATAGCGGCTCGATTTCCACCCCTGCCGCTTGGCTTCGATGCCGTATTTCGGCGTGCGCACAAAGTCAGAGTGCTGGTTGAACATCGCTTCGAGAACGGCGCGACCGTTGTTGATTGACATCCCGATTCCCAGGGCGAAAAGCAGCGGGAGATAGAGGATTTCCTTGAGCCACCGGCCCTTGGGATACAGGGCCACCTGCGAGCACAGATAAAACGCACCAACGGCGGCCGTCGTCATGAAGAAGATCGGGATGTCGAGGAAGACCGCGCGTTCCCAAGTTCCCGCAGGATGCATCGCCGGGTGGACGAGGATGCAGAGGAAGATGAGAAGGAGGTAGGCGAAGTTCGAGGTGAGGTGGACCGTCGCTTCCAACTTCACGATGAACGGCAACTCGCTTTCCCAGATGCGACCAAGCATCTTCTTGCAGGTCTGAATTGAGCCCTTTGTCCAGCGGTGCTGTTGCGACTTGAAGCCGTCGATGTCCACGGGGAGTTCCGCCGGGGTGACGACATCCTTGAGGAAAACAAATTTCCAGCCCTTCAACTGCGCGCGATAGCTGAGGTCGAGGTCTTCCGTCAAGGTATCGTGCGACCAGCCTCCGGCTTCCTCGATACAGGTCTTGCGCCAGATGCCGGCGGTGCCGTTGAAATTGAAGAACCTTCCGCTCCGGCTCCGCGCCGTCTGCTCCAGCAGCAGGTGCCCGTCGAGGAACATCGCCTGGATGCGCGTGAGCAAGGAGTAGGTGCGGTTGATGTGCCCCCAGCGCGTCTGAATCATCCCGACTTTCTCGTCGGAGAAATAGTGGATCATCTCCTTCAGGACGCCCTTCGGAGGCACGAAATCGGCATCGAGAATGAAGAGAAACTCACCCGTCGCCGTCTTCATTCCGTTCTGCAGGGCCCCTGCCTTGAACCCCGTGCGGTCGACGCGGTGGATCAATTCCACGTCCAGTCCCTTCCCGCGAATCTTGCGCACTTCTTCCTCGCAAATCCCCTTTGTCTCATCGGTCGAGTCATCGAGGACCTGGATCTGCAGCCTGTCCGACGGGTAGTCGAGTTCGGCAACGGACTGGATTAGTCGCTCCACAACATGCAACTCATTGAAAATCGGGAGCTGCACGGTGACGCGCGGAAGCGTGCCAAAGGTCGCCTTCGGCTTCGGCTTGTGGCGGAGATGCTTGAGGAAAAGATAAACCATCGAGAACCGGTGGACCCCGTACGCGGAGAGTCCGATCAGCACCAAAAAGTAGCTGACGACCCAGATCGTATTAGCAACATCCATGAGATTGGAGAGAGGAGGGCCCCACCCGGCTGAGGCAGCAAAGAGCGGTTATAGTGTCGGAATGTGGTTGAGCGTCAAGGGCAATTCACGCGAGGAAACTTCTCGAAAATAGAGGAGAAAAGCGATACTCTCAACGCTGATTCCTCGCGGTTTCCCGCGGGTCAACGTCGGCCAAAGCGCCCATTTTCTCCATGAATTCAATGAAACGGTTTCGTGTCCTGTCCGCGATCTTGGGGGTCGGCGGGCTATTCTACGCCCATTCCTCCCCTGCTCAAGAGATTCCCGAAGACCTCATCGACGACGAGCACATCCGCGAGGAATTCGGAATCAATCCCATCACCACGCCCTCGATTGCGAAGGTCTTCGAAGGTCTTGAATCGCTCGGCAGCCTTCCCTACGAGCGTCTCAAGCGGGAGATTCCGGAACGACCTCCGCGCGACCGTGCCCTCGTCGCCCTCAGTCTCGGCGCTCTTGTCGCCGACGGGTTCCTCATCGTGCAGAGCGAGCAGATCGAGCAAATCGAAGACCTTGGCAAATCGCTGCTAAACCATGCGAAGATTCTCGGCGCGGGCATGAAGCTCTCCCAGCATTCGAAAAGCATTCTCGCCAGCAGCGGCCTCGGCGATTGGGATAAGCTCAAGGAAGAACTCGCTGAGACGCAATCCGACGTGGAAGCGGAAATGGTCATGCTTCGCGACGTCGATATCGTCCACCTCATCAGCCTCGGCGGCTGGGTGCGGGCGTTGGAGATCGTCTCCAAAACCGCGCTCACACCCTACGACGCCGAGAAGGCGGAGGCCATCGAACGCACCGACATCCTCGAATACTTCCGCCAGATTCTCCAGGGGCTCGAGCCTCAGCTCCGCCAACGCGAAAGCGTGAAGGAACTCACCCGGGGCATCAACGAACTCCACGCCCTCATCGCCCCCACTGCGGAAAACGGCATGGACGAAAAGGCCCTGGAGGCCATCGCCGCGAAGGCGACGACGCTGCGGGCCCTGTTCGAGGGGCGGACGAGTTAGTTCTGGAGAACGCAGGACATCTCCATCCATTCACATGAAACTCCTCCCTTTGTTCATCTCCCTCCTCGTCTGTTGCACTCACGCATTCGGAGGGGAGCCCAATATTGTCATCATCTTCACCGACGACCAGGGATATGGCGATGTCGGTTGCTACGGCGCGGAAGGTTATACCACTCCTCACCTCGATCGCATGGCGGCGGAAGGCGTGAAGTTCACTGATTTCTATGTCGCGCAGGCCGTTTGCGGGGCCTCGCGCGCCGCCCTCCTGACCGGCTGTTACCCAAACCGTATCGGAATCAGGGGCGCTCCCGGCCCGGGATCAAAGATCGGTCTTCACCCTGACGAAATGACGATCGCCGAAGTGGTGAAGCAAAAGGACTATGCAACCGGCATATTCGGCAAATGGCACCTCGGCGACGCGAAAGAGTTCCTGCCCGTCCACCAGGGCTTCGACGATTACTACGGCCTCCCCTACTCGAACGACATGTGGCCCTACCATCCGAACGTCCTTCACCTCCCAATGGAAGAACGGCTGAAGAAGTGGCCCGTTCTGCCCATGGTGGAAGGAGATGAGATCGTCGATCCCGAGGTCACGCCCGAGGACCAAACGCGTCTCACCGCGGACTACACGCGCCGTGCCGTGAACTTCATTGAAAAGAACAAGGACAAGCCCTTCTTCCTCTACCTCGCGCACAGCATGCCGCACGTCCCGCTCTACACATCGAAGGAGTTTGAGGGCTCCAGCTCTCAGGGCGCCTACGGCGACGTCATTCAGGAGATCGACTGGTCGGTGGGACAGGTGCTGGAATCGCTCGCGAAGCACGGCATTGACGAGAACACCCTCGTCATCTTCACTTGCGACAACGGTCCCTGGCTCTCCTACGGAAACCACGGAGGATCTGCCGGGCCGCTTCGCGAGGGCAAGGGTACGGCCTGGGAGGGCGGCGTGCGCGTCCCGTGTCTCATGCGCTGGCCCGGAAAGATTCCCGCGGGGTCCATTTGCGAGAAGCCCGCCATGACCATCGACCTTCTGCCAACGATCGCCGCCATCACGGGAACGCCGCTTCCCGAACGCACGATCGACGGCAACGACATCTGGCCCCTCATATCCAGTCCGAAAGAGGCGAAGGCGCAGGGACCTTATTACTTTTTCTGGGGCACCGACCTCCACGCCGTCCGCTGGGGGAAATGGAAGTACCACTTTGCCCACGGCTACCGCTCGCTCACGGGCGAACCGGGCATGGACGGCCTCCCCGACGGATACACCCAGGCCAGGACCGACGTCGCCCTCTATGACCTGCGCAAGGACATTGGTGAGCGCAAGAACATCATCGACGCGCACCCTGGCATTGCGAAAAAAATCCGTGGCATGGGCGAGACCTTTGCCAGGCAGCTGGAAAAGGAAAAGCGTCCAGCCGGCCAACGCGACTCGTAGCGGATGCAAGTCGCGGGCGCATTGACGCGTTCGCACTCCACCGTTATCCTGCGCGTTCCGCGTCGATTGCGGAACCGCTCATGACGAGGCCATTCGAGATTGCACGGATTCCCTGGGACGTCACCCACGACGAATTCAACTCGGAATACTTTCTCCCGGAACAACCGGTCATCCTCCAAGGTGTCGGACCGCGGATCAAAAATGCCGACGACTTGAGTATCGATTCGATTCGCGAGCGAATCGTGGAGAGGGGTCTCGCGACGGAGAACACATCGTGGTTCGAAGGTCCGGCCCCGATGCTCGACCCGCTGGCTTCAACTCCGGAAGTGGTCACACGGTCACTCGAAGGCGCCCAACTTCGAAAGAACCATTGCCGCCTCTGGCTGAACGGGCCCGGTAACCTCACGCCGAGCCACTACGACGGAAATCTTCTCTTTGTTTTCAATCTCCAGCTCAAGGGCACGAAGGAATGGCGCATCGTCTCGCCACACACTCCCCTCACCAATTACCCTTTCAGCCGCGTCGCCCTCACGGACAAGGGCGGCACGAGCCGACCGACCGGGCGCGGCATTCAGTTCGCCGAGTTCACGCTCAATGAAGGGGAAATGGTCTTCGTCCCGCCCCTCTGGCATCACTCTGTGAAAGCCACGGGAGACGCCAACGTCAACGTCAACTGGGTCGGCACCCGCAAGTCCGGCCACGTCCAGTCAAAGACTCTCACGCGTGAAAAGGAACTGCTGAAGTGGTCCCTGCTTCATCGCAAGCTGATCGGAAACTACAACCTTCCCAACCTCGCCCTCGGGGGCGGCATCAAGAACTACGTCGAAAACTACGGAGGCGTCGGTGAAGCCTTCCTCCGGGAGATGACCAAAGGCGTCGGCTACCACCGTGCCGTCACCCGCATCTTCAGGGAAACCCTCCAACTCCCCGCGGTCCTCAAGGACCTGAAGTGGCTAAAGTCCCAGCTGAAGAAAAAACCGCTCGATTCCGTGAAGCCAGCACCGGGGAGAAAACCTGTGGCGCAGACCGGGTAGATACGAAAGCCCGGGCGCAGTGACCAAGCGCCAGGAAAATAGTAGCGAAGAATTTTTGGACAACCCTGCTGCCCGAAGCAAGCGATGCTGCTTGCGGTGATGCAGGTGTACCGTCAACAATCGCAGCAGTGGGCGGCAACTGCCGACCACCTGCAAACCCGGAACGTTACGCGATGAACGCGTCGTGGAACGTGTTCCAATCGTCGAGATTGTTCAGTGTCAACGCATCCACAATCGCGCCATTGTCGAGGATGCCGCAGTCTTCGAGGATCGCTTTGCGGGTCTCCGAACGGTGCTCGTAATTGGCAATAGTCCGGTTCAATTGCTCGACAGCCGAGGCGTCGATCTTTCCTTCGCGCTTCTCCACGATCCAATCCTCCACTTCCAGGTAGGTCGGGAGCTTGTTGGCAATGTAGGAAAGGAATTCCTCGCGATTCATGCCGATGGCATCCAGGACCATTTGATCAAATCCCTGGCCCGCCGCCGTGTAGGCAGGGTGCAGTTTTCCCGTCGCTCCAAGCAGCGTCTTTTGCCAAAGACGCGGCAAGTGCAGGATTCCAAGTGGCCCCGCGATGCCGGAACTGATGAGGGGCACGCTGGGCGAGGGGGATTCAGATGTCGGGGAAACTTCGCTCACAATCGTCTGGGCAGGTTCTGGTTCAGGAGAGGGAGGATCATTACCCGGATTAACCGGAATGGAAACCACCGCGGAAACCGGACGACGACCCAGACTAGCACCACTACCCAGCTTCTTCCCCTTTTTCGCGGCCAAACCCAGCTTTTTTCCCCGCTGCCGTGTGACGCTTCCGCCCCTTGAGTCCCCTTCAGCCTTCTTCGCGGACGGAGCGTGGGATTCGACCTTGGTATCAGGTGCACGGCGAACCGTAGATCTTAGTTTTCTCGACATCGGAGGGATTGTCGCCTTTCCGCGACGTTGTTTTCAATGTTAATTATGGAAAATGGCAAAATCTAAACCCCAACTTCTCTACTTTTCAAAAATCTATCTCTTCACCATTTCTTCCTCGCTGTCGGGGATCGTTTTTTCCGCAGCAGATGATGCGCCAGACCGCCCGCGAATCGTGAACACGGAAGCGCCCGATGCTCCTGCGAAAAAGGAAATCTCCGAACTCCGCGCCGCCGTCAACGAACTGTCCGCACTTGTCGACCAACGGCTCGCTGCCGACATCCAACCGGATCGACGGATTCAACAGATCGAGAGGGAGAATCGTCAACTCGAGACGGAACTAAAACTCGCCTTGGAGCAGCTGGAGAAAAGAGAGCGCGACCTGAACGAGTACAGTGTCCTGACGCGCGACCTTGCCGCCGAGCTGGAAAACCTGGAATTCTCTCTCGACAGCCGGGTAGCCGTGCTCAGTCGGGAACGCGACGAACTCACCGCCACCCTCGCCTCCGAACGCGAGGTCTTCGAGGAAATGCGCACCCGATGGAATCGCGAGCGCGAAGAAATGACAAGGCTCAAGGGATTGCTGGAATCGCAGGAGGCGCTCTTGCGAAAGCAGGACGTCCTCGTCAGCGACGGAGCAAAGCTTCTCGACCAAACCCGCGCTCAGTTGGTGGAGGAAAACGTCCTGCGGCAAAACCTCGAGCATCAATGCCATGGCCTTCGCCAACAGAAAGAGTTGCTGGTGACTGAGCTCGACCTTCTGCGAAATCCGCCTTCCATCTCACCCGTCTTTTTCACCCGCAACGCCGCGCAAGCCGACGCCGAGAACGCCCGTGTTCTCGCCGAAGCCGAAGCCATCCTCGAACGGGCTCCCCGCGCCACCTTCCACATCGTCGGTCACACCTGCGATCTCGGATCCGAGGAAGACAATCTCACGCTGAGCAAGTTCCGCGCACGCCTCCTCGCCGATTATCTCGGCGAAAACGGCGTTCCCGGCGAAAAGATTAGCTTTGCAGGCCAAGGCGAAACGGAGCCCGCAGTCGCCAACAATTCCGAAGAATCTCGCGCCAAAAACCGCCGCACGGAGATTCTCGTGGTTCTTCCGGCGCAGTAACCACGAAAGACGCGAAGTCACTCCACGATAAACCAGGGATTCAGCAAATCCTCCTTGTTGTATTGCAAGGTCTCTCGCGATTCCCACTGCAACACTTTCCGCCCTGCTGCCGTGGCAATGGCATGCGCCGCCGCTGTGTCCCACTCCATGGTCGGCGCCAACCGCGGATAAACGTCCGCGCTGCCTTCGGCGACTTTGCAAAGTTTCAACGAACTCCCCGCCGACAAAAACTCGACGTCCTTCCCTTCGGCCTTCAGATCCTCGACGAACTTCTCGACCTCCGGCGACAAATGCGAACGGCTCGCGACCACACGCACTTCGGCCTTCTCCGAATAGTGGGCCTCGTTCTTCACCGGCGCCGCTTCACCGCCATCAACCTGGCAAAACGCCCCCGTCTCCGGTCCACCAAAATACAGTTTTTTCTCCGTCGGCTGGTAAACCACGCCCGCCGTCGGGACACCGCTCTCAACAAAGGCCACGTTGATCGTGAACTCTCCGTTCTTCTTGATGAACTCCTTCGTCCCGTCGAGCGGGTCAATCATCCAGAGCTGCGACCACTCCTTCCGTTCCTCGTAAGGCAGGGTTTTCGCCTCCTCCGAGATGATCGGAATCTCCGGAGTCGCTTCTCCCAATGCCGCCACGAGGATTTCATGCGCGGCGCGGTCCGCTTCGGTCAAAGGCGACTTGTCTTCCTTCTCTTCGACCGAAAACTCGCGTGCATAGATCTCGAGGATCGCTTCGCCCGCCGCCAACGCGGCGTCCTTCACCGGCTCCAAGTCGACCGTCATCAACTAATGCGCGGTCGCGGGTTCAAGGACCGTTTGCTCCCCTTCGACAACAAGCCGACCACCGCGGAAGTCATGATACCAGCGCGCGTGCAGCGAAAAACGGCCACAGGACAAACACTGCGTCGTCTCATGCGCCTTTCCACATTCCGGACATACCCCCGCCGTCTCAAACGTGTTCCAAATACACCCGCATTCGCACATCCAGCGATCAGAAGGGCGGGGCGTCCATTCACATTTCGGACAAAAAATACGGATCTCTCGGGTCGGCCGGGGCATGGTAATGGAGGGGAAAAAGGATCGGTGATTAATCACAAAACCGCCGCCGCGTCCAGCGAGACCTTCGATTCCACATCCGGAATCACCACCTCGACGCCCGGCAAATCCTCCTTCGCCCCCTCTTCAAACCACTCCATCGCGTCCTCGTCACCGTGGACGAGGATGAGTTGTTCCGGCCGCACGCGCGCGATGAAATCACGGATGGATTCCCGGGTCGCATGGCCGGAAAAGTCGAATTGCTGCACGTCGCATCGCAATGGAATCGATGGATGGGACGCGTCGAGCGTTACACGTTCATCGCGTGGTGTCACGAGAATGCGACCGGCCGGAGATTCGGGGTCGCAGTAACCGACGATGAGAAGCGCGTTCTTCGGGTTATCGAGAAAGTGCGCGGCAAACTGGTTCGACAGCGTCTTCTCCGTCATCATGCCGCTTGAGAGCGCGTAGATTTCGCCGGGGCGGTACTCGACGCTTCGGTTCTTTTTCCGCGAAGACACTTCGACGTCGAGATCGTTGAGGATCTCCAGGCCCTTGTGGTTCCGCCGTACCTTGTCGGAATACTTGTCGAAGATCGTCGTCATTTTCGTGCTCAACCCGCCCATGTGCACCCGCGCCTTGGGAATCCGCCGACGCCGACGCAACTCTTCAAGCATCACGATGATCTCCTGCGTTTTTCCCATCGCGAAAACCGGAATCAGCACGGATCCACCCCGCTCGATGGCCGCCCGAACGCCCTCCGCCAGCCGCTCCGCTTCGTCCTGCCGCGTGTAGTCAGTCCGCCGCGGACTCGCTCCACGCGTCGTCTCGACGATCAATGTGTCGACCGGCTCATCGGGAAATTCCGCCGACTTCGTGATCGTCTGGTCTTCGAAATTCACGTCACCCGTGTAAAAAATCCGACGACCCTCGTGATAGAGCATCACCCCCACTGATCCAAGGATGTGGCCGGCGTCGAAGAATTCGCACTCCACATCACTGTCACCGATGTGAAAGCGCTGTCGCACCTTGCGGTATTCCCAGACACGCGAGAGTTGGTCCGCCTCGCGATGGGAATAGAGCGGGAAATCAGCAATGCCGTGCTCCATGCGTTTGGCTGTCATGACGTTGACCGAATTGTGCAGCATCGCGTCGACAAGCGCGCCCGTCGGTTCCGTCATGTAAACGAACGCGCGTGGCTGCTCACGCTGCAATACCGGAAGCGTCCCGACGTGATCGAGGTGCGAGTGGGTGATGATGATGGCATCGACGCTGTCGTAGGGAAGCAGGTCGTAGCGGGGAATCGCTTCGCGGCCCTCGGCCTTCGGATGCATGCCGGCGTCGAGGACGATGCGGGTGCCCCCGAGTTCCACGAGGTACGAGTTCGCCCCGATCTCCCGCCGCCGCGTCAATGTGGCAAAATGATCCATTCCGTCTTCGATCAGTCCACGCTAGGGCCGACCGACGGCTTGCGCATCCAATTTTCGCCGACCGGCCGCTTGAGCTTTGGCCCAACCCACAGAAACTAACCGCTTGCCGCCTGCCAAGTCCATACGGGGCCTCGTTGCCTCCGTCCTCGCCTTCGCCCTCTCCGCGCCGCTGGCCGCGGGGGGTGCCGAATGGGAACTTGTCGAGACCAAGTCCCGCGATGTTGCGCGGGCCATGAAGTTCGTGAATCTCACTGCTCGCACCGATTCCAAGCGCGCCTCGCTCTCCTTCATCCTTTTTCCAGCGAGTGTGGCCGGATTCCGCGTCATCGACCAGGTCGATCACAGAAAGCCCGCTTACCTCGATCTCGCCGACGCGATGAGGAAGAACGACTGCATCGCCGGAACCAATGGCGGCTTTTTCCAGAAGGACTTCGCGCCGCTCGGACTCCAGATCGCCGGCGGTCAACGAAAGGGCAGCTTCAACGACGGCAGCCCCCTTCTCTCCGGTGTCTTTTTTGTCGACGCGTCAGGATCACCGCAACTTGTCCGGCGCAGCGCATTCAAGGATGAACCCGACGTCGCCCACCTCCTCCAATCCGGGCCGTTTCTTGTCGATGGCTCGAAGGCCGTGAGTGGCCTTGACGCCGGGCGCGCCGCCACCCGCACCTTCCTCTTCCGCACCAGTTCCAACCTCTGGGCCCTCGGCCGCTGCAGCCGCATCACCCTTCATGATCTTGGTGCCCTGCTCGCGGAGGAAAAGATCATGGGCGCGGCGAAGGTCCAGTCGGCCCTCAACCTCGACGGCGGGACCTCTTCCGCACTCTGGGTCAAGGGCGGAGCCGAGAATGGGCGGGATCACTACGACCGCAGCTGGGCCAACGTCCGGAACTTCGTGGGTGTTGTCCAGAAATCCCCCGCCCCTTGAGACCACGCCTCGTTCATCAAGAAATCCGCGTGAACTGGCAAGCGAATCCGCGGCTGAACTCTTCCGAGTTCTTCTGCGGGTTGGATTTCCAACTTGAATTCTGATAGAGTGGTCCCGCGAGACACGAGGAGCGAACATGAACGAGACAGTCTGGAATAAATTAGAGGAATTTCCCTTCGATGATCCCGACTCTGGACTGACATTTTCAGATCGATTGGCCCGTGAGAATGGCTGGTCGAAAAGATTCGCCAGCCTGGTTATCGAAGAGTATCGGCGGTTTCTCTATCTCTGCGCTTGTGCTGGACACCCGGTGACGCCATCGGATGAAGTAGATCAAGCGTGGCACCTACACCTTTGCTACACGGAAAGTTATTGGACGGAGCTTTGTGAGAAAACGCTGGGGTTTCCACTTCATCATGGACCGACCACAGGCGGCAAGAAGGAACGCAAGAAGTATCACGATTGGTACGAGAGGACCCTAAAATCCTATCGAGAACACTTTCGGAGTGACCCGCCAGAACCTATCTGGCCATCAACAAGAGTTCGGTTTGAAAAACAACAGTTCAGGAGAATCGACACACGGAAGAATCTTGTCTTACCCAAAGGGGCACTGACCCTTGGTGTATTTGGCTTATTGGCAACCCTGTTTCTGGCAGGGTGCATCTCTCAATTTGGCTCCTCAGCATCGGCAGAAGAAGGGTCCTCGGTTCTACTCTTCGCAGGTTTCATTCTAATGCTCATCCTGATCACTGTGTTCATCATAAAAACCGGTGGAGGCGGCGGAAAAGGGGGCTCCGGTTGCAGCGGTGGATTTGGATGTGGGAGCGACACCGGCAGTGGTTGCGGCAGTGGTTGCGGCAGTTAACCAACTAAACTCATGGCCAAGGAATATCCGATCATCGACGAGAAAATCTCAGCATGGATAACCCGGCAGAAGATGTTTTTCGTCTCCACCGCCCCGCTCTCTGCCGAGGGTAAGGTGAACTGCTCGCCCAAGGGGATGGACACCTTCCGCATCCTCGACGAGAAAACCGTCGCCTACCTCGATTTGACCGGCAGCGGCGTGGAAACGATCGCGCACCTGAAGGAGAACGGACGGATCGTCGTCATGCTCTGTGCGTTCGAAGGGCCGCCGAAGATTATCCGCTTCCACGGCAAGGGCGAAGTGCTCGAAGTGGGGACCGAGGATTTCGAGGAGTTGCTGCCGCAATTCGATCATCTTCCCGGTGCCCGCAGCATCATCCGCATCCATGTCGAGCGCATCAGCGATTCGTGCGGCTACTCCGTCCCTCTGTATTCATTCGAGGGTGAACGGGATGTCCTGACGAAATGGGCCGAAAAGAAGGGAGAAGACGGTGTGGCGCAATACCAGAAGGAAAAGAACACGCAGAGCCTCGATGGCCTGCCCGGCGTCAGTGGATCGCCATCGGACCCCGGTTAAGCGGCACCCTAACCCTCAAACTTCATCCGGAAGTCCTCAAAGTCGGCGCGGAGCTTCCTCAACTCCTCCCGCAAGCGCTCCACCTCACCGGCCAGCTGGGTATCGGGAACCGACGACGGCGACGGAGTCACCGCCTGCAAGGCGGGAGCCGTGTCAGCCGGACCTTCGACGGCGGGACCGTCCGCCATCGCTCCAAGAAGTTGGACGAACGTCGTCACGCGCCGCCCCCCTCCCGCGGGCACTTCCCTGGCAAGCCCCTGCTCAATCAAGGCATCGACCGCCGTTTGTGCGTGGGTCAACTCTTCAAAATGATGCATGCGCTCGGTGCGAGACTTGAGTTCACCGGTAGTTTGCTGTCCGCGCAGGAGGAGAACACAGAGCACCGCCGTTGTCCCGTCATCAAGATCGTGGAGCACATCGGCAACGGTGTGCTTGAACTTGGGGACACGCGAACCGGCCACCGCGACACGCATGACAAGGCCCTTCTCGCGCAATCCGTCGAGAGCGTGCCCCACCACATCGTCGTCGAACGACGTCACCGGATCACGGCTCGATTTCTGATTGCACGCGCTCGCCAGCGAATTCTGTGTCAGCGGATAATACTCGGGTGTCGTGCGCTCCTTTTCGAGCAGGCAGCCGAGGACGCGGGTTTCTTCAAAAGTCAGGGTGGGCTCGAAAGCCGGGGAGTCTTTTTCCATGATCAGCAATGAAAGGAGAGACTAGTTCTCCAACGGGGACGCATTTCCAGCGAATCCATTCCCGTCTCTCCTTAACTCGCCAGGATCAGGGTTACTAACCCCGAGATCAAATTTCGAAGTTCCGCGAGGTCTTTCGCCTCCCCCTTGATCCCGCGCAGAGTTACGGTGCAAAGGTGCGCAAGTCGCTTGAGCGGAAGCGGACCTCCGACCTTGGCCCCTTTCAAAATCCTCGCGAGCCGACGCTCGAATTCGGCATACCCCTGATCAATGGTCTCGGAGGCGAAGCCAAGGGACGAATTGTGCACATCTTCTGAAATCGGTGATTCGTGGATGAGCTGGAACGGCTCGATGATCCAAATACCAATCACTTTCAGGAGCTTTTTCTCCACCGGGAGATCCTCCGCCACGATCTTGTCG
This sequence comes from Verrucomicrobiota bacterium, assembly GCA_038745205.1. GTDB lineage: Bacteria > Verrucomicrobiota > Verrucomicrobiia > Verrucomicrobiales > DEV007 > JBCCWV01. The sequence continues at coordinate 14,785 of JBCDLR010000057.1, forward strand.
ACCCGCTCCAGGGACTCGGTCTGGTATTTGTGCACCAGTGCCTTGTAGATCTCCTCCTTGTTCGGGAAGGCCTGGTAGACCGTGGGCCGCGAGACACCCATCTCCTTCGCGATGTCCGCAAAGGTCACCTTTTGATACCCGTGGTGAAGGATGAGCTTCCCCGCGGTTTCGAGGACTTGCTGCCGACGGTCCCTTTTCATTATTTTTACATTTGACTTAATCTGTAAAGTCGTCAATAATATTTACATAATTCAAAAACTGTAAAATCGTATGATTTCAGACCAAAAAGGTAAAACCGCCCTCATCACCGGTGCTTCCAGCGGCATCGGCAAGGAAATCGCCCGCCTTCACGCCGAACGCGGCGGCGATCTCGTCATCGTGGCCCGCAGTCGAGAGAAGCTCGAAACCCTGAAGGGTGAGCTCGAGAAGA